>NZ_WTKV01000024.1:0-77576 GCF_011378705.1 Pseudoalteromonas sp. SA25 | reverse complement strand
TTACGGTGTATCAATTTCGAAAGACGGTTTTACTTTTGGTTTGTCTGATACAGATATGGATGATTCAGATATTAAAGCTTACGTTGCTTATTCTGTAGACTTTAATTTATAAGAAAGAATGTGTTACTTGCTGCGACACGAAGGGCCTTTTGGCCCTTTTCTCGTTTTTGAACAAGCCCCTCACATCTGTTAACAAACCGTTACAATTGAATAAAAACAATACATACATTTTCCTTTATTCTATTACCTAGTCACTGGGCATTTATAACTGCCTAGCCATAAAATAGGTATAAAGGAATAATAATGAAATCACCTAACGCGTTTAGCGCCCTACTCGATATTTATATAAGTCCTAGTAAAGCTTTCAATGGTGTTGAACACGCCAAAGGTTGGTCATGGTTAGCATTTATATGTATTGCCCTTGCTAGTATCGCTAGTGTTTATATTTTTTACTCTAGTGTTGATATGCAGTTTTTGATTAATGAGCAAGTAGCAGCATCAAGTATAGATGCAACAATTGGCGAGCAAAAAGCAATTCGTCAAAGTATAGAGCTAAATGCAGAAAACCAAATTTGGTTTGCTCTGTTTGGCGGCGTAATTGCGCTGGCTATCATGAATGCACTCATGGCACTTTATTATATGCTTGTGGCTAAACAAGATCCTGAATCAGAACATAGCTACGGAGCTTGGTATGGATTCTCTACCTGGACAATGATGCCAGTTGTTATTTCAAGCCTAGGCACAATTGCTCTTGTACTAAGTGCAAGTACAGATCAAATATCTCAACAAGCCGTATTTAGCTACGCATCTATTAACCAATTGATAATAGGACTTGAAATTGGCCATCCTTTTTATAGCTTATTAGAATCAATAAACTTATTTAGCTTTTGGAGCATTGCACTGGGAATGATCGGCTTAAAATGCTGGACTAATTTTTCAACTAACAAAGCACTCCTATTCTCTGCACTTCCTTCAATCATTATTTTTGGTATTTGGGCAGTCATTGCAGCAATGTAACCACTAGATGGGGGTATGTATTGCCTCCGTATTACTTAATTCACGGATAGATAAAAATGAAAAAAGCAATAATCATCACACTCGCTGTAGGCGCATTTATAGCCCTAATTGTGTCAAAGCAAATCTCTGGCGATGAAAAACAAGCCGAAGTAAATATTGCTCAAGTAGAGCTTGGCGACATTGCTGACTCAATAATGGCTTCAGGTAATTTAGTTTTTAATACACAAGTGCAATTACGCTCTGAAGTGACAGGCCGAGTCGATAAAATATTTGTTCAAGAAGGCCAAGGAGTGAAACAAGGTGACATGTTAATGCGCCTTGATACAACTGCTTTTGAATCAGAAGTTACCCGTAGTAAAGCAATCCTTCGCGCCACAGAGATTGAAATTAAACATAGTAGAACACGCCTTACTAATCTAGAGCGCCAACTTAAAAGACAAAAAGACTTATACGATGTCGGTTTAGGTAATCAAGAGAGCTACGAGAACATTGAGAGCGCACGCGATCTGGCTAAAATCGATATTGAATCACGAATAGAGTCGTATAACCAAGCACAAGCGTCACTACAAATTGCGCAAGATCGCTTAAGTAAAAGTGTATTTAGAGCTCCAATGAGCGGCTTGCTTGCATCTGTAAATATTAAAGAAGGTGAAACCGTTATAGCCGGTACTACTAATATTATTGGTTCTGATTTGATGTTAGTAGCCGACCCAAGCGCTATTTTAGCCGAGCTGCGTGTTGATGAAACCGACATTGCGAGTATTAAGCTTAACCAAAAAGCGAATATTTATGCGGCCGCATACCCTAATAAACCATTTAGCGGCACAGTAATCAATATTGGTACTTCAGCTAAAAACCAAGCCGGCTCTCAAGGTTTATCATTTAAAGTAAAAGTATTACTCGATACTACTGAGCGCCAGCTATATGCAGGAATGAGTTGTAGAGCAGAGATCGCAACAAGCATTGCCGAAAACGGTTTAAAACTTCCAATAGAAGCAATCCAAAAAGAGGACGATAAAACATTTGTATGGCGACTAAATAGTGACAACACAGTTAGCAAAATTGCCGTAACTGTTGGAATATCATCTGATATAGAGCAAGCAATTACTGACGGCTTAAATGAGGGCGACAAAATAGTTATTGGCCCTGCGCGCCCAGTAAGTCTTTTGACTGAAGGTGATGTGGTAAAACTTAAATCAGATGCAGACAAGGAAGAAGCCTAATGTCTGCGGTAATCAAGCTAGAGCATATTAATAAACAATACAAAATGGGCTCAGAGGTATTTAAGGCACTTGATGATGTAAACGTACATATAATGCAAAACGAATACGTGGCGATTATAGGACCTTCTGGTTCAGGCAAGTCGACCTTAATGAACTTACTAGGCTGTTTAGATACACCCAGCAGTGGCGAATACTACTTAAAAGATAAACTAGTAAAAAGTATGACCGAGACAGAGCTTGCTCATCAGCGTAATGAAAGTGTCGGGTTTATATTTCAAAGCTTTAACTTAATACCACGTGCAACCGCACTAGAAAATGTAATGCAGCCTTTAGTATATCGCTTTATTCCTAGTAAACAACGCAAGCAACAAGCTCTAGAAGCACTAAAGCGGGTAGGTCTCGGTGATAAAGTTAATCATTTATCTAGCCAGCTATCGGGCGGGCAACGTCAACGTGTTGCTATTGCCCGCGCTTTAGTCACAAAACCACATATATTATTAGGAGATGAACCCACAGGTAATCTTGATAGTAAAACGACCCGCGAAATTATGGATTTGTTTGATGAGCTGCATAACGAAGGTCACACTATTATTTTAGTAACACATGAGCAAGAAATTGCCGATCATTGCCAACGCGTAATTCGTTTAGTGGACGGTAAAGTGGTAAGTGATGTAACTAAAGATGAAGGAATCAAGCAACATGTTTAAATCAGCTCTTGCCATAATGGAAGGCACTAAAGCCGCTTTTTCAGCTATTAAAGCTAATGCAATGCGCAGCGCACTGACTTGCTTGGGCATTATTATTGGTGTTGCCGCCGTAGTTACTGTCGTTGCAGTAATGCAGGGTTTTACAAAGCAAATAAACGATCAACTTGCTGATATGTCGCCAGATGTAACAACAATAAAGCCTTACACCAGTATTGAACTCGAAATGGTTGGTAAAAATGCCAAGCTTACCTACGACGATTTTTTAGCTTTAAAGTCGCGTATAAAAGAAGCTGAAACGCTAACTGCCCTAATGTTTACCTGGCGCTTTTCGGGGGGAGCTGAGTATGGAAATAAAAGCCATTCATCGCGTGTTATCGGTACTGAGCAAGACTATCAAAAAGCGTATCGTACTTATCCTGAACTTGGTCGCTTTATTCGTGCTGAAGACGATGATAAGCGAAGAAGGGTCGCATTTATCGGCCCTTCAATCATAGAAAAGCTAAACCTTCCTGAAAACCCAGTAGGTGAATATATAAAGCTAGGTGGTGAATGGTTTAGAATTATTGGCGTTGCTGAAAAACAAGGTAGCTTATTTGGTTTTGACCAAGACGATTACATTAATATTCCAATTAGTACCATGAGTGCTTTAGAAGGCGGAAGTACACAAACTAATGTGCAAATTATGTTTAGGTTAAATGAAGGTACTAACGAAGAACAAGTGCTTGCAAAAATAACCCGTGTATTGCGCCAACTACATAAACTAAAAGAGAAAGATGAAAACGACTTTGAATTTGAAACCGCTGAAAAATCTCGTGCCCAAATAGATAAATTTACCAGCAGTGCTACTGCTATTACTGCTGGTATTGTTGGAATAAGCTTACTTGTTGGCGGTATTGGTGTTATGAATATAATGCTAGTGTCGGTAACTGAACGCACACGCGTTATTGGTACATTAAAAGCACTAGGCGCAACACCTGGTTTTATTATGCTGCAGTTTTTAGTTGAAGCCGTTGTGCTTTCACTCTTTGGTGGTTTAATAGGACTCATTATAGGATATGGCGCCGCAGGGCTTATTTCGTTTTTAGTCCCTAGTATGCCTGATGCATATATACCAGCATGGGCTGTAATACTATCGTTCGGATTTACATCAATGATTGGGATTATATTTGGTTTAGCCCCTGCTATTAAAGCAGCAAGACTAAACCCTATAGATGCACTGCGTTACGAATAACTATTTTAAATAATTATTTAGCTTTAAATGGTACCTTATTACATTGTACTTCTACTGTTTTAGGGTACCAAGCTGGGCCGATTTGATTCACAACCACCTCAGCTAAACCATTAGTAAACGATTTATACGTATGAACGCTTTGCCACTCCCCTTGTGGGCAATGTGTTGTTAAATCTAACGGCTCTGATCCCTCGTACAACGCAAGTGCAAAATTATGATGCCACTGTGAGCTTTTTAGCGTTTTATTGCTTACTTTGCTCTGTATACCGTTATCAAAGTAAATATTTGTACATCCCGTTAAAATAATCAGTGTGCAGCCGGCTGCAAATAGCTTGATGCTCATAATGTCTCCCCTAGTATTTGCTCTTGGCACCACACTTTAATGGTATGGGGCGAGTATATTCCAAGCGTAATTAAACTCAGCGCTCCATCACTAAACGTTTGTTGTGACTGCATTTGAATAACCGGTGTATTTGAACATATTTGTTTTACGTCTACCCGCTGCTCACCCACTAATCCCCATAAATAAAATGGGCGGCTATCTTCGAAATTAGCTTGGCTCGTTATTTTTGCTGTTGCCTGTGGCTGAATGGTTACCGCAGAACAAGCACTGAGGCTTAATGCTATCGCCCCTATAATTAATGGTTTCATACTCTTCCTTATAAACTAAATACCAGTAAGGTAACTTTATAAGAGAACATAAAATATTAGCGTAAAAAGCTGTGGGGAATATGTAGAAACGCTATGAAGTTTTATACAGTTTATTACACATAAAGGCCGCATAAATGCGGCCCTTAAAGTAGTCAACTTAAGTGGTTAGTAAATAAATAGACGTTAGAATTTAGCTAAATTATTTTTACTGTCTTTGTCGACCAGCTTAATGTAAGGATCTACCCCCGCAAATAATGGTTTTTCTTTTACTTTTAGCTCAATAGTATTGGTACCAGACACTATTTGATGCTTTTGCGAGTAAATAACAAAGTCTTCTGCTAGTAAATTTTCAGGGTCGTCGCTAAATAATGCAATATCAATTAGCTCATCGAGCGGCTGCTCTGTTTCTTCACCTTGTCCATCGGCATGCTGCTTAGTTGCTTCAACGCTCAGTGTTACCGTATAAAAACCTTCGCTATCAACATCATCGGTAACCGACACTTCTTTCATTTCAAGCTCATAAAGCGTTATATATTTAAACTGATCATCAATAAAGCTTTGTTCAGCTTGCGTTGCGTCTTGTTTTAAATAGCTAAGTAAATCAAGCGTAGTTGGGTATGGTGTTGATTGGTACTGAAATTCATTTAAAAATGCTTTGAGTGCATCATTTAAACGTTTTTCACCTAAACGATCATAAGTCGCCATCATCACAACTGATCCTTTATTGTAATGAAGATATTGTTGCGACTGTGTTTTATATAGTGGCATTTCTTCAAAGGCTTCCCCTGTACGCCCTATTAAGTACCTATCAAGCTCATATTTTAAAAACTTACGTAGCTTCTCTGCGCCAAAGCGTTTTCTTAGCACCATTAGCGCACTGTATTGTGAAAGCGTTTCTGACATAACGGCACTGCCCTCTACATTAGCCGCCGATACTTGATGCCCCCACCACTGGTGCGCTACTTCATGCGCGGTAACATAGTAAGGGTAGTCAACTTTACTCTCATCTCTTAAGTCTGTAATAAACCCCATGCTTTCTGAGTAAGGGACTGTATTGGCAAAACTTTGTGCAAACGAGCGATACTTAGGAAATTCAATTATACGTAGCTGTTTATGCTGATACGGCCCAAATGCTTGTGTAAAGTAATCTATCGAGTCTTGTACTGACTCAATCATACGGTCAATATTCCATGCATGATTTTTGTGGTAATACACCTCAATATTTACCCCATTATGCTCAACCTTTTTACTTTCAAGCTCTGCCGAAAGCACCGCATAAAAGTTTAAAATAGGCGCATCCATTTCATAAACAAAAGTGCGGCGCCCGTCTTTTACACTTTCACTTTGTAAATACCCTGGGGTAATAGCAAATTGCGACTCGTCGGTTGTTACCGTTGCCTTAAAGTTAATAAACCCATTAGCTGCACCAAAATTACTTTGTGTATAGTACTGACTGTCTTCTAGCTTATGGGCACGTTCAAGTTCTGGTAAATCATGCTTACGGCGTTCAAATTTATCAGCTACCTGTAAACCACGGCTATAACCAAAGCTAGGGAGGAGTTCCAAGTTATTAATAAAAGTGCCATTGGCAACTAATTGTGTATCAGAACCTTGATCAGTAAAGCCTTTGTGATCGCGAGTAACCGACAGTTGCCCTTCTCTTATTTCGTTTGGCATAAGCGGTTGATCAAACTCAAACCATGCTGAATAAAGCGCTGGTAATTTTTCAACTATCTTACCGCCTGCCATGGCTACATCCCAACTTTTAGCGTGTTGAGGTGAGCTTATTAACACTCGCGTAATTGGCTCGTTAGAGGTATTAGTAAATTTAATTTTTGCCACAGCACTTAAAGCACGCTTTTTTGGATAAATATCAACAGTTAAGTCAACATCGGTCACCATAGGTAGTGCTAAGTCTTTGTATTGTGCAAACTGCTGCTCATAACTTATTTGCTTGTCTTGAAACTCATCGCTCGTAGTAAACTCGTTCAAAACTCTTGTGTTGTTATAAATATTGTAGCCTGTACCAACAAACACTAATGCACTAATAACCGCAATCGCTTGCCCTTTTAACGACATATTATAACGAAGTATAGACAGGCGTGTGCGCAGCGTTTGTGAAGGACCACGATGCCACAACGCAAACCCAACAATCGCTAAAACAAGGCTTAACGCGCCCCAATATAATGTGTACCAATGCGCGCCTTGTAAAAAGTGCCCATAACCATTTATATCAGAATACGGTACACTACTGCTTTGAGAAAAATGATACATATGGTGCTCAAACCCATAAGAACCCATCACTTTTTGCGCTATGTAATACAAAATAAACAAACCCATTCCTACATATTTATTCGGGCTAATAATCTGCAAAAAGAAGGCAAGTACCGTCAGCATAATCAACGGTAAAATCGATAAATAAACAATCCTAAATAAATACTGTCCTAGCTCTAAATTAAATTGACCTTTAAATAACTGAACTGTAATTGTGAGTATCATTCCCACTAGAAACAACCCAGAAATAGCGGCGATTAAAGCCAGTATTTTTGACACCCAAAAAACACTATTATGCACCGGAAAGCTGTCAACAATATCGCCCATGCCACTTTGTCGCTCTCGCCATACAAGCTCAGCACTATAAAAAGCGATAATAACAAACAAAAATAAACCGGAAATACCACTAATAATATTGACCATATTCTGAGTTAAAGGCCAGTTAGTAGTGCCATAAGCACCAATAGGCGCAAACAAAGGAATCATAAGCGTTACAATGCTTACACCCGCTAAAATCATAAATGGCGCGCTAAATATAACTTGTTTAAGTTCGAATATACTGCGCATTATTAGCTGAGATTTAGTACTAACCCCCGCTGATTTATAATTTTTAGCACTGGTGATAAGTGCAGCTTGTTTATTTTGTACAAAAGCAGAGACTTTAAATTGCTTCTTCTGTTTTTTAGTTACTATGCGATTGCTTAGCTTTCCAAGGCCAAAAAACATTGCAACACTGATTGCCACCCACAATATACGGTTAACTAAAAGGTCACCTGTGAGCGTTAGCACTTCTGTGTTTTTATCATTTACAGTCCAATAACGTGTTAAATCAATTAACGAACCAGAGCCAAATGGGTCGGCGTAAACAACAATATTTCTAAATGCTAAATCATCAAAGTAAACGCCGGCAATTTGATAGGCTATAAAAATCACAACAGCTGCTACATACACCGACATCATGGTTTTGAAATAGACCGCTACACTATTAAAAATAGCCGAAAGCACCAGTAAACTTGGCACTGCTAAATAAAGATAAGGCGCAGCGTAGTACATTAGCTTATTAGGACCAATCAATTCGCCATCGAGCCAGCCAACTAATAAACCAAATTGCGACCCTAAAAACACACCCAATGGCACGCTTAAAAACACAATAAGTACAACTAAGTAGGAACCAAAAAAACGCCCTGCTTGATAAGGCACAGGATTAACAGGCTTACTAAAAACCAGCTCATCCATTTTGCTTTCACTGTTGCGAATAGCAGAGCTGGCAACAAAGTTAACCACTAAAAACATCGCAAACGTACAAAATGTAACGGTTAAAAGCATAATAGAGAAAGGCGAGTTCATATGAACATTCGCCCCACCTAACGGAAACTTACTACTGGAGCTTATAAAAAACGCCATAAAAAAGAATATTAATGAGGTCACATAAAACGAAGGCTGACGCGCGAAATAACGCAGCTCAAACGCGAGCATATTAAAAAACATAACGCCTCCTTATGCTACTTGGCTGTTACGATGATTAAGCAGAGTAGAAAAATACACATCTTCTAAATTTGCATTACTTGCTTCAAACCCTTGTGGGGCTTGCTCTGCTATTACATGTAAAATTGTTTTCCCTGCAAATAGGCGCTTAGAAATAACCGGTAATTGCGGCTCAAGTTCTTGCGCTTCTTCTTGGCTCATGGCTTTGCGCCAAATTTGTCCTTGGAGCTTATCGGTAAGCGCTATTGGGTTACCTTCTAGTAAAATCTTACCGCCAGCCAACACCGCCATATTTGGGCAAAGCTCTGCAACATCTTCAACGATATGGGTCGATAATATAACTACTTTTTGCTCGCCTAAGCTTACTAATAAGTTATGGAAACGATTACGTTCCTCTGGATCTAGCCCCGCTGTTGGCTCATCAACTATTAGTAAATCAGGGTCACCCAGTAATGCCTGTGCAATACCAAAACGCTGGCGCATACCGCCCGAAAAGCCACTGACCGCTTTTGAGCGATGTTGATATAAATTAGTGTGCGCAAGTAATCCTTCAACCGACTCTTTACGCTCTGCTTTATTATGAATACCCTTTAAAACAGCCATATGGTCCAGTAAGTCGTAAGCACTAACACGCGGGTACACACCAAAATCTTGTGGTAAGTAACCTAAGCGTTGGCGCAGTGCCTGTGGGTCTTTAAATACATCAATGCCATCAAAAGTAATTGAACCTGAATCAGCCGACTGCAGTGTTGCAATGGTACGCATAAGCGATGATTTACCTGCGCCATTTGGCCCAAGTAATCCAAACATCCCTTTACCGATAGATAAATCAACACCTTGTAGTGCATGTACGCCGTTATCGTAGGTTTTAGATAACCCTGTTATTGATAGCATTTTTACTTCCTTGAGTATAAGTAATTATTTTTATGATGCTTTATATCACAAGCAAAACAGGAACATAAGTTACTTATTGGTTAAATTTGTAACAACAAATAAACACAATTTAAACTCATAACACTTGCCTGCACTGTATTCACTCGGTATAAAAACCACATATACTTTTTATAAGAAGCGAAAAGCCATGCAAGATCACCAAAGCCAACCATTAAACGACTTTATAGAATATCCACACGACGAAATGCTAAATCGTGCTAACGAGTTTTTACAAACCAGCCAACGCCGCCATAGCATTCGTAGCTTTAGCGATCGCCCAGTACCAAAAAATATTATTGAAGCATGTATAAAAGCAGCTGGCACAGCACCTAGTGGAGCGAACCATCAGCCTTGGCATTTTGTGGCTATAAACAGTAGCGATGTAAAAAAACAAATAAGAGAAGCCGCCGAAAAGCTAGAGCGTTCTTTTTACGAAGGCAGAGCAGGTGAAGAATGGTTAGATGCGCTAAAGCCGTTAGGTACCGACGCCAATAAACCTTATTTAGAGCATGCACCTTGGCTTATAGCTGTATTTAGTCAAAAAAAGGGCGGTGTAAGCACCGATGATAAAAATACGAATTATTATGTGCATGAGTCTGTTGGTTTAGCTACCGGCTTTTTAATTCAAGCTTTGCACCGCAGTGGTTTGGCAACCCTTACTCATACTCCAAAGCCAATGAGCTTTTTAACCGACATATGTAATCGCGATAAAGATAATGAACGCCCATACATGCTACTTATTGCAGGCTACCCAAGTGATGATGCAACAATACCGGCTCATGCACTGGATAAAAAATCACTCGATGAAATAGCTACGTTTATTTAGTATTTTCTTGTCGGCAAAACCACTCATATAACAAAGCAATGATCGACTCAACTTTTGGGTCGGTCAATGAGTAATAAATAGTATGCCCTTCTCGGCGAGTAACAACCATATTTGCCTTGCGTAAACTTGCTAAATGCTGAGATAGCGCCGACTGCGCTAAAGGTACATTTTTATTTAGCTCACCTACACTTTGCTCACCTTGTAATAAACTACATAAAATCATTAAGCGATTTTTGTTAGCCATTAATTTTAAAAACTGTTCGGCTTGCTCTGCGTTGACAGCTAGTTGTTCAATATTCATTTTATTATTTCTCTTTTTGATACCTTTTTAAGTATAGACTTTTACATTAGTAAGTTCTAATATAATTAACATTAGGTTTTACTAATATTAAGATGGCCATGAAACTAGCGATGCCATTTTATTAATCGGCGGAAGTGCTGTAGCAGTATCCGCACTATTAAGTTACTTTATATAAAGTAGCTTTCAGTTTTTAACGTTATTTATAAGTATTAACTCAATTCAACCTACTTATACCAAGTAGCACCCATTAATGTCTTTTTTAAGAAAAAGAGGATTTACAAACTAATGCTTACATCAATCCCTGATTTACTAAAAATTATCACACCTAACCAACGCCGTATTGACGCAGCGCAAGCAAAACTCGAGCTTGAAAAAAATAAAGGTTTACTTATTGATGTGCGAGAACCTGCAGAGCACGCGACAAAATCGGCTGCCGGCGCTATAAATATTCCGCGTGGATTACTCGAGATGAAACTAATGGAAATAGAAAAAGACGCAGCTCGCCCTATTTACGTGCACTGCGCAAGTGGTGCACGCGCAACGTTGGGAGCAGAAGCATTAACGCGTGTGGGTTATGAAAACGTGACTGTTATTACCTGTGACGCAAACCAAATATGTAGCGTATTTTAAGTATCTACTAAGTACTTATAATTATGCGCCTAACAAAGGTAGGTGTTTAACGCTGTGATAAGTCAGTGCTAATTTAATACACTCTTTAACTGGGTGTTCTGGTAATGGCTTTTCACTATTTAATACTATTGCTCTATTTCCTTCAAAGGTAAGATTATGAGAGTACAACTCTCTAAATGTGCTTACTAGCTTTGATTGGCAATGAAAAAACAAATAACACGATGAGCCCTTTAAGCCTACGCGAATGGGGCTGCCATTTATTGTGTTATAACTTGGCTCTCCCCACTTTAAAGACTCTTCAACAGCTCCTAAGTTTTGCTCTTGTGCTACGGTATAAATTAACTCTCGTAATTGTATAAGCGTACTTTTAGCTGCCTCAGGATAATTATTAAATATATTTTTTATATCCGTATTCATAAAAACATCCTTATAAGTATTACAAGTTTAAAACAGGTTACTTTTGCTGCCTTTCATCAACTAAAACAAGTAGCATCTGCTCAATATTTTTAACACTATAAGTAAGTGCTCTCAGTAGCTCTTTCTCACTTTGCTCTGTTGCCTGCTGCGACGTTTCACCTTGATTAGCCAATACATCTTTTTGCTCAAGTATCGCCTCTCTAAACTCACTCGCATTAACCACACCAAGCAAAGACACTAAAGCGCCATTTCCTGACTGCCCAGCTGTTTCAAAGCTTAAACGATATAATCCAAAAATTCGCATGAGCGGCCCTTGGCTTAATCCAACATCGGTTATTTTTTCAAGCGGAATAGATTTTTCTTCTTTAAATAATATGCCACGTTTAACTACCAATTTTTGTGGTAATAAGTCAGCCGACATAGCTGCGAGTATTCGCCCGCCCACCAGCCATACAATCGCTAAAACAATGGGTAACAACGGAATAGTCACCAGCGCTAGTACACTAAAAAAAGCGGCCATTAGCATCCAGTATTGCTGAACCTTCGGGTCGAAAGATGCACTTTTTAAAATATGTTTTGTCATTGTTTTAATCCTTTATCTATATAACTACAAATACACTCTGCAAACTTCAATAATCTCTACTCAATCTTACAAACTAATAACGACTTTTATAGCAAGGGCAATAAACACAACACCCAGTATTTTATCAAGCCACAGGTTTTGCTTAGTAAAACCAAAGCGATTTTTTGAAACCTCAGTAAGTACTGCAACTAGTAAATACCAACCTGTATCAATTACAAACACGGTTAAGCACATAATAATGCCAATGCTTAAAGTGAGATTTTGGGGGTCAATAAACTGTGAGAACAAGGCTAAAAAGAAAATAGCGAGCTTGGGGTTCAAAAAGGCAATGGCAAAGCCATCTTGTAATGCTTTAACTGCACTTATCTCACTTTTTTGTACTTGCAGTTCGTCATTATTGGGTTTTGCTAATAGTATTTTTAAACCTAAATAGGCTAGATACCCAGCGCCCAAATATACAAGCACTTGGTATACCGTTGGAAATTGAGCCATCAATGTCCCCAAACCAAGTAACGAAGCTGCCGCATAAAGCCCAACACCCACGCCATGGCTAAGTGCAGCAAGCATACCGTTTTTCATTCCGCCACTCATTGTATGCTTTAGTACAACTGCAAGGCTTGGGCCTGGCGACATTGCACCCATCATGCATACAAGTACTAAACTAAACCATGCTGCTAATGTCATTTTTGTCCTTATAGTTCATCGTTTTCTATTAATAATATACAGGCCGTTATTTGGCCTTGAAAAGCAGTCGCAGTATTTATACTTATTACTTTCCAACCTTCTTGATTTAAGTGGTATATGCGCTCATTCAAAGCATCTACATCAATGCCGTTACTAAAAAAACCACGCTTTTTAAATTCTACTATTTTTTGCATTGTTTGTTATCCATTTTATAAGCGGTAGTCAAAGTCGTAATAGTGAATGCTCTGCTCAATGCGTATTTTCATACTGCCAGTTAATCCTTTTAGCTCATTTGTGCCTGAATCAGGAATAACATTTAAAATAAGACTGTCTTGTCCTTTATTCATAGTGCCAAAGTGTTGCAGTACAAAACTGCCCTGCTTACCTTCAAGCTCACCTATCACTTGCTCTATTGCCACGTAACCCGCACTGCCTTGGGTTGGCGTCATTGCACTAAGCATCTCGCCTTGGCTTGTAGCATTTAAGTCACCTTTAAATGTTTTATCGATCGACATACGTCCTAAATTAATACCTTGCTGCCCTTTGGCATAACCTTCAATAGGCGCTAAAGCCACTGTAAATTCACCACTTATTATTTTTGTTGTCATAACAATTCCTTATTGATGATATTTAATACTATTGATTTTTAATCCGATGATGCCATATCTATACCTTAACCTTTAAAAAGAATCCACTATGTCAAAAAACACCTCTGCATCCGAAAAAGCTGCTTTTAGCAGCTTATTACCTGTTTTTGCTTTTATAAAACCTTACAAATGGATGGTAGTAGCTGCGCTAGCCGCGCTATTGGTCACTGCGGGTGTTAACTTATCACTAGGTCAGGGGGTTAAGTTTGTTATTGATCATGGGTTTATTGCAGGCTCCAAAGATCAACTACAACAAGCTGTACTGGTACTCATTGGCTTAATCAGCTTATTAGCTATCGGTACCTTTAGCCGTTTTTATTTAATGTCGTGGATTGGCGAACGGGTAAGTAACGATATTAGAAAAGCAGTGTTTAATCGTATTGTTACGCTACACCCTAGCTACTTTGAAGAAAACCGCAGTGGCGAACTTATGTCGCGTTTAACCACCGACACCACATTACTGCAATCAATTATCGGCTCATCATTCTCTATGGCACTGCGCAGTGTACTTATGTTGATTGGTGGCTTAGCTATGCTGTTGTTTACTAATTTAAAACTTACCTTAGTGGTTGTAGCCTGTGTACCGCTGGTACTTGTTCCTATGATGATATTTGGTCGCAAGGTACGTAAACTAGCAAGCTCTAGCCAAGATGCCATTGCCGACATAAGTACCTATGCCGGAGAAATCATACAAAATATTAAAGTAGTGCAAAGCTATAGCCACGAAGCACAAGAGCAGCATGCCTTTGCGCTTGAGACCGAAAAAGCCTTTAACGTTGCTAAAAAACGTATTAAGCAACGTTCATTTTTAATAGCCGTGGTGATTTTTTTAACCTTTAGTGCCATTAGCGCTATGCTATGGGTAGGTGGCAACGATGTACTTGCAGGTACTATGACCGGCGGCGAGTTAGGTGCATTTGTATTTTACGCTATTATGGTGGCAATGTCGGTGGCAACCGTTGCTGAAGTATATGGCGAACTACAACGTGCAGCTGGTGCTGCGGCAAGGTTACTTGAGTTACTTGCTGTTAAAAGTGAGATAGAAAACCCGCTAGATCCACAAGACGATAGCTTACTGCAAAACATTAACAGCCCTGCTATTACACTTGAAAATATAAGCTTTAACTACCCCTCTCGCCCAGACGTAAGCGCGCTTAATAAAATAAGCCTAAATATAAATCAAGGCCAAACCGTGGCAATTGTTGGCCCTTCTGGCGCAGGTAAAACAACGTTATTTGAATTGCTACAACGTTTTTACGATCCGGCTAGCGGAGCTATTAAGTTTAAAGATGTAAACATTAAAGATTTATCGCTTAATACTCTGCGTAATAAAATGGGCATGGTAGCGCAAAACCCTATTTTATTTAGCTCCGACGTAATGCATAACATCCGCTACGGCAACCCAAGTGCAACCGATGAGCAAGTATATGCCGCAGCAAAGTATGCGCATGCCGATGAATTTATCAAACAGTTACCGCAAGGTTATAACAGCTTTTTAGGTGAGCAGGGTGTGAGGTTATCGGGTGGGCAAAAGCAGCGTATTGTGCTTGCACGTGCCATATTAAAAGACCCTGAAATACTTCTTCTTGATGAAGCCACCAGCGCGCTGGATGCGCAAAGCGAACACCATGTACAAGCTGCACTTGAGCATTTAATGCAAAACAGAACAACGTTAATAATTGCCCATAGGCTGGCAACGGTAATACATGCCGATGTAATTGTAGTGATGGAAAATGGGGAAATCATAGCAACGGGTACTCACCAAGAGTTGTTAGCAAGTAACCCGTTGTATCAAAAACTGTGTGAATTACAGTTTAATAAGGATTAACCTTCGGTATTTGGCACTATCTGAATTTCTACGCGACGGTTTTGAGCACGGCCATTTGCACTTTCATTAGTTGCAATTGGGCGTGTTTCGCCATAGCCCATAGTGCTAACACGTGTAGCCATAATTTGTTGGTTCACTAAGTAGTCTTTCACACTTTGTGCGCGTTCACGCGATAGGTTCATGTTGAAGCTATCTTTACCCGTACTGTCAGTATGCCCTTGCACACTAAGGTAGGTTTTTTCGTACTTGTTCATTACTTTAGCAATCGCATCTAACGTATCGTTAAAGCCTGATGAAATATAAGATTGAGCAGTCGCAAACGTAATGTTTGATGGCATTACTAAACGTAAGTTATCGCCTTCACGCACTACTTCAACACCTGAACCCGCTAACTCATCACGAAATGCTTCTTCTTGCTTATCCATGTAGTCGCCAACAGCAGCGCCCGCCAGTGCACCAATAGCTGCACCAATAAAAATACGTTTATCTTTATGATTACCCGTAGCCTTACCTAATACACCTCCGGCTGCGGCGCCTATAGCGGCTCCTTTACCTGTGTTATTCATTTCACAACCAGAAAGTAATACAGCTACTACGGTTACGCTTAAAAGTGATTTAGTTAAAGTCATGGTGATACCCTATTCATTAAGAATTTAGCAAGAGTATGCAAATACATGTATGAACAAACTATGAAGAGAGTGTTAAAAGCAACGCATCTTGCTTGATTGTTAAACAGACCTCAAACTAATGTGCCATTTTAATAAAAATGTCATACTACGCTGTGACAATTTAATGAATTTTACAAAGGATATTGGCGCAATGTTAATTGCTATTTTTAGACAGTTTTTTTTATTAGGGTGTATGAGCTTTGGCGGCCCTGCTGCGCATTTAGGTTATTTTAAACGCCACTTTGTAGACTCGTTAAATTGGTTAACTAACACGCGTTACGCACAACTTATTAGTTTAAGCCAAGCGCTGCCGGGGCCTGGCTCTAGCCAAGTTAGTTTTGCTATTGGTGTTGAGCGTGCTGGAGTACTGGGTGGTATAGCTGCTTTTGTAGGTTTTACTCTGCCTTCGTTTTTAATAATGGTGCTGCTTGCGGTTAGTGCTCGTCAGTTTGACGCTGTTTACTTTGCTATTATTGCAGGCTTAAAGTTATTTGCCGTTGTTATAGTTGCTGATGCAACACTTAGTATGGCTAAAAGCTTTTGTACAAGTGCTGCGCTTAAGTTACTTGCTGTAATGAGTACACTTGCTTTGGTGTTATTTCCAATGATGGGAACTCAAATCGCTATTTTAATAACCGCTGCAACAATAGGTGCTATATGGCCTTTATTAAAACTGGGTACAGCCACAGAAAATGTTAGCAGTACAAAAAGTAATATTAATTGGATTGCACTGGGGTTATTTGCGCTCTTACTTGGTGTGAGCTTTATTCCACTAGGACATGAGTTTGCTTTGTTTGCCCCTTTTTACCAGGCAGGTGCAATGGTGTTTGGCGGCGGACACGTAGTACTGCCGGTACTTCAAGCTGGCGTACCAGCATTGAGTGATGATCAGTTTTTAAGTGCTTACGCGAGTGCACAAGCAGTGCCTGGGCCTATGTTTACTATTGCTACTTACTTAGGCGCACAACTTACTACAGAACAACCTTTAGTGGGTGCTCTTATAGCTACACTGCTTATATTTATGCCTGGTTTTTTACTTATACTCGCATTCCAAAAGAGCTGGATTAACTTGGCAAGTAAGCCACGTTTTGCAAGCTCAATAGCGGCGCTTAATGCCGCGGTAGTCGGTTTTTTAGCGGCTGCACTGTATTCGCCAATTTGGACATCAGCGGTGCATAACCTTTGGCAAGTTGCGTTAGTAATAATTACATTTGCATGGCTGCGATTTAAAAAGCCACCTATTTGGTGGCTCTTAGCTTTATTTATTGCTGTGGGTCTTTTACAACACTATTTGCCATCACTCTAAATGTTGGCTTATCTGTTTGTTGCTCGTTAGGTGGGCTTAATTGCCCACTAACACTTTGATATGCCCTAAGCCCAAACACGGGTAATACCGCAAGTAAATGGTCCATTATTTCGGCTTGTAAATGCTCGTACGAAATCCAGCGTTTGTCTTCACTAAAGCAATAAAACTCAATAGGTAAACCATGGTTTAGTGGTTGTAGCTCTCGTACCATTAACGTAAGTGACGTATTAATTTTACTGTGCTGTTTTAAATAGCCTTCAGCATAGCGACGAAATAGCCCTAAATTAGAAACCTGAGCAGGTAATGTCGTCACTCGAATATAGTCGTGCAGCGGAATAGCCGCATCAATTTGTTTTCTAAACTCATCACCCACTAAACAAATACTGTGCATATCAATATTGAGTGAGCGTTTAATACGTCTACCGCCCGACTCTTGCATGCCGCGCCAGTTTTTAAATGAACCCGCTACCAGCATATAAGTTGGAATAGTTGTTATGGTGTTATCCCAGTTACGTACCTTTACGGTATTTAATCCCAAATCAATTACTTCGCCATCGGCGCCGTAGTTTTCTACTTGAATCCAATCACCATAGGTTACTAGGCGATTTGCTGCTATTTGAATACTGGCTACAAAGCCTAAAATAGTGTCTTTAAATACTAATAACGTAACAGCAGCAATAGCACCAAAGCCAGAGAGAATATAAGTAGGTGACTTCTCAAGAAAAATGCTCACAATTAAAATTGCACACACAATAAAGGTTATTAGCTTAACAACCTGAATTAAGCCCTGAATAGGGACCTCGCGGGCAAACTCTAACTGGTTATAAATAGTACCCGCAATGCTCACAATACTGCTAAAAATAAAACCAGCATAAATAATAAGTAAAGCTTGTCCTATCGTTTTTAGTATTTCTCCTGCAATTTCATTAACTGGGTATACGCTATCAAACGTAGCTAAAAACAATACGCAGCACAGCATTCCGGCAATACGCTTATTTAGCTTATTAAGCATAGGAGAAAGCGCACCAATTCGCTCAGGAGAAAGCCTCGTCACTATTTTTTGAATGCCAGGTAACATTAATCTACGAGTAAATAAGTAAACAATTAATAAAGAGAATATTCCTATTGAGACTGCGGTAATTGAGCTAAGAAAATCCGCGTCGGGTACTTTTTCAAACCAAGGAGCAATTAATTCCTGAAGATGGGTGTTGGTCATAGTGTTTCAATTTCCTTACTGATTTGTGGTTCAGGTAAATCTTGTTGAGCATAAATGTCGGCAAGCTGCTGATCTTTAGCAACCCATAGCTCATTCACATAATGTTGAAAATTAACTTTAAATACGTCATCGCTTTGATAGCTGCCCTGCATATTGTCATTAATGGGCGTTACGTCTATTGAAACATAAATAGAATCTAGCTCACCTTTTAGCAAGTTACGACAAACGTGATCTGTCTTACCGCTATATACTAAACTTGTATTAAGCATGGCATCAAATTGATCGGCTAATACTTCAAGCGCAAAAGCAATGCCGCCCGCTTTGGGCTTTAATAAATGCTTAAAAGGACTTTGTTGCAGATTATGTTTGGCTGGCGTATAGCGTGTACCTTCAACAAAATTAATGATGGTAGTAGGATGATGACGAAAATTACGACAGCTACGCTTCGTGCGCTCTACATCCAACCCTTTCAACTTTGGATTTTTAGCAAGCTGCGCTTTGCTTACCCGTTTCATAAACGGCATACCCATAGCCCACGCACCAGTGCCAATAAAAGGCATGTACTTTAACCCGTCTTTTAAAAAGAACTTAGGGGCAGGCAATGCATGTAATGAGCTAAGTACAGTTATATCTAACCAACTCGCGTGGTTACAAATAAGTAAATACCAACTTTTTGAGTTTAAGTCGCCACTTATATCAACCACAATGTTAGGGCAACCTAACCAAAGCCCTAAACGGTTGCCATTACACCAACCTCGGTAAGCGCTGTGTAATATAGAGTTAACCACAGGCAAAGGCAGTAATAACTTAATAAGGCCCAGTACAAATACTAGCGAGCCAAAAAGTATCATGTTAGAAAACAATACGCAGCCTACAATTAAGCCGTTAAGCCAATTTGGTAACCACTTTTTTAGCATAACTGTAAGCTCATATTTTTACCTTTTACTTATGGGTTTTTTCGAGCGATTGCAGTGTTTGCTCTTTGTTTTCCCATAAGCGGTTTAACTCGCTTTGAAAGCGAACTCTAAATTCAGAATCACCTGTGTAGTCACCAATAAGCTCTTCGCTTACCGGCCTTACTTCCACGTGTACGTTGATATTTTTTACCTTACCACCAGCAAAATCCATAAAAGTAGGAATACCATCTGGGTACTGAATGGTAACGTTAACCACTTTAGTAATTTGCTCGCCCATTGCTTGCATTACAAAAGCAATACCGCCCGCTTTTGGCTTTAATAAATGTGGGAACGGGCTATTTTGGCGCTCATGCTTTTGCGTAGTAAAACGAGTGCCTTCTACAAAGTTAACCACACTTACTGGCATCTCTTTAAATTTTTCGCAGGCTTTACGTGTGGTTTCTAAATCTTTGCCACGCAGCTTTGGATTCTTTTTTAATTGGCTTTTACTCGTGCGAGTCATAAACGGAAAATCAAGCGCCCACCAACACAAACCTAAAATAGGCACGTAAATAAGCTCTTTTTTCAAAAAGAAGTTTAAAAATGGAATTTTACGATTAAACACACGCTGTAATACTAAAATATCGACCCAGCTTTGGTGATTTGCAATTACTAGATACCAATCTTTTAGTTTAAGGTCTTCAAGGCCAGTTACATTTAGTCTAGTTGGCGTGAATAACGCTTGATTTAAGCTATTAAAGGTAACCCAAATAGTTGCAAATTGCTTAGCTGCCCAGCTCATAAGCTTTTGTAGAGGCTTAATAGGGATAAGCTTTATAAGCCCACAAACAAAAATAGGCACAAACCAAAAAAGTGTGTTTATTGTGTAAAAAATAATACTAAATACACTGCGAATAACTGACATTACTTCCATTCCTTTAAACATTGCGCAGCCACTAATACTGCGCATTCAGTTGCTTACAAATTAATCTTCAAAATAGGTATAGCCTTCAAGGCCTGCATTAAGCTCAGCTAAATAACCTTCTTTACACTGCGTCGATACATCAAGTTTATTAACTTGGTACGCAAAGTTGTCAGCTAAAATGGCGCTATCATAGTCAACAAACTTTAATACATCCTTAACGCTATCACCTTTTATAGCATTGGTTAACACGTAGCCATCGTCGTTAAGCTCTACGTGCACCGAATCAGTGTCACCAAATAGGTTATGTAAATCACCTAAAATCTCTTGATACGCGCCTACCATAAACATAGCGATGTGGTATTGCTCGCCATGCTTATATTCTGGTATTGGTAGGCTGGTTTCGATACCAGCGCCTTCAACGTATTCACGAATCTGCCCGTCAGAATCGCAGGTAATATCTTGAATAATTGCGCGCTGAGTAAGTGGCTGAGTTAAGTTTTCGATTGGCATAACAGGAAACAACTGCTGAATACCCCATACATCAGGCAACGACTGAAATAATGAAAAGTTAACAAAGAGTTTATCAGCAAGCTTTTCGTTTAAATCGTCGAGCACTTCACGGTGCGCGCGCGCGTTATTACTAAGTGATGCCCGCACACGATGTAAAATAGTAAAGTAAAGCTGCTCTATTTTCGCCCACTCTAGCATGCTTACTAAGCCATGCACGTACTGATCGTGCGCTTCGCTAAATAAGTGCATAGCGTCGTGATAAATCTCCAGTGCCATACGCGGGTTCAAACGCTGTAAACACTGCCACATTTCATCAAGCACTAATGCGCTATTTTCAAGCGGTGGCTCTGGATTTAAATGATTAGGCGCTTTTTCTACGTCAATTACATCGGTAATTAATACCGCATGGTGAGCAGTTAAAGCACGCCCCGACTCGGTGATAATGGCCGGATGCGTAAGGTTATGCTGATCGCACACTTCTGCAAATGCATTCACTACGTTACGCGCATACTCTTCTACGGTGTAATTCATTGAACACGCACTACGCGAGCCAGAGCCCTCGTAATCAACGCCTAAGCCGCCGCCCACATCAACGGTATTTAACGGTACGTTTAATTGTGTAAGCTCAGCAAAGTGGCGTGCACATTCACGTAAAGCACGGTGAATATCACGAATATTGGCAATTTGAGAACCAATATGAAAATGCACCATTTGCATTAAGTGCAGCTTATTATGCTTTTTAAGCACTTCAACAGCACTTAGTACTTGGCCTGCTGTTAAACCAAACTTGCCTTTTTCGCCGCCCGTGTTTTGCCACTTGCCTTTGCCTACTGAGTTTAGGCGAATGCGAATACCAATAGCCGGTTCAATGCCTAGGTTGTCTATTTCTTCAAGTAGTGTGGTCAGTTCTGAAAGCTTTTCTACCACAATTTTTACGCTGTGACCCATTGCTTGACCAATACACGCTAGGCGTAAAAACTCACTGTCTTTATAGCCGTTACACACTATTGTGATTGGCTCTTTTGCTACACCCAAAATAGCCATAAGTTCTGGCTTTGAGCCTGCTTCTAGGCCAACAAGCCCGCTTGGATGCGCTAATAGTTTACTTACTACAGAACGTTGCTGATTTACTTTAATTGGGTAAACACAGGTGTATTTACCGTTATATTCACGATTTGCTCGCGCTTGCGTAAACGCGTTAGTAAGGGTGTCTACACGATTTTTTAAAATATCGGTAAAGCGTACTAAAACCGGCAGCGTTAAACCTTGCTGCTTAAACTGCTCAGTTAATTGCGTTAAAGAAATGGCCGGTTTTGTTTGGTCGCCATCTGGGTAAGCCACCAGTTCGCCTTGTGCGTTAATATCAAAATAACCATCACTCCAATGAGCAACGTTATAAGTGGCGCGTGCTGTTTCTAAACCCCAGGTCATGGCAACTCTTCTTTAGTCAATTAGGTATAAAGGCGCATTTTAATACGTCACTATCCACTAGGCTAACAAAAATTGAACTTTCACTCACTCCTAACTAACTTTATTCGTCAAATCAGTTAAAATGTCATTGAGCAAAAAGCCAAGCACTGGCAGAATTGCCCCTTTTTCATACTCAACCTAAAAAGTGTAATAGTAACTATGGCAAATTTAGATCAAAGTAAGTGGTTTACTGAAATTAGCGACCGCGATGGCAGCGCATTTTCATTACGTATTAATAAAAAGTTAGATGAAAAACAGTCTCCTTTTCAAAAGGTAGAAATGTTTGAAACCACAGACTTTGGTAATTTAATGATCATCGACGGGTGTACTATGGTAACAACCCGCGAAAACTTCTTTTATCATGAGATGATCAGCCACCCTGCACTTTTAGCGCATCCAAACCCTAAAAACGTCGTTATTATTGGCGGCGGCGACTGCGGTACTTTACGCGAAGTATTAAAACACCCAGGCGTAGAAACTGTAACGCAAATAGATATCGACGAAGTAGTAACGCAAATGTCGTTAAAATACTTCCCAGAGCTTTGTGAATCTAATAACGACGCCCGTGCAACTGTTATGTTTGACGACGGTATTAAATACATGCGCGAAGCCGCTGGCGAATCTATCGACGTAGTGATTGTTGATGGCACAGATCCGGTAGGTCCAGGTGAGGGTTTATTTAACCATGCGTTTTACACAAGCTGTTTAGATGCACTGCGCCCAGGTGGTATTTTAGTACAACAAAGTGAATCACCACTTATGCACATGCCATTATTAGTTGAAATGCGCGAAGCAATGTTAAGCGTAGGCTTTAACGATTTACAAACATTACCATTTCCACAACCAATTTACCCAAGCGGTTTATGGTCAGTAACACTTGCACGTAAATCAGAGACATTTAACGGTTTCAGAGAAGACGGCGCAGCACAAATAGCTGAGCAAAGTGAATACTACAACAGCGGTATTCATCATGGTGCACTCGCTACACCTAACTACATGAAACGCGCTTTTGATAAAAAATAATCTATACCAATTTT
Organism: Pseudoalteromonas sp. SA25; assembly: GCF_011378705.1. Lineage (NCBI taxonomy): Bacteria > Pseudomonadati > Pseudomonadota > Gammaproteobacteria > Alteromonadales > Pseudoalteromonadaceae > Pseudoalteromonas > Pseudoalteromonas sp. SA25. Next base: position 54,111 of record NZ_WTKV01000024.1, on the reverse strand, counting down.
ATTAAACTAAAAAGGGAGCATTTAAATGCTCCCTTTTTTATACTTTTAAAAACGCCATTGCGCATTTAGCATTATTTGCTGCTGCGAGATTCGTTCATTAAATCCAATTGGCTCTCTATTTTTTGCAACACTTTTAAGTGCAGAACCTTCAACCCCTATTTGTAGTTTATTAGTAAGCTGGTAGCGCCATGTTGCTGTTAAGCCTTCCCCATTACTTGCATTAGGGTCAAACGCAGTGGTGTCGTTGTCAGTAACTTTAAAATAATCATAACGTACAGAAACTCGATGCTTGCCTTCTTTATGGCTCAGCATTAAATAATGGCTATAAAAAGCATTATCAATTAATGCGTTACTGCCCATTTCAGTTTTACCATTAAGTACCTGTGCTATTAAACGTGTTTTACTATTAAACTTATAAAGCCAAGCGGCGCTTGTAAAGCGAGTATCCCAAGCATACTGCCCTGTACTAATATTAAGTGTGGTTGGGTCGCCATTATTGTTGTAATAATAAATTCGAAATTGTGATTTTTTTAAGTAATCCCAATGTACGCCAGCGTAATAGCCAAAACGCCCATCTACTTCTTCAAACGGTAAAACCTGATTAGCCTGCCAACGTAATTCGTATGCATTTAATGCCGCTATAGGCGCAAATTTAATACTTTCGTTAAATGTAGTTTGCCTATCGTGTAATGCAAAACCACGCCACGCAAGTAAAGTACCGGCAGGATCATTGCCTTTAAATGTAGCACCTACAAAACTAAAGCTATGAGCGCTGTTGAAACGTTTTGCTGGGCGCTTAATAGTTACCTCTGCGCCAACAGTGCGTACTTCCTCGCCTATCCAGCTATTAATAGCTGAGTTTGTATAGTTATAAGGAGACGTCCACCCTATATCAGGATTTTCAAGCGACATAAGTGGGTAAAAGCCCCCCACGCGCATGTGCCATTTATAGTTGCTGTTAGATAGCGGCTGATACTTTATATAAGCCTGTGTAAAACCAAGGCCAACATCAGGATCTTGATTCGCATTTAACACCCCATGAGCCGACCAACTAGATGCTAAATCAACATTAAAATCTAAAATACCTTGGGATAAAATAAGTTCGTCGCTTTTAGTATCGTGCCGATATAGCCCAAGGCCGCCCTCTTGGAAGCTACGTATATCGTCCCCCTGCACGGCTCTAATTTGTATCAAGCCTTTTACTTGTGCATACAATGCATTACTAAAACATAAAGCACCGGCTAAAAATGCCAGCCTCATTAAGCGATTAATAGTCATCAAATTCATCCGTAGCAAAATCAATTTGCTCCGCAATTTCCTGCTTTACTTTATAAGTGATAGGGTTAGTAGCCACAGTAATAGTTTGAGATTCAACCTTACTAATATCACTAAACCCAGAATGCCAAACACTTAACGTGTATTCGCCTGCATTGGCATTTAAATCAACATTCCCGTTTTCATCAGTGATTGCAAAAATAGTGCTATCTACCACCACAATATAACCTAACATCCAATCATGAATATTACAGCCAAGCTCAACAACACCCGTTTGATCAAAAGTAATGGGCGCTTTTGGGTGCTCCTTATATAGCTTTAATTCGAACGTTTTGGCTTTAGAAAATGAATAAACATGATGCATGATTGAGTCCGCATTCGGAAACTCTACCTTTGCATTTTGTGGGACAACTAAAATACGCGGCTTAAATTCTCGATTTTTCTGGGTCATCGCATAAGGTGCTTCTGGAGGAATAACGCTAGAGGGGTCTCCTGCAGTTAGCCATACAACAGCATTAGGTAATGGGTCATTATTAGCATTTTTAATTGTAATATTTGCTGCAAAAACTCCAGTACTAACACTTAGTAAAAATACATAAAGTAAGCTTTTTATCATTTTCTTGTCGCTATTATCAATTTGTTTACATTATAGACCGATTAAGCCACCAAATTCTTTCTATTTTTTAAAACATTGAATACGTATGTAAGCAGTCGTATTAATCATCAACAGTCATTATCCTTAAATGTCACCACCGACTCATCTAAGGACACACCATGAGAATACCAGCACTTGTGCTTTTAGCCTTTGCTAGTAATAGCTACGGACAAACCGTAGAGCTAAAATCGCCAGACACACAAATAACAGTAAGCATCTCTGACGAAAACAACACGCCAAGCTACGCAATAAAATTTAAAAACAAAGCGGTTATAAACAAATCTTTACTGGGGTTTGAATTTAAAACACAAGCAGCTTTTAGCGACGGCTTTAAAATTAAAAGCATTGAACAACAATGCGTTAACTCGCAGTGGCAACAACCTTGGGGCGAACGCCAAAACGTTGTTGACGAATATAACGAAGTAGCCGTTACCTTTACAAAAAATGAGCCAAATAAAGGTACCTACACAATTCGATTTAAAGCATTTGATAGTGGTGTAGGTTTTCGATACGAAGTGCCACAACAAGCCGGCTTCGAACATACAGAAATAACCAAAGAGCTGACTGAATTTGCTATAAACAATAGCCATGATGCAACAGCATGGTGGATACCTGCTCGTGGCTGGAACCGCTACGAATATGTTTACAACACCACCCCACTTAACGAAGCTCCACTAGCTCACACACCATTTACGTTTAAAACAAGTGACGGTACTCATATTAGTATTCATGAAGCCGCACTTGTTGATTACGCAGGCATGGTGCTTAATCAACGCCGCTCTGGTACGTTTACTGCAGATTTAACGCCGTGGTCAGATGGTGTCGCCGTTAAAAAACAAGGTGCTTTTAAAACACCATGGCGCACCATTCAAATAGCCGACAGCGCTGTTGGCTTAGTTAATTCAGATATAATACTAAACCTAAACGAGCCTAATAAACTCGGTGACGTGTCGTGGGTTAAGCCTGGCAAATACGTGGGTATTTGGTGGGGTATGCATATAAACACGCAAACTTGGGGTAGCGGTAAAAAACACGGCGCCACTACGCAAACCACAAAATACTATATGGATTTTGCAGCGCAGTATGGTTTTGATGGCGTACTCGTTGAAGGCTGGAATATTGGTTGGGATGGCGATTGGTATTTTAATGGCGATGTATTTAACTTTACCAAACCGTACGACGACTTTGATATAGCAGCACTGACTCAATACGGCAAAGAAAAAGGCGTACAGCTCATTGGCCATCACGAAACATCAGGCAATGTAAGCAACTACCGTGACCAAATGGAAGATGCTTTTGCCCTTTACGAAAAATCAAACGTAAGCCAAGTAAAAACAGGTTATGTAGCCGATGGCGGAAATATAAAACGTATAGACAAAAACGGTATTGCTCGCCACGAATGGCATGACGGCCAGTTTATGGTTAACGAATACCTTTATAACGTAAAACTTGCAGCTAAACATAAAATTAGCATTAATACTCACGAGCCAATTAAAGATACAGGCCTGCGCCGTACTTATCCAAACTGGATTGCGCGCGAAGGCGCACGCGGACAAGAATACAATGCATGGGGTTCACCTCCTAATCCACCAGAGCATGTACCAATGCTTGCTTTTACCCGCATGCTTGCAGGACCAATGGACTTTACGCCAGGTATTTTTGATATGAGCTTTAATGGTTTAGGAGGCGATACAAACCGCCCACAAACTACACTTGCCAAACAACTTGCACTTTATGTTGTTTTGTATAGCCCAATTCAAATGGCTGCCGACTTACCTAAAAACTATTTGGCTAAGCCCGATGCGTTTCAATTCATTCAAGACGTACCAACAGATTGGCAGCAAAGTATTGCTATTGATGGTGAAGTAGGCGACTTTATTGTATTCGCTCGTAAAGAACGTAAAAGCACTAAATACTCAGGAAACGATTGGTACCTAGGTGCTGTTACTGACGAAAAAGCCAGAACAATTGAGGTAAAACTCGACTTTTTAGAGCAAGGCAAAAAGTTTGAAGCACAAATTTATAAAGATGGTAAAAGCGCAGAGTGGAAAAACAATCCGTACGATCTAGCTATCGAAAAACGTGTTGTAACTGCAAGCGATAAACTAACGCTTAAATTAGCCACTAGTGGCGGTACAGCTATTCGTTTTAAAGCACTTTAAAATAGAAATTAAAGGCCGCAGTAAAATATAGCGGCCTTTAATTTAGTTCTCTAAATTGCAACTAACTTCATCTTCGCGTCTGACAGCAGACAAGGCTGAAGCTACAATACCAGTGGGGACAGCTACGAGTCCAAGCCCAATCATTAAGATGAAAAAAGTAAAAAAACGTCCCCCAATAGTTATAGGGTAGATATCGCCATATCCAACTGTAGTTAATGTGGCAACTGACCACCAAAGGCTATCAAAAATTGATTTAAAAACCTCTGGCTGCGCAGTGTGCTCAAAATGATAAATACCTACAGCTGAAAGATATAATAAAACCAAACTCATCCCTGTAAAAATAACTAACTCTTCTTTTGCTAAGTAAATAGCCCTCGCAAATCGAAGTAAAGCAGTGTTATATCTTACTACCTTCAATACTCGAACTAATCTTAATAGCCTAATTAAGCGTAATGTCCTTAAATCTACAGCAAATGCTAGATAAAAAGGTAAAATAGCAACAAGATCCACAACTCCATAGAAGCTAAAAACAAAGTTTAGCCTGCGTTGCGATAAGGCAACCCTTGTTAAATATTCAAGAGTAAAAATTACAGCAATTAACAGTTCGGAGTACTTTAAAAATACTTTTGTTTCACTACTTAAGTCTGGTAATGTTTCAACTGAGAAACACAATACAGAAAATAAAATTAACCCGGAAATGACCCATACGAATATTGGTCTATCTAAAAATATTTTATCATCTTCCTTAACAACCACATTTATTCCTTGATATTAAAATTCAATAGTCTAAAAGCGCCTTTAGGTATTTTTTAAATTAATTCAAGACCTTTATTGGCAAATATACTTGTGCACTTAAACCGCCTTCTGGGCGGTTTTCTAGCTTTACTTTACCGTCGTGCATATCAACAATGCGTTTAATAATAGCAAGGCCTAAACCACTGCCTTCACTTCCGCGAGCTGCATCGCCTTGTTTAAAGGGCTCAAACACAGACTCTAGTTCGTTTTCAGGAATGCCGGGGCCATTATCGTTTACAGCGATAACTACATACTTTTTGTTTGAATTAAAGTAGCTAAGTACTTCAATATCGCCCTCAGAATAACGCAGTGCATTACCAATCATATTGGTAATTACACGCTTAATAGCCACAGAGCTTAACGGTATATTGCCTATATTTGGATTACTTTTAAACGTAATAGTACGTTGATGCTGAAGCTCAGAATTGACAACCTCGGCAACTAAAGCATTGATATCTTCGCAACTTAGTTCTTCACGTTTATGGTGGCGTAGATACTCAATAAACTGATCAATAATCCCGTTCATGTCTTCTATATCGTAAATAATACCTTCACGAAGATAATCATCTTCATCAACCATCATTTCGGTGGCTAAACGAATACGCGTAAGCGGCGTACGTAAATCATGAGATACACCGGCCATTAGTAAACGGCGGTCGTTTTCAAGTGCGGCAATTCCGCGCGACATTTGGTTAAACGCGCGCGTTACTTCTATTACTTCTGTTGAGCCTTGTTCTTCTAACTTGGTAGAAAAGTCGCCTTTACCCACTTTCACTGCAGCTTGTTGCAGTGCTTTTAATGGTCTATTAAGGTGTCTTGCAAACAACCACCCACCCAGCACACTTAAAAAGCCAATACTTGATAAGTAAAAAGTTAAAAACTCTAAGTTGTTCTCTTTAAAGCCTTTAAGCGGTACTTTTACCCAATAACCTGGCGCTTGCGGTGCTTCAACCCAATAAATCAACGGATCAGTTTGGCTAATACGTACACGAGAATAACCACCAAGTTGCTCAGTCATGCTGCGCGATAGCATAGAATATTCGCGGCTTTGCCCAAGCCCTTGGCGCATTGCTTCGCGCTGCGTCATGACTTCAATGCCGGTAATTTCAAAAAACTTTGCAGATACTTCGTCGTTTATTTCAACGCCATCTTCCCAGTCAATGAATACTGTTTTAATTTGCTTAGCAAGCATCAAGTTAACTTGCTCAATGGTTGGTTTTACAACATAAAAACTAACCGTAACATAAGACACTATTTGATTTATGAGCAGCAGAGCCGCCACTAAAAAAACAGTTTGTCCAAAAGCACTGCGCGGAAACATGCCCATAAATATTACTTTTCACCGTCGGGAACAAACACATACCCCAAACCCCAAACGGTTTGAATATATCGTGGATTGGCAGCATCTACTTCGATCATGCGGCGAAGTCTCGACACTTGCACATCAATGCTTCGCTCAAGCGCACTGTAATCGCGGCCACGCGCTAAGTTCATTAGCTTATCGCGGCTAAGTGGCTCACGTGGATGCGAAACAAGCGCTTTAAGCACTGCAAACTCACCACTGGTAAGCGATATTGTTTTATCCCCTTCACTCATTTCGCGCGTTGCTAAATTAAGCGTAAATTTACCAAAAGCGATTAAGTTTTCTTCAGCAGCAGGTGCGCCTGGCACTTCTTTTGCGCGGCGACGTAAAATGGCCTTTATGCGAGCAAGTAGCTCTCGTGGATTAAATGGTTTTGGAATGTAATCGTCAGCGCCAAGTTCAAGGCCAATAATGCGATCTACTTCGTCGCCCTTTGCAGTAAGCATAACAATAGGAATTTCATTTTCTTTTTGGCGTAGACGGCGGCAAATAGATAAGCCATCCTCGCCTGGGAGCATTAAATCGAGAACCATTAAGTGAAAGTTTTCTCGCTCTAGGAGTCTATCCATTTGCTCCGAGTTTCCTGCGGTTCTAACAATAAAGCCTTGCTCTACTAAATAACGTTCAAGCAAACTGCGTAAGCGCATATCGTCATCAACAACTAATACTTTTGTGGTTTCGTGTCCCATAATCTCTTTCTTATTTTTATATCCAATTACTAGTTAATATAAATGAAAAACTTAATAATCAAAAACTAATTACTTGCTTAGATTGTTACTGAACATTTCAAAGCTTACTTACTCGTACTTTATTACATTTTACGCTCGACAAGTTTTGGCAAATTTAATAACGTGCACACCATTAGAGCTAATAAAGAATTCACCATGAAAACAAATTTAGTTACCCGCGAAGGTTACTTACAATTACAACAAGAACACGACCAACTATGGAACGTTAAACGCCCAGAAGTAACAAAAATAGTAAGCTGGGCAGCCAGCCTCGGAGATCGCTCTGAGAACGCAGACTATCAGTACAACAAGCGTTTGCTACGCCAAATTGACCGTCGTGTACGCTATTTACGCAAACGCATACCTGATTTAAAAATCATCGACTACTCTCCCGTTCAAGATGGAAAAGTGTTTTTTGGTGCATGGGTCGAAATTGAAAACGAAGAAGGTGAAACTAAAAAATTCAGAATTGTCGGACCTGATGAAATTTACGACCGAAAAGACTACATATCGATAGACTCACCTATGGCGCGGGCGCTGATTAAAAAACAAGTAGATGACGATTTTGAGGTACCTACTCCTCAGGGTAAAAAACAGTGGTATGTAAACAGTATCGATTACCAAAAAAAGAAATAAAAAGTTTTGATTCAGATCATGTTAACTTTTGATTGTGTAAATTAAACCAATAAGCTATAACTGAATTATTCAAGTTGATTTGTTTAATTTGAAAGCAGTTAATTAAGGTCGTGGTTATGTCAAACATAGTACAGCGCATATTAAATAATGCCGTATTGTTTGCACTTTTAATGAGTGTAAGTTTGACGCTGCATGCCAGTAACACTGAAGTAAACCTTGATAACGCTAAACTATCTAATCACTTTATTGCTTGTGACATTCCTGACCAAGCAAACCTCGATTTTGACGTAGACTCTCACGTTAATACTATTACCTTTAGGTCGCCTCAACCACTTCCTAATGTCGTAGATTCTTTTTATAAGAGCACCAACCTAAACAGACCTTTTAGCACTGCGTACCAACGCGGACCACCTAGCTATTTAATTTAATTCATTATTTTACAACTTAATTAAATTTTATAACTACTAAGGTGACTACTATGTCTAACTTTAAAGAATTACGTACTCAAAATGTTTCTCACGGCGTTATTGCAAGCACATTTGCAGATGACCAACCATTGATTGATTTATCATCTCCAGCGCTAAAAATGGTAAATAACTTTACTCAAAAAACGCCTATTCGTGCAGAGCATACAACAACGATTACAGATGCACTTAAACAAGTTAGTGCACAACAATCTGATTTTGTCTTAGTAACCGACGAGAACCAAAAATTGATTGGTCTTGTTTCTAGCGCCGATTTACAAAGCTCTAAAATTACTATTATTGCAGAGCGTTTAAATACCCCACGAAGTGAAGTAAGCTTGCGCGATATTATGACGCCAATTAGCCGACTTACAGGTGTAAGCATGCAAAGTTTAAGCTATGCATGTATTGGTGATGCGCTGCAAACAATGGAGCATCAAGGTGTAATGTTTTTATTAGTAACAACAGCAAGTAGCGAAATTTGTGGTTTAATTTCAGCTCGCCAAATAGCTAAAACATTACATATTCCACTACATATTAGCCCTATTGCTCACTCTTTCAGTGAAGTATTAGAAAACATTGAGCATCCTCACTAGGGCGCTCTTTTAGTTGAATTGATTTACTCCCCTCCCAACCATCTTAAAGCAAGTGAAATAGCTTGCTTTAAGAGCTTTTTATTACTACCTCCTGTGATATTATTCAAGCAATTAACGGCGCCAGTAACACGCTTCTGGTCTTATTTTATTGTATAAAAAGGTTTTTGCATGAGCGATATCTCTGCACGTTTAGCCGGTGAGTTAAACGCACAGCAGCAACAGGTTGTTGCAGCTACAAAATTACTTGATGAAGGCGCAACTGTTCCTTTTATTGCCCGCTACAGAAAAGAAGTTACCGGCGGCCTAGACGACACCCAATTACGCCTTTTAGAGCAGCGTTTATCGTATTTACGTGAACTAGAAGAGCGCCGTAGTTTTATTTTATCGACCATCGAATCGCAAAATAAATTAACGCCAGAGCTAAGTGCAGATATAACTAATGCACAAAGTAAAACTGAACTTGAAGATTTATACCTACCTTACAAAGCTAAGCGCCGTACTAAAGGCCAAATAGCAATTGAAGCAGGTTTAGAGCCACTTGCAGATGCACTATTTAAAGATGCTAACCTTGACCCAGAGCAACAAGCAGATCAATTTGTAAGTGCTGAAAAAGGCTTTGCAGATACAAAAGCTGTACTCGAAGGCGCTAAATTTATCTTGATGGAGCGCTTTGCTGAAGACGCAAAATTACTTGCTAAATTTAGAAGCCACATAAGCCAAAACGGCGCAATTGAAAGCACTGTAATTAAAGGCCAAGAGCAAGCGGGTGCAAAATACCGTGACTACTTTGAGCATCAAGAACTTCTCAAAAAAGTACCTTCTCACCGCGCGCTTGCTATGCTTAGAGCCCGAAATGAAGGTGTACTTCAGTTAAATGTTAATCCAGAGCCTAGCGCTGAAAATTCAGCGCAACTATGTGCCAACATGATTGCTGACCATTACCGTTTAGATATTAAATATAAAGTGGCAAGTCCTTGGTTATTAAACGTTGTGCAATGGGCGTGGAAAATTAAGTTAGGATTACACCTAGAGAATGAATTTTTTGCAGCAATGCGCGAAAAAGCAGAAGCTGGTGCAATCGACGTATTTGCTAAAAACTTAAAAGATTTATTAATGGCAGCACCTGCAGGCCCTCGTACTACTTTAGGTCTTGATCCAGGCCTTCGTACTGGCTGTAAGATTGCCGTTGTTGATAGCACAGGTAAATTACTAGCTACACAAACTATTTTCCCTCATGCACCACAAAATCATTGGGATAAATCAGTGCGTACGTTAGAGCAACTTTGTCGTCAGCATAAAGTTGAGCTAATTGCGATTGGTAACGGTACTGCATCACGCGAATCAGATAAGTTGGTTGCTGAGCTTATGAAAGCAAACAGCGAACTTAAGCTTAGTAAAATTATGGTTAGCGAAGCGGGTGCATCGGTTTACTCAGCTTCTGAATTTGCAGCTAATGAATTCCCAGATTTAGATGTTTCTATACGAGGGGCTGTCTCTATCGCGCGCCGCCTTCAAGATCCTCTTGCTGAACTTGTTAAAATTGAGCCAAAATCAATTGGTGTTGGCCAATACCAACACGATGTATCGCAAAGCCAATTAGGCCAAAGTCTTATTTCAGTTGTTGAAGACTGTGTAAACTCAGTAGGCGTAGATTTAAACATGGCATCGGTACCGCTACTTACACGCGTATCTGGTTTGAACAAAACATTAGCGCAAAATATCGTTAATTATCGCGATGCTAACGGCACATTTACTAAACGTAGTGAGCTTAAAAAGGTTGAGCGTTTAGGGCCAAAAGCATTTGAACAAGCGGCTGGTTTTTTACGTATTAACAATGGTAGCGATCCTCTAGATAACTCATCAGTTCACCCTGAAGCTTACCCTGTTGTTAAACGTATTTGTGAACGCAATAGCGTAGATGTCAGTAACCTAATTGGTAACAGCGACTTTTTAACTAAACTTGCTGCTAACGATTACACTGACGAAAAGTTTGGCTTACCAACCGTTACCGACATTATTACTGAGCTTGATAAACCAGGTCGAGATCCTCGCCCTGAATTTAAAACAGCTGAGTTTAAAGCCGGTGTTGAAAAAATTAGTGACCTAAAACCAGGTATGATTTTAGAAGGCGTGGTTTCAAACGTTGCTAATTTTGGTGCGTTTGTTGATGTAGGTGTTCACCAAGATGGTTTAGTGCATATTTCAGCAATCACGAATAAATTTATATCAGATCCGCGTGAAGTTGTTAAAGCTGGTGATATTGTAAAGGTTAAAGTTGTTGAAGTAGACGCTGCACGTAAACGTATAAGCTTTACTATGCGCTTAGATGACGACATTGACACAAGTAATAAGTCAGCAGCGCCAGCTACGCAAAAACCACAAGCACGTGCTAATAATTCGCAACCTCGCGCTGCAAAGCCTAAACGTGACAACGGTAATGCGTTAATGGGTAATGCATTTGCCGATGCGTTCGCTAATGCTAAAGTGAAAAAATAATAGTTGTACAGCTAAGCTAAAACGAAAAAAACCGCGTAAGCGGTTTTTTTGTGGTTATGTTTTGCTAAATTATTAACTTAACGCTGAAAAACTACTTTGGCTCGCTGGCGATGTAGCCATTTGATAAAAGTTAGCAATACGCCCCGCCCGTGCCTCAACATCGGCATCACGTGTTTGCTCATCACTTTTAGCTGTTTTTGTATCGTTGCTTTCATCGCTAGAGAATGAAGCTTCAAGCTTACTTTTTGCGTCTTCGTCGTCTTCTTTTTCAGGTTGTGCAAGCTCAGCTTGAGCCGCTGCTAGCTTTTGCGTAGCATCTGCGGCAATAGAGCGATCAGCTCCCGAAGGCTCTGCAGGCGCTAATGCGGCAGCGCGTACCGTTTGCATTTTGTCTATAGTCGCTTGCGGGTCACCCGGAATTTCTGACACATCTATTTGTACTTCTCCGCCAACTGCGTAGTTAGTACCATCTGGGCCACGTTGATACTCATAGCTTGGCGAGCCAGCATGTTGCCCACCTACAGAAGCGTGCGCTTGCTCGTGTATTCGTACTTCAGTATCTCGTGCTTTTAGCTCTGTAATTTGTTGTTGTTCTTGTTCTAATTGCAGCTCTTCTTGCTCAGATTCTTTTTTCTCAATTGCTTCACTTTCTTCCTCAGAGCCCTCAGGGTTTTCTGAGTTTCCATCGCGCTGCTGAACTGACTTTTCGTCTGCTATTTTTCCCGTTGCGTTATACGTCGCACCATCGCTACTGCCTGGTAATTTTGCTTTTTCAGAATCACTTTGCGCTTTGGTTTCTGTATTGCTTGCGCTACTAGATGCGGGAGCAGGAATAACTTCGCGTAGTTGGTTGTCACGCCGTGCAGTTTCCGTATAAACATTTGCAGTGTTTATATTGATAGAAGGAAATGGCGTGACAATATTCATAATACTAAACTTTAATATCGATTAACGTGCCAAGTACATCATCGGCCGTTTGAATTGATTGCGTATTTGCCTTGGCATTAAACTCTTCAACTTTTAAGTTAACAAGTGCTTCATCAACACGAGCAGGCTGTGCTACAGGTGCAGTAATAGCTTCTTCAGGGCGTGCTGCTGTAAGCTGACGTTGCTGCGCTAATTGCGCGTCATCTTGCTGTTCTATACTGGCACGGTTAATCTCAGCACTGGCTTTTTCAATACCTTGGCTAGCTCGATTAAACCCTTCTACACCACTATTAAATACAGATCCGATTGGCATATTAAAACCTCCACCAAATAAACATTGTTTAATTATCGCTCAGGTTCTGCTCAAAATAAAGCTTTAAACAGCGCTATTCTTAGCTCTATTTTAAAGCATTGATTTAACGACAGATAAAAACTCACTTTTATGAGAAATAAACGGCGCGTGCGACGCTTTATCTAGCACTTCGTATTCAAACTCAGTATTTAGTACTGACATTTCACTAATTGCTTTATAAGGCACTAAGGCATCAAGTCGGCCAAATACTCCTTTGATAGGTACTGGGCAATGAGCAAATAAATCACGTAAATCGTCGTTTTGTAAAATATCTAAACCAGCGCTCAGGGCGTCGCTTTGTGGTGCGCTGTACTGATTTAGTAATTGTTTAAGCAGCTTTATATCATCACGCGCCGACTCGCTACCCATCGCTTGAATAGCTAAGAAGCGCTCTATTGTTTTTTCTCGATGATTAACTAACTGCTCTTTAAACTGCGCCAATACATTCGCTTTTATTCCGGGCCAATTATCTGCCTCCGCAAAAAAAGGAGTCGATGCAATTAAAATAACTTTTGATACTTTTTCAGGCCAATGCTTAGCAATATAAAGTGCAAATAATCCACCTAACGACCACCCCATTAAAATGGTCTTCGGCTTTAACTGCTTACTTAAAGTTTCTGCTGCATCATGCAAAGTATAAGGGCTTGGGCAAACATGGCTATTACCAAACCCAGGTAGGTCAAGGCTACGTACACTTCCTGAATATAAAAACTCAAGTTCTGGCTGTACTAACTGCCATACGCCCTGATTCATTCCCCAACCATGTAATAACACTAACTCATTTTGCATATTTGCCTAACCTTTACCAAACTTAGGCTCATCATAACGTTTAAAAAGGCGATTGCAATGCAAGGAGCGAGTCAGTGAAACAAGCCATTTTAAATTGGTTATTTCCCTCTTATTGCGTGCAATGTCAAAATACGATTACGACCTCTTTAGGGCTTTGTGATTATTGCCTTGAAGATTTACCATTGTTTGACTTTAGTAAGCATAAGAATTTACTGTATCGACCCGATATTGTTGAGATGTTTCCTAATTGCGAGTTTGATAAATTATTTGCCTGTGCTTTTTATCAACCTCCCTTTGAACATTGGCTTAAAAGGCTAAAATTTAATAATCAAATTCATTATAAAAAGGCATTGCAGCAAGTTATACAAAAACAATTAACGCAGTTTTTTGAGCAAAGCCCTACTTTGCCAGATACCTTTATTATTTTACCTCTTCATAAAAGCCGATTCATTACTCGCGGGTTTAATCAGGTAAGCCAAGTTTGGCAACCATGTTTAACTAATTACGCATCAGTGAGTAACGTACTTATTCGCAATAAAAACACACAAGCTCAGTCGGAGCTATCTAAAGCAAAGCGTATTAAAAACTTAAAAAATGCCTTTATTTGTACACAGGATATGGGCGGTAAAACAGTCGCTATTGTTGATGATGTGATGACGACAGGGGCAACATTAAACGCAGCTACTAGTGCACTAAAACAAGCAGGCGCTAAACAAGTGTGGGCTTTTACAACTTGCTTAACGCCTATTTAATTATTAAAAAGTATTATACCAATCCGCAATAATACTTAATCATTTTACGGGGCTAAACGTGTCGCTACCTGAGTTAAAAAATTTTCATTTACGACTGCATGGATGCAGAAGGTAGAGCAATGCAGGAGCAATTGCCGAGAACAACTAAATAGCGAATTTTTTGCCTAGCTATCAACACGTTTTTCCATCCTCAAAATAGATCACTTAATTTAAGCGAATTGGTATTATTCGCCATTTGCACGAAACGTATGGCCAAAAAATAAAGCGTTGCTTAGTAGTCGACTAGTCCCATACCAGTAACCTCTAAATACAGGGTCGTCGGTCATGCCTATTACTGTACCTCGTCCGTATGAGTGAGCAATTAAGCCTGCGCCGCCAGCAACTTGCTCAACATTAACGGCATCGGTAAAGCCTGCCAATAATGGATTTTTAGTGTAGGTAAGTACATTTACGAACGGAGCATCGGAAGCTTCTAGCAACCAAGTACTGTTTTTGAATACGGGCAATGTATTACGCTTAAGTGAAAATGTAAGCGGATGAGTTAAGTCTACATTAGTATTAAAAATAGCACCTGCAATGCGTTGACGTCCTGCTAAATGATCTTTATCGCCATAACTTAAACCTGTCGTTTTAAATGCACTTGCTACATCTTGTCGTGATAGATAGCTTGCTTTGAGTAATTGCTGATCAGCTAAAAATTTAGCGCCGCCTTTGTGACCCCAAATAACGCCGCCTTTTCTTACCCAGCTTTTAATAGCCACTTTGTCGGCATCAGATAAGCTATTGTAATTGCCATGAGCAAGCACAATATGGCTGTATTCACTTAACTCGAGTGAACTAAAGCGGTTCATTTCAACAATTGTTGGTGCAACACCTACAAATCGATCTAGGTAATACCACACTTCACCGACTTCGTACTGGCTTGCGCCTTGCCCGCCAATAAGCAGTACTTTTGGAGCACTAACAACCGCCATTGATCGCGACCCTAAATCGGCTCCTTTGCTTGTTAAACCTGATGTAATAGGTTTGATTGCAATACCAAACTCATTTTGTGCTTTATTTAGCAAGGTAATCCAATCTGTATTTGTTTGTAGTCCAGCCGGTATAATAATACTTCCAGGTTTAAAATTAATTTCTCCTGATGTTGATTTAGCCGTTAATGCTTTTAGCGCTACACGTGCTTTTATACCTTGCTGTAATAAGCTATTTAACATTTTAGGTGCTAAATAATCATCCCACGAAAAACCAAATGCGTAACCTTCGGTGAGTGAAGAAAATGATGGGGTTGCTACTTTTTCCCATGCTTTATCAGCAACTTTTAATCCCCAACTACTTTTAACTTTAGAAAATGGCAAATTAAACGCATGCGCTAATGTCCAGCCAGATACATCGTAAAAAGTATTATCGGCAAAGTTTTTTTGCTCACTAAAAATCGCTTTTACTAAACGATATTGTGGTTGTGCTAATGGTACAAAATAGCTATGTGTACTGAAATTCTTACCATCTGCTTTTAATGATTTAGTAAGTGGGTAAGCGTTAATTTGATGCTGCTTTAACAATTCTAAAAAGTGCATAATACGGGTGTTGTCGCTTGCACCTTCAACAACATAACCTTCAAAGCTTTCATCGCTGGCTAAATCTGTAGCTTGATTGTAAAACTTAGCCTGGTAATCAAGTAATGCTTGGCGGTTATCAACTGCTGCCTTAAAGGTAGATAAACTCGTTAACAGTTGATTTTTAATAGTGAAAGGAAAGCTCAAAGGTCCATTTATGGTGTCTTGAATATGTCCGCGAGAACTTGCTTGTTCAAATAAAATGCCTATGCCGCCATTTACATCGGGATAGGTTGAACCTTTACCGTAATAGAAGTCATCAAAGCTTTCTTCAGTAAAATAAAGTGCGTTGTTTTCATCTAACGTTTTTGCGTGATAGTTAGCAATCGCTTTAGTTAACGTTACATTTTCATCAGGTGTTATTGGGTGTTTACGGCTTGGAATACCTGGTTGAAAAAAGTAACTGCTATTAGGCCCCATTTCATGAAAATCGGTTAAGACATTTGGTTTCCACTGATGAAATTTAGCAATACGCGCGCGCGATTCAGGATGCTGTAGTAATAACCAGTCACGATTTAAATCAAACCAGTAGTGATTGGTACGACTACTTGGCCAGTTTTCAACATGTTCACGGGTTTTAGGGTCACTTGATAAGTTCATGCCTCGGTTACTGTTTGCCCAATTAGCAAAACGAGCAAGCCCGTCAGGATTAAGTGAAGGGTCGAGTAAAATAACCGTGTTATTTAATAGCTCATCTATTTCAGTACCTTGTGCAGCAGCTAAGTAATATGCCACCAGCAAAGATGAGTTACTACCTGATGACTCATTACCATGCACACTGTATCCCATCCATACAACAGCAGGGTCGCCTTGTGCTTTACCACTGTTATTACTTAAGCGTGCTAAGTGAGCTTGGCGTGTCTGCTCTATGCTTGATAACTTATCAGCAGCAGTAATTGTTAGCATTACTAACGGGCGTTGTTCATGCGTGCGGCCAATCACCTCAAAATTTATACGGTCGCTTTTATCAGCAAGTATTTCCATATAACGTACGAGCTGATCGTGTCTCACGTGCCACTCTCCTACTTCGTAACCGAGTACTTGCTCAGGAGTAGGAATTGAAGGGTCAAATTTTACATCTTGTTCAAAATAATACGAAAGTGGCTTAGCTACACTTGAAAAGCTAAGCAACACCACCATTAATGTTAATACCAAACGCATATAAATCACTCAAAAAATGTTCGTTGTTTGCACGCTACCATTGCTTAAAATAGATGCCAACTTTTTACGCTCAACACTAGCCGCAACACGATGAGCGGAGTATGATACGCAGTATCCGAGTAATTTAGTCAAGTATAGATGGTTTTATGATTTCTATTTCCGAAACAGCGCAAGCGCATTTTGCTAAACTATTAGCAGATCAATCACAACAAACCAATATTCGTGTGTTTGTTGTAAACCCTGGTTCATCACAAGCGGAATGTGGTGTGTCTTATTGTCCAGAAGACGCTGTAGAAGCGAGCGATATTCGCCTAAACTTTAACGGTTTTGATGCCGTTGTAGATGCTGAAAGTGCTCCATTTTTAGAAGAAGCTGAAATCGATTTTGTTACCGACAAAATGGGTACTCAGTTAACGCTAAAAGCACCAAATGCAAAGGCGCGTAAAATAGGTAACGATGCATCGTTAAACGAACGTGTACAGCACATGCTAGAAACCGAAGTAAATCCACAACTTGCTAACCACGGTGGTCAAGTAAGCCTTGTTGAAATTACAGCTGCAGGTATAGCTATACTTCAGTTTGGTGGTGGTTGTAACGGTTGTTCTATGATCGATGTAACGCTAAAAGAAGGCATTGAAAAAGAAATGATAGCTAAGTTTGAAGAAATCACCGGTGTTGCTGATATAACAGAGCACGAAGCGGGCGATCACTCTTACTATTAGGCCCTCTAAATGCTAAAGCAGCTTATTTATCGCTTAGGGAGCAACCCTAAGCTGAGCTTAAAGCGCTTTTTTCGCGGCTTAGCACTGTTTGTGCTAGCCGTGATATTCGTATCTATTGGGTATTACACTCACTACAGCTTACAAATAATTGGCGTTATAATTCTACTCCCCGCATTATTTTTTGCCGGTTGGGGCTACTGCGGTATTTTTGCTAATCGTTTTTCACAAGTTTTAAAAGATATGGGCCCTAAACACCACGACCCCGATCTCTGGAAATAAACCATTTATTTAGTTTAATCTAATAGCTGATTATTTATTTTTAAGTGGTGATATTTAATTATTAATGTAACCCCGCGCATTAACATAAAACAGCTCATAGCCAGCCATAACCCGTTATTTTGCAAGTCTATAAACACCCAAAACACACCAAAAAAGCCAACTCCAGCTGAAAGTATCATACTGTTACGCATGTTCTTTGCTCGCGTAAGCCCTACAAAAACACCATCAAACAAAAAGCAACTCATGGCCAAAATAGGCAACACTATTAGCCATGGTAAATAGTGTGTTGCCTCTTGAATAACCTCTGGCACATTGGTTAAAAGCTTGATTATACCGCTGCCGAATAATGCAAAAAAAGCGCTATATAAGACGCCAAAAAGCATGCCCCAAAATACACTTACTTTAACCCAAAGCTCTATATTTTTAACGCTTCCTTGGCCTTTAGCTTGCCCTACTTTTGCCTCAGACGCGTAAGCAACGCCATCAAGAGCAAAACTCACCAACATTAGAAAGTTAAGTAAAACAGCATTAGCAGCTAATGTGGTTTCGCCTATACGCGCTGCGTAAAACGTCATAAAACTAAAGCATAATTGCAGTATTAAAGAGCGAATAAATATATCTCTATTCAAACTCAATAATTCAGCCATTTTGCTAATACTCAACCAATTCGGTACATTTAGATCAATGTCTTGTTTTTTAGCTAGTTTAACCACTAAAAACAGTGCAAATACTAAAGCCGTATAATCAGCAATAAGTGAAGCCCACGCAGCGCCTGCAACTGCCCAATCTAAATAAACAACAAAATAAATATCGAGTACTATATTAACGATATTAGTGACGAGTAATAAATAAAATGGACCTCGACCATAATGCACACCAAGCATCCACCCCAGTAACACTAAATTACATAATGCTGCTGGAGCACTAAAAATACGAATGCTAAAATACTGATACGCTTGGGTAAGTACGTCGCTATTGGCGGCGGAGAGGTAAGCTATAGCGTGCTTTATTAATGGGGATAACACAATTAATAGCACGGCCACTGCGCTTGCAAGCAATAGGCTTCGTTTAAGTAAAGCGGCAAGTTGGGTTAAATCGTTTTTTCCGTATGCTTGTGCCACGAGTCCCGTGGTGCTCATTCTTAAAAAACCAGCAAGCCAAAATAAAATAGATATAACTGCAGAGCCAAGGGCAATACCCGCTAAGTAATGAGCGCTTCCTAAGTGCCCAATTACAGCAGTATCAACAATTCCTAACAACGGCACTGTGATATTTGATAGTATCATCGGACCCGCTAACAACAGCAAGCTTTTATGGTGTGCCTTATTATGTATAAGAAATTGTTTCATTTAGTATTATTTATCCTCATTAGTATATCTGTGCGGGCTCAAGCAGCCGTTATTTTACAGTATCATCATGTTAGTGAAACCCTACCCGCTGTAACAAGCGTTAGCGCCAATACATTCACTAAACATTTGAGCTATTTAAAAGAGCACAACTTTAACGTTATTCCTCTTAATGACTTAATAAACGCACTTCAGCAAGGTGAAACCTTACCTGATAAAACTGTCGCCATCACCTTTGATGATGGTTATAACAATAACTATGAACAAGCCGCGCCTATTTTAGAAAAGTTTGGCTACCCGTACACTATCTTTGTAAATCCTAAATTAATAGACGAGGGCATGAGCTACGTAATGGGGTGGGATAAGCTCAAAGAATTATCTAAAAAAGGGGCATTAATAGCCAATCATAGCGGACAACATGATTACTTACACCTTAAGCTTGAAAACGAAACCGATGCACAATGGCAATCACGTATTAAGCAAGATATTATTAGCTCTCAAAAGCGTATAAAAGAAGAAATAGGCCACGACTATAAATACTTAGCATACCCGTATGGTGAGTTTAATAACGAGCTGCAAGCACTTGTGACAGAGCTTGGTTTTGTGGGTATTGGTCAGCACTCCGGCGCTGTAAATAAAGACTCTAATTTTAGCCGCTTACCACGTTTTCCTGCATCAGGCTTTTACAGCAAACTAGAAACTCTTATTACTAAGCTTAACTCACGCGCGTTTAATATCACCAATTTAACTTATCAAGATAGCGTTACACAACAAAACCCACCCACGCTCACAATTGAATTTAAAATGGGTGACTTTCATAAAAGCCAATTTGCCTGTTACGTATCAAGCGTAGGCCAAGCAGATTTAAAGTGGGTAAATAAAAATACAGTCGAAATAACCTCACCAAAGGTGCTTAATAAAGGGCGATCTCGTTTTAATTGTACGGCCCCTTCTATTTCTAGCCCTGGTGATTATTTTTGGTTTTCGCAGCCTTGGGTAATTGAAGCGCCTAAACCTTAACTGCCTGATGTAATAGTCGCTGGGTTATTTTATCCAGCGCAACTATCTCGTCCGCTGCATTTAACTCAGCGGCAGCCTTAGGCATACCCCATACCACCGATGAGTACTCATCTTGAGCCAAGGTATACGCACCGTTTTGTTTTAGTGCAAGTAACCCTTTTGCGCCATCACTCCCCATCCCTGTTAGTATGGCTGCAACTACGTTTTTAGCTCCTGTCTCAACTAATGAGTTAAACAGCACATCTACCGCAGGTTTATGTCTGTTGACCGGCTCGCCATCATCAAGCTGGCAATACAAGCTAACACCTCGCTTTTTAATACTTAAATGAAAACCACCTGGTGCTATATAAGCCCAGCCAGTGCTAAGCTTATCGCCATGTTCAGCCTCTTTCACATTTATCGTGCATGTACGATTCATTCGCTCAGCAAATGAGGCGCTAAACACAGGAGGAATATGCTGAGTAATTACAATGGGCGGGCAATTTTGTGGCATTTTAATAAGTACTTCTTTGATAGCCTCAGTACCACCCGTTGAAGCACCTATCGCAATTACTTTATTAAGTGAAAATTGAGAATGGGTATTAATAGGCTCATTTGTGACGACCGTTTTTTTATAGCTTCTTACTCTTGCTCCAGCAGCTATTCGCACCTTTTGTTGAACAAGTGATGCATATTGGCTCAATTGCTCTCTTACGTTATTAGTAGGCTTAGCTATAAAATCAACAGCCCCTAATTCGAGTGCCTCGAGTGTAATAGGAGAGCCTTTTTGGGTCAGTGTTGAAATCATCACTACTGGCATTGGTCTTAATCGCATTAAGTTTTTTAAAAAACTAATGCCATCCATTTTTGGCATTTCTACGTCGAGCGTTAATATATCAGGATTTAACTTTTTTATCATTTCGCGAGCTTCGTAGGGATCCTCAGCGCTCCCCACTACCGTAATATCTTTAGCTTGCTGTAATATTTCAGTGAGTAAACGCCTAATTAAGGGGGAGTCGTCAATTATTAATACTTTAATCATGCATACTCCTAAAACAGCTCTATATCAGTTACTACTTCTTGCTTTTTAAGGTTTTGTAAGTAACGGACTTCGCGTTTTTCAATCGTATTATTATGTAGGTTTTTAAGTTTTTTCATATGAACTTTACCGGTGTTCGGATGAAAAAATATTTTTCGTGGCCATGGTCCACCCATATCGTGGGCAACTAGATTTAATGCCTCTTCTTTAATATACGCCGCTGCAAAACTAATATTACCCAGCCCTATATCAGTCATCGCACTAATAATTTTCCCCCCACCAAAAAGTTTTACTTTTAGGTTACGGCGAGACGCACCATTTTTTAAAACTTCGTTTATAAGATACTCCATAGCCCAATTGCCATACCGACAACTTAAACTATGCGCATTCTTAAGTTCTACTCCCTTTTGAATTGGTAACATAAAGTGATTCATGCCCCCAATCCCTAGTACTTCATCGTAAACACAAGCCGCAATACACGAACCCAGAACTGTAGAGATCAGCTCATTATTTTTAGAAACATAAAACTCACCCGGAAGCACTTTAGCAACAACGCTACCTCGGCCCGAGTCCCAATATCGTTTAATATGTTCAAAGTTAGGTAATACCGGCCTAAACTCTGCGTGCATTTTGTCCCTTTTGGTACATAGTTTTCCCTAAATTTTTAAATTGCGTATGCTCTTTTCCCATACTTTCTGAGTGACCTAAAAACAAATAACCTTGTTCATTTAATATATTGGCGTAACGCTTAAAAAGCTGATCTTTTGTTTCTTTATCAAAGTAAATAACAACATTACGACATAAAATAAGATCAAATGATCCTTTCATTGGCCAATCTTGCAATAAGTTTAAACGCTTGAATGAAATAGACTCTTTTAGCCTATCTTTAACTTTATAGTTTTCACCGTCTTTACTTTTTAAAAACCAACGCTTAAGTTGCACGTCATCTAAGCCGTTAACATTCGCTGCGGTGTAAATACCCTTTTGTGCTTTTGCCAATACATTAGAATCTAAATCGGTTGCTAGTATTTTTACATCCCAATTGCTCGGAAATGCATTATTTAAAGTCATCGCCAAACTGTAGGGTTCTTCTCCTGTTGAGCAACCTGCAGACCAGATTCTTACTCGCTTACTATTTTTATTTGCCTTTAAGAGAGCAGGTACAAGCTCAGATTTTATAAATTCAAAGTGGTGTATTTCACGAAAAAAAGACGTTAAGTTAGTTGTTATTGCATTAATAAAGGCATCAAACTCCTGATCTTTATGGCTATTTAAATACTCTAAATAGGCTTTAAAGTCAGTTAGTTTTCGCTCTCTAATACGTCTTGCTAAGCGTGAATAAACCATCTCTCGCTTATGCTCACCTAATACAATTCCACATGCGCTATAAACTAAACTGGCAATTTCTTTAAAGTCGCGGTCGGTACACAAAAACTCTTTCATTGTTCGCTCTCAATTTAGCCTGCCAAATAATACCTCGCTGTGATTATGTATTCAGCGAGGTATATAAGAAGATTGGTTGTTAAAATTCTTCCCATTCATCAGCAGAGTCTACAAAGTTATCGCCTCTGGGTTTATTACTTACAAAACTGCTTTGCGACTTATGAGATAATTTAGGTGTGCGCATAGTCGGCGAAATCATCGCCATCTCTTGCTGACCTATTGAGAAAAAGTTGAGTAGTTGGCGCATCTCATTAGCTTGCTCAGCCATAGACTCGCCAGCGGCAGAGGCTTGCTCTACTAAGGCGGCATTTTGTTGCGTCATTTCGTCCATTTGTGAGATAGCGGTATTAACTTGTTCAATACCCGCACTTTGTTCTTCAGATGCCTCTGTAATATCAGAAATCATTTGCGTCACTCTTTGTACCGATACAACAATCTCTTTAAGTGTAGCGCCCGACTCATTAACTAATTGAGAGCCATCAGCTACTTTGCCTACACTATCTCTTATTAACTCTTTAATTTCTTTCGCTGCGCCTGCAGAGCGCTGTGCTAAATTACGCACTTCACCTGCAACAACCGCAAAGCCTCGACCTTGTTCACCAGCCCTTGCAGCCTCTACTGCAGCATTAAGCGCTAATAAGTTAGTTTGAAATGCTATTTCGTCAATGACACCAATAATATCTGCAATTTTCTTGCTCGACTCATTAATTGCCGACATGCTCGTAACTGCTCTATTTACAACCTCACCACCTTGAATCGCCTTTTCGCATGTTTCTTCTGCTAAATCGTTTGCCACTTTTGCGTTATCAGCATTTTGGCGAACGGTGCTAGTCATCTCTTCCATGCTCGACGCTGTTTCTTCAAGTGACGAGGCTTGCTCTTCTGTACGTTGGCTTAAATCAGCATTACCTTGAGAGATTTCCTCTGCACCACTGGCTACAAGCGTTGCCGATGAATTAATGCGATTAATCACTTCCGTTAACTTATCTGCCGTAGCATTAGCATCGCGTTTGAGTTTATCAAATGAGCCTTTATATTCTTTTTCAACTCGTTTTGATAAATCACCATTTGCCATCGCATCGAGCATACTGCCCGTGTCAGCAACTGCATCATCAACTATTTTAACTAAGCTATTTAGCCCTTGAGCCAAACGTAAAAAGAATCCTTCCTTGCCTTCTTCCGCGACTCTTGTATCTAATTCGCCATTACCTGCAGCGCTAATAAGTTCGGCTATTTCTTTTTCAAGCGCAACCTCATTGGTCCTATCTTCCCACTCAACAATGGTGCCTAAATGCTTTCCATCTTGGCTAATCCAAGGTGAAGCAATTAAGGTGAAAGTGACACCTGCTAAAAGTAATTCGGCTTTATGAGGCTTATCGAGATTTTTTAATAAATCGCGCTGATGATTAGGGTGCTTATGAAAATCATCAACACAGGTGCCAATTAAATTATCAACAGAAAAGCTTGGTAATACAGTTTGTAATTCTTTTTCGCGGACTTTTAGCATTTGCTGAACACGATCGTTCACAAATACTATATTAAGGTCTTCATCAGCAATCATTACGTTCGCTTGGCAAACTTTAAGCGCATTTGCTAAATCGGCTGCTTTACGAGATGCTTTTTCAAGCTCTTTTTGTTCAGTAATATCAGATGCGTATTTAATCACTTTAAACGGCTTGCCGTTCATATCATAAATTGGGTTATAAGATGCTTGAATCCAAACCTCCTGACCCTGCTTCCCTATTCTTAAATATTCCCCTGAATCAAATTCACCGCGACCTAGTTTGGCCCAAAACTCTTTATATTCGATACTATTTGCATGTTCGGGTTCAATAAAAAGCCTATGGTGCTGACCTTTGATCTCGCTAAGTTGATAACCAAGTGCATTTAAAAAGTTATCATTGGCATCAATAATAGTGCCATCTAAATTAAACTCGATAACCGCTTGAGATTTACTTATAGCACTAATTTGCCCTGAAGCTTCTGCTGCTATTAACTTTTGCTCGGTCACGTCGGTGGCAAACTTAACTACTTTTAATACTTGCCCTTGCTCATCAACAATTGGGTTATAAGTTGCTTGGATCCATACCTCAGCTCCACCTTTTGCATTACGCTTAAACTCATCTGAGATAAACTCGCCATTACGCAGGCGTTGCCAAAAGTTCTTATAATCGTTGCCCTGAGCTTCATCTGGGTCAACAAACATAGAGTGATGCTGGCCTTGAACCTCTTCAAGGCGATAGTCCATCGCGTTTAGAAAATTCATATTTGCAGTAATTATTTTTCCGTTAGGTTCAAACTCAATCACCGCTAATGATTTATTCAATGCGTCTACAATTAAATCATTACTTGATTTTGACTGCTTTGGATTACTAAACCATCCCATGCTCATCACCACCTTTAAGTTTATTATTCATTTAGTTTCTGTTTGCTAAATATTCATTGTTTTTTGCAGGTCAATTAGCGCTACCATTTTTTCACCAACATTCACCAACCCAGCTACATATTCACAATTATTCGATTCAGATAAACTAGGAACCGCTTTCGCATCTTGCTCCGCAATACTGTAAACATCAGAAACGGCATCAACAGCAACACCTATAATTTTACTACCTAGTTCAAATTCTATTTTGACAACGATAACCACCGTTAATGGCCCATAGTCGACACTTGGTAATCCAAAGCGCAACCGTAAATCAATAATTGGCACTATTGTTCCACGTAAATTAATAACGCCTTTTACAAATTCAGGCGCATTGGGCAATACTGTAATTTCTTCCCAACTGCGAATTTCTTGTACTGTTAAAATATCAACGCCGTATTCTTCATCAGCCATAATAAAAGTTAAAAACTGTTTTACACCTTGCTGTTGCTGAAGATTTAATTGATTACTTAACTGGCTTTGCTCTGAGCTCATAACGCCTCCAAAGTGGCT
This sequence comes from Pseudoalteromonas sp. SA25, assembly GCF_011378705.1. Lineage (NCBI taxonomy): Bacteria > Pseudomonadati > Pseudomonadota > Gammaproteobacteria > Alteromonadales > Pseudoalteromonadaceae > Pseudoalteromonas > Pseudoalteromonas sp. SA25. Next base: position 28,584 of record NZ_WTKV01000024.1, on the reverse strand, counting down.
TGCGTTTCAATAGTTAGTTCTTGGCTACCTGGTTTTTTTAAACCTGAGAGCTTTATTAAGCCGCTAATGTCCACAATCAGCGATACACGCCCATCGCCTAAGATAGTGGCTCCCGATACGCCATCAACTTTATGATAGTTAGCCTCTAAACTTTTAATAACAACCTGTTGTTGAGACAGTAAATCATCAACTAATAAACCCACCTTTTGGTTATCTGTTTCTACAACAACAAGCAGCGTTTTATCGAGTGATTCAATGGCATTTTTATGATTAAAAATATCGTAGAGCCTTAAAATAGGAATGTATTCGTCCCGAAGCCTCAATACATCAAGGTTTTTACCCACTCGACTCACTTTAGCAATATCAATTTGCAGTGACTCCACAATAGAAATGAGCGGGATAATATAAGTATGCTGAGCCACCTTAACTAATTGCCCATCTAAAATAGCGAGAGTAAGTGGTAATCTAATAGTAAACGTAGAACCAACACCGGGCGCTGAGGTTACTTCCACTGAGCCATTTAATGATTGAATATTTCGCTTAACTACATCCATCCCAACTCCACGACCAGATAAGTCACTTACCTCATCCACTGTCGAAAAGCCGGGCATAAAAATAAGCTCATTTATTTCATCGTCACTGAGATGGTTATCAGCTGAGATTAATTCGTTAGCGATGGCTTTTTCTTTTATTTTTTTTGTATTTAACCCCTGCCCATCATCCATTATTTCAATAACAATGTTTCCACCCTGATGAAACGCATTTAAGGTTACTGTGCCAACGGGATCTTTACCTGCCGCCAGTCTTTGCTCAACAGTCTCTAATCCATGATCAAGTGAGTTCCTCACTAAATGCACCATAGGATCGGATATTTTTTCCATTACTGTTTTATCAAGCTCGGTTTGCTCTCCAATCAGCTTTAGCTCAACTTGCTTATTTAGTTTTTGCGCTATATCTCGCACTAATCGAGGAAAACGACTAAATACAAAGTTTATTGGCAGCATACGAATGCGCATCACATTTTCTTGTAAATCACGCGTATTATGGGCAAGTTGCGCTAGGCCTTCCTGTAGTAAAGTAATTGTGGCTGGTGTGATTTCTTGTTCGCTGAGTTGATTTAGCATAGCTTGTGTAATAACAAGTTCGCCAACCATGTTTATTAACGAATCAACTTTATCAATACCAACTCGAATGGAGGTAGACTCTGGTGTACTTGCAGGTTTTTTATCTTTATTAGCAGCGGGTTGCTTTGGCTTACTAGGTAGCTCAGCTACTTTTATTAAATCGGATGTTTCAAGCTCAACAGCTTTAGATATCTCACCTTGATTAGGTTGTATTTGCTCATCATTGCCAAATAAGCCTCCGCATAATTCAATTTTTATGTCGGCATCGTCTTCTACCCATTCAAATACTTCTTTTATGGCTTTTTCATCATGGCTAGTATCTAAAAAAAAGCGCCAATGTAAAAAGCATTCATCACTGCTCAAATCTGTAATTTCTGGAACTTCATCGTAAAATACTGTGGTTTCTAACTCACCTAGCTCTTCAAGCTCACTGATCATATACAGTGGCTCGTTTCCTGTTTTAAATAAATGATGATGAGGTTTAAAGTCTATTTGATAGGTGTTACTACTTGTTTGCTCGTCAAAGCTTTGAGGTTTATTTCCTTGTGTTTCGTTTTTCATTCCAAGTACACGTTCAAATTGTACTTTTAACGAATCTGCCTCGGTTAAATCTGGCTCTTGCTCACCTTGAAGTGCAGCAAGTAAAGCACGCAAGCAATCCACAGCTTTGAGTAATAAATTGACATGCTCGGTACTAAGCTCTCGTTCACCTTGGCGAATTTGATCCAGTAGTGTTTCAAGTACATGAGTAAAGTCAGCAACGGAGCTAAAGCCAAAAGTGCCACTGCCTCCTTTTATTGAGTGAGCAGCTCTAAAAATAGTGTTGATAGTTTCTAAATCTTCCTCACCTGGCACTAAGTTTAATAGCTCAGCCTCCATGGTATCTAGGCCTTCAAAACTCTCTTCAAAGAAAACTTCAAAAAATTGACTTAAATCTATACTCACACTGCGCTCCTTAGCGAATAACTTTTTTAATTACCGCTAGTAGCTGATCGGGATTAAATGGTTTTACAATCCAGCCTGTTGCACCAGCAGCTTTACCCTCTATCTTTTTTTCTAAGCCCGACTCTGTAGTAAGCATTAGTAATGGTGTAAATTTATAACTCGGTAAAGTACGCAGCTCTCGTATTAATGTAATTCCATCCATTATTGGCATGTTTACATCTGAGATCACGGCATCAAAATCTTGTTGCTTGGCAATAGCGAGAGCTTCACTGCCATCTTTAGCTTCGGTTACATCAAACCCGGCCGTTTTTAATGTAAAGCTCACCATTTGACGCATCGATGCTGAATCATCAACCGCTAAAATTCTTTTCATATATACCCCTAACTTTTACTTTCGGTTGTTAAGTATTGGCTTAAGCCAAGTTTATTAATTGTATGCGTTAAGGCCTCGCTACTGCCTACCCATATTATTTTGTGCTGTATAGTAAGTAGGTGTTTTTGTAAGGCGCATAAAAGTTGAATTGAGGCAGTATCAGCAGAAATCACATCGTTAATATCAAGACAGATATCATCGTTGCTATTGAGTTCGTGTAGTAAGTCTTGATGTAGTGTTTCAACTTGCGTAATAGCAAGTTCGCTCGGAAATTTTAGCATTTAGTAAGTGCATTCCCTGTCAATTCAATTCATAACAAAAGCTTAGCCCTAGTTATTAAAATTGCCATAAAATGCTTAATTAAATTTAACCTGTCGTTAAAATACAAAAAAAGGAGCCTAAAGCTCCTTTAAAATTGGTAAAAAGTAAAAAACTAGTTTTTATAGTAATCAGCTATTTTTTTAAACTCTTGCGTTAAAGTCGCCGCATTAATTAATGGCACACTACCTTGTTTAAATTCTGGTTTAAAAATAGCTCTAACGGCTCCATTTTGATCAACCATAGCGACCGAGGCACTATGATCAACAGCATATTCTGATTCACTACTATCGCTAATGGCGTAAATTAAACCAAGCTCTCGAACAACAGGAAAAAGGTGTTTATGTTCCCCTGATACAGCTAAAAAGTCTGGGTTAAAGTAATCTATATATTGCTTTCGTTTAGCTGGTGTATCGCGTTTTGGATCAACCGATAAAAACCAAATTTGCAGCGGATAATCTGCTTGTAAGTTTTTATAAACAGCATTTAACTTAGCAAGTGTTAATGGACAAATATCTGGACAGCTTGTATAGCCTAAAAATACTAAATTCCACTGTCCTACAAATTGTTGCTTAGTCACTAATTCACCGCGCTGATCGTTTAGCGTAAAATCAGACAGTGGCTTTGCATTTTCGTAAACTAATGCATCGACATCTGGTGGACTATTTTCATTTGAACATGCTGATAAAAACGAAACTAAAATAACAATTAATCCAAGCCATAACTGCTTCATAAAGGGAGCCATTTATCTATAAATAAGATTACAAAGAGTACCATTAAATGAATAATCGAAAAACGAAATAAGTCCATTGCAGTCTCATCATTTCCAGCAATTTTTAAATTGACCGCCTTATATATAAACACGGCATTTAATACACATGCACCTATCAAATAGATTAATCCAGACATACCGATTAAATAAGGTAATACGCAAACAACAGCGAGTAAAACAGAGTAAGCAACGACGCACGTTTTACAAAAATCGATACCATGGGTTACTGGTAACATAGGGATTTTAGCGCGTTCATAATCACTTTTTCGTGCTATAGCCAGCGCCCAAAAGTGTGGTGGGGTCCAGGTAAATATTATCATTACGAGTAACCAAGGGGCTGCTGCCATTTGGTTTGTTTCTGACACCCAACCTAATAATGGAGGCATTGCGCCAGCCAACCCACCTATAACAATATTTTGCGGCGTTGCACGCTTTAAAAATGATGTATAAACAAATGCATAACCTACCAATGCAAATAACGTTAATATAGCGGTTAAGGTATTAGCCCACACCATCAGCATAATAAAACCCGCAACCCCAATAACAGCTGCAAAACTAAGCGCATGTGTTTTACTTAAACGCCCTTTAGCCACAGGGCGATGACGAGTCCGCGCCATTTTTGAGTCTATCTCGCTATCAACCACATGATTAATAACCGCTGCAGCAGCAGAAAGTAGCCCTATACCTAACAAGCTAATAAACTGTACGACCATACCGCGCCCTACATCGGGAGCCAGCGCTAAACCAACCCAAGCTGTTAGCACCAGCATAGCTACCACTTTAAATTTACTAATTGCTAAGTAGTCTTGCAGCAAACTATGTGTACGCGAAATTAGCGATTGAGTATTAACGGGTAGCAGTATTTTTTTATCAATTATAAGTGCCATCATATTTCCCCTTTATGTGCGTAATTTTAGGTAATAACACAACCTAACCATGCTTAATAACAGTATGGCTGCCATCAAGTTATGCGCCAGTGCAACTCCCAACGGAATATGCCAATGTACTAAAATAAGCCCTAAGCTAATTTGGCAAAGCAGAACAAGTAATACACTCACAACGCAATTTTTAATTTTTTTAGAGTACGCTTGGCTGTATATTTTCCACATAATTAACGCCAGAACAATGCAAGTAACGAGTGCCCAAATGCGATGTAATAAATGAATAGACATACGCGCTTGCTGCGATAACACACCAAACTCATAATTACTGTGCTCAAGTGGTAATTGAAATACGCTACTCAATGAAAACGGTTGTGCGTAATTACACAATGGCAAACCACTACAATGTGGAGCGGCGTAATTTGCAGCCAGCCAACCACCAAGTGCAATTTGGATAATTAATACACTGAGCGCTACTAAACTTAAACCGAAATAGCGTTTTGCGCCGCTATCGCCACCCATAATAGGTTTTGCGGTTAGCCGTAAATATAAAAGCGTTATAAGTGACAAAATACTAAAGCCACCTAATAAGTGGCCCATTACAATAAGCGGCTGAAGGTTCATGGTTACTGTCCACATACCAAGAGCAGCCTGAAACACCACTAGTAGAAGTAAAGCCAAAGGCAATTTAACTGGCGTAGTTGGATATTGGCGTTTTAAAAAAGCCAACACAAATAAACCTAAAATAAGTAAGCCTAAAGCACCTGCAAAGTAGCGATGAATCATTTCTTTCCACGCTTTTGCGGTTTCGAACATCATATCGGGGTAGCTTTGAGTTGCTAAGGCTATGTCAGCCTCATGCTTAGGTACCGTTAAAAAGCCATAACAACCAGGCCAATCGGGGCACCCTAAACCTGCATCACTTAAGCGGGTGTACGCACCTAAAGCAACTACAATCAAAGCGAGTAATCCTGTTATTAATACTAAGTTTTTATAATTTTTATACATCAGATACTCCAACTTAAGCTCAACTTAGTTAGCTAGAACGAGAATAGTTAAGTAATTTTTTTAGATCTTTTAATAACCCTTTTTGTACTAAACGGTTTTCTTGTGGCTCGACCTTAAAGGGATATTCAAGTACCACTAACCCCATATGATCAATTAAATACAAACTTGCAGGATTTAAACTCTGTTGCTCGGTAATAATTTTCCATGGTAGGTTTTTATTGTCGGGACTTCCCATTACAGCCATATCAACCTTGCCTTGGTTTTTACCAAGTGCCACATATAAATTATTAAGTGCATTGAGTTGTTCGCTGCATGGGGTGTTACATTCGTTTGAATAATTAAGTGCGATAGTCCATTGCTTGGGATTATTTTGCGGCCAATTTTTAAGTTTTATTTCTTGGCTTAAAAACTCGCCATTATTAGTAATTGCAGTAGGCAACCAATCAAACTTTAATGCGCCATATGCCAAAATTAATGGGATAGCGCAGCAGCCCACAAACAACACAAGGGGATTATTTTTCATTAAGTGTCCTTTTTTTACTCGCAAAAATAGCCACAACAGCACATGCAACAGCAATTAAAAACCATTGCACAGCGTAGGCATTATGCTTTTGAGGGCTCATAACAACTGCCTCATAATGAGGTGTTGCAATCTCATCACCAGTACCTTGTCTGTAAGCCATAAAATTAATTAATGATTGCTGGCCTTGAGTGCTCAGCATATTCAAGTCGATAGATTGGATTCTTGTAGGTAAGTCATTATTTGTAGTTTTATCTTCAAGCGTAAAGCTACTTAAGTTATTTTCTTTTATTTGCGCTTTAAGAATAAAAACACCTGTAGGCAGAGTAACCTTTGGCAGTGTATCTCTAGATATAGGCGCTTTTACCCATCCTAAATTAACTAAAATCACTTTTTCTTCGCTGTCTGGCTTTAGTAAAGCAAGTAAATCGTACCCTACTTGCCCGTTATAAACTTGATTATCTAAAAGCCAATATTGGCTTTGTACAAACCGCCCTTTTAACTCAACCAATACACCTGTTTTGTTCCAGCTATCAGGCAGGTTAAGTAATTGAGACCAGCTCACCACACCCCGATTCTGTTGCTTAGCAATAGCGGTTAGTTGCTGCTGTTTTTGCTCACCCCGCTCCAACTGCCAAAATCCTAATCGCACACACACAAGTACAACAACCACAACCATACAAAGTGTGATTAGTGAACTAAGCTTTTGTTTGTGCCATAAAACTAACTGCATAAAGGGTCAACTCAGTGATTATTAAAATTATTATCGTACTGTTGTTAATATTTATACTTTTTAACTTATTTAGAGCATTGTTTATTATGGTGTCAGGGAAAACAGGGGGACGACCTATGTCTCACTTTTTAGGTCGTCGCGTATTGTTTTCGGTCGTTGTTTTAGTTGTTGTTATTGCAGCGCTTAAACTTGGTTTTATTAAAGCAAATAATTCGCCAATAAACGCTACAGCACATATACAAATACAAACAAACACAGCCACACCACATCAACAAAGTGCCAATACCAAGCAGCTGCTTGAAAAGCAAAGTGCTTATCTTTAGTAAAGTGCCCTTTTAATATCCGTAAAAATATTACAAATAAAAGTACGGTTCCTAACGTTACATGCATGCCATGAAAACCAGTCAATAAAAAGAACGTATTACCGTAAATGCCCGCATCTAGCGTTAGGTTAAGGTCATTATATGCATGCATGTACTCCTCAACTTGCAGCCCTAAAAAGCAAACGCCCAATAAAATAGTAGCGCCTAAAAAAACTTTAAGTGGAGTTCGTTTATTGTTTTCCATCGCTACATGGGCAAAATGTAAAGTAACTGAGGAAGTAAGCAGTATTAAGGTATTTATAAGCGGTAAGCCTTGCCAGCCCATAGCTTGAGTAGTTTCGCCAGCAGGTGTTGAAACTAGCGGCCAAACAGCTTCAAAAGTAGGCCATAATACCTCGTTAGTCATTGCATTATTGCCTGCGCCTCCAAGCCAAGGTACCGACAATACGCGTGCATAAAAAAGCGCACCAAAAAAGGCCATAAAAAACATAACTTCAGAAAAAATAAACCAGCTCATACCTTGTCTAAAAGAGCGATCCATTTGTGCTGAGTACAAACCTTGGTCCGATTCACTAATTACATTTTTAAACCAGCTAAACAACATATACACAAGTACAGCAATACCGGCATAAAGCAGATAAACCCCGCTACCACCTTCTTTACCTACACTCATAACAGTCAAGCCTGCCCCTACTGCAATAAAAAACAATGCAACAGCACCTACAATAGGCCATGGGCTTTGCTCAGGTACGTAATAATGCTCATATTCTTGATTCATTTTATTTACTCCTAGTTTCACACTAGTTTAAAAAGCTAGTTGTTACTTGCCACCAGCTGTTCACTAATATCAAATACGGTATAAGATAAAGTTAATTCTTCAATATCGCTCGGCAGTGCGGTATCAACATAAAAAAGTAATTTAAATTCAAGTTCTTCCCCTGCTTTTAGAGGTTGCTGATCAAAGCAAAAACAGGCTATTTTGTGTAAATACTTTGCCGCTTTACCTGGCGAGACTGATGGTACAGCCTGCATTACTTTATCTAGGTTGCTGTTATTTTTAGCACTAAACATTACTTCACGCATTGCACCGGGTTTTACCACTACACTGTATTCTTTTGATTTAACTTCAAACGGTGCACCACTTTGTGCGTGAGTAGTAAAGCTAACGCCGACTTCTCGGTTTTGTACTATTTGTGTACTTTGCTCTGCTTGCTCAAGCGAAGGTTTTCCATTAAGCCCTGTTACATCACAAAACACGTCATACAAAGGTACTAAAGCAAAGGCAAAGGCAAACATGCCTATGCAAATAAGTACCAAACGTTTGAGTAGCGGTGCGTGTGTCATTACTTAATTACCGGCGGCGTAGAAAAAGTATGATATGGCGCTGGAGAGTCAACTTCCCACTCAAGCCCTTCTGCCCCTTCCCATACTTTTGCAGGCACTTTATCACCGCCACGCGCGCATTTAATTACCACAGCTACAAACAACAATTGCGATAAACCAAAGGCAAATCCACCAATACTTATGATTGCGTTAAAGTCGGCAAATTGAAGTGCATAATCGGGAATTCGACGCGGCATACCGGCAAGCCCTACAAAATGCATAGGAAAAAACAATACGTTCACACTCACCAGCGATAGCCAAAAATGCCATTTAGCTAGCGTGATATTAAACATATTGCCCGTCCACTTGGGCAGCCAGTAATAAGCCCCTGCCATTATCGAAAATACAGCCCCTGTTACTAATACATAATGAAAATGCGCCACTACAAAATAAGTATCGTGGTACTGAAAGTCAGCAGGTGTAATTGCCAGCATCAAACCCGAAAAGCCACCTAAGGTAAACAGCACAATAAACGCAATACTAAAAAGCATTGGCACTTCAAAAGTTATTGAGCCTTTCCACATTGTGGCAACCCAATTAAATACTTTTACTCCTGTAGGTACCGATATAAGCATGGTCGCGTACATAAAAAACAACTCGCCAGCGACCGGCATCCCAGTGGTAAACATATGATGAGCCCATACAATAAAGCTCAATAGTGCTATGGAGGATGTGGCGTATACCATTGAGGCATAGCCAAAAAGTTTTTTACGAGAAAAGGTAGGTACTATTGTAGATATAATGCCAAAGGCAGGAAGAATCATTATGTATACTTCGGGATGACCAAAAAACCAAAAAATGTGTTGGAACATCACCGGGTCGCCACCGCCTGCGGCATCAAAAAAGCTGGTCGCAAAATACTTATCGGTAAGTACCATAGTGACAGCCCCTGCAAGCACTGGCATTACCGCTATTAATAAAAAGGCAGTAATTAACCACGTCCATACAAATAAGGGCAACTTCATCCATGTCATGCCTGGGGCACGTAAGTTCACTATGGTTACAATCACATTGATTGCGCCCATTATTGAACTAATCCCCATAATATGTACGGCAAATACAAACAATGCAGTATTATCATTACTGTATGTTGTAGACAGTGGTGCATAAAAAGTCCAACCAAATGCAGGACCCCCACCAGGCATAAATAACGATGCCAATAGGATTAAAAACGCAAACGGTAAAATCCAAAAGCTCCAGTTATTCATTCTTGGCAATGCCATATCTGGCGCGCCAATCATGAGTGGTATCATCCAGTTAGCAAGGCCTGTAAAGGCCGGCATAACCGCACCAAACACCATAATTAAACCATGCACTGTGGTCATTTGATTAAAAAAGTGAGGATCGACCAACTGTAAACCTGGTTGAAATAATTCAGCTCTGATCACCATGGCCATTCCACCACCAATTAAGAACATGGTCAGCGAAAAAATTAAATATAAACTACCTATATCTTTATGATTAGTTGTGTAAAGCCAGCGTTTAAAACCCTTAGCTGGGTGATGAGCATGATGAGCTTCATTGGCGTTAGGTTGTTCTACTATGCTACTCATTAGTTCGCCTCCACTTTGGCATCAAGTGCTGCCTGTATTTGACTCGGTTGAATAACATCACCCGTATCATTACCCCACGCATTACGCTTATAAGTAATAACCGCAGCTAATTGCTTTATAGATAACTGCTTGGCAAAAGCTTGCATTGCCGTACCAGGTCGTCCATGGATAACTACATCAATGTGATCTTTTATATCGCCAAGCACTATAGGGCTGCCTTTAAGTGCAGGAAATACACCCGGTAATCCCATGCCAGTAGGTTGATGACATGCAGCACAATTAGCCATATATACTTGTTCTCCTAAAGTCATTAACTCTTCTTTTGGGAGGGTTTTATCAAGTAATGCGGCATCTGCTAATGCTGCTTTTTGTTTAGCCTGCTTTGCATCTGCAAGCCATGTTTTAAAATCAGCCTCAGATTTAGCGACCACCACAACGGGCATAAAGCCATGATCTTTACCACACAACTCAGCACATTGGCCTCGGTAAGTACCTTCTTCGTTTATGTTCGTCCATGTTTCGTTTATAAAGCCGGGATTCGCATCTTTTTTAACTGCAAAATCAGGTACCCACCAAGAGTGAATAACATCATCAGAAGTCATTAAAAATCGTACTTTTTGATTTATTGGCAGTACGAGAGGTTTATCAACCTCAAGTAAGTAGTTAGGATTTTTATCTGCAAGATTCGCTATTTCATCTTGCGGGGTAGATAAAATAGAGTAAAACTCTACATCTTCACCCATATATTCATAATGCCATTTCCATTGCGAGCCTGTAATTTTAATAGTGAGATCAGCTTTGCTGGCATCTTCCATTGCAATTAGGGTTTTAGTGGCTGGTACTGCCATAGCAATTAAAATAACAAACGGGATTGCAGTCCAAAGTATTTCTACTTTAGTGCTTTCGTGAAATTGGGCAGGTACAGCCCCTTTAGATTTGCGGTGATGAATAAGTGCCCAAAACATAATTGCGAACACTATCACCCCAATCACACAACATATTATAAATATGGTCATGTGCAGCTGATATACATTATTGCTTATATCGGTTACGCCTTTGCGCATATTGTATTGGCTGTTAGCCAAAACTGGGTGCGAAAAAACACATAATATAAGCCACAAGGTAGAGGTCAGTTTACCCATGTGACGGCTCCTTTGATGCTATTGCGAATGCAAAGCGAAGAGGCATACGGCTTAAACGCCAATTCGTTATTTTTATTTTTTTAGTCAATCTCATTTAATATTGATTGGTTTTGCTGCGCCAACAACGTGTTTGTGTATATTGTGTGTTCTCAAAACTAAAAAGCTGTGAGTTATTATTAGCTCAGCACATTAATAATTAGCTAAAAAATGAACAACAAGCAAGTTTTAGTATAAAAAACAATCAGGTGATATTGAGTAATTAATAAAAAATCAGTAACCAACTAGGTAATAGGAAGTTCAAAAGATGAGCAAAACAAAGGGGTTTAACGCATTCGGAGGGGGAAAATATAAGTGCAAAAAAGTTTACAGCTTAAATTGTCAGTGAGCTATTTATGCCCTATTTTTAGTGCGAATTTAAAACAGAAAATGCGTACTAATTAGTACGCATTTATAAAACTGCTTGTTTAAAAGCTATTTTTAAAGTCACATCCAATCAGCGTTTCTTATAACGCCAACGGCTAAGCCTTCAATATTAAAAGACTCATTCTCAAGATCTACTTCAATAGATTCAAAATCGTCGTTTTCAGCATGAAGTAATACTTTACGACCCGCTTTCTCAAGACGTTTTACAGTTACGTCTTCGTCTAGGCGGGCAACAACAACTTGCCCGTTTTCAGCGGTTTGAGTACGATGTACAGCAAGTAAATCACCATCCATAATACCAATATCTTTCATGCTCATACCGTTAACGCGTAGTAAAAAATCTGCAGCCGGTTTAAACATTAATGGATCGATTTTGCAGTGACTTTCAACGTGCTCTTGCGCCAAAATAGGTGAACCAGCAGCAACACGCCCTATAAGCGGTAAACCTAATTGTTCTGGCTCTTCTTCTTCAATTAACTGAATACCACGGCTTGCACCTGGTTTCATTTTAATTGCGCCTTTTTTAGCAAGTGCTTTTAAATGTTCTTCAGCAGCATTGGCACTTTTAAAACCTAATGTTTGCGCTATTTCAGCACGTGTAGGAGGCATACCAGTGTCTTTAATAAAAACTTTAATTAGTTCGAGTATTTGAGCTTGGCGGTTCGTTAATGGTCGCATACAACTGGTTTTCCATACAGTACATTTAACTGTGAGTATATACAGTTAAATAAAAATCGCAAATTTAAATTAAGCCTTAAAATAGCCAAAGTAATTTCACTTGTGTACATTTTAGGGATATAACTAAAGCTAGGTTTATAAATGATTAAAAAAGCAAAGGAGTCATTATGAGTATTTGGTACCAGCCCATCACTTTAGAGCTGTGCAAGCAGTTAGAACAAGGCATTGATGGCCAAGGAACATTAATGAAAACCATGGGAATAGAAGTCACTGAAATTGGTGATGATTACTTAGTAGCCACTATGCCGGCAATTCCTGAGCATCATAACCCAATGGGAATGGTTCACGGCGGTGCTAACGTTGTACTTGCCGAAACAGTTGCCAGCTATGCAGCTAACTTTGTTGTCGATTTTACAAAATTTTACTGCGTGGGGCAGGAAATTAGCGCAAGTCATTTAAAAGCATCTCGCAACGGCACTTTAACAGCAACGGCAAGAGCGTTTCATATTGGCAAACGTAGTTCAGTGTGGGAAATAAAAATTACAAATAGCCGCAATGAGCTGTGCTGCGTATCAAAAATGACCGCAGCAGTCGTAGAGCGAAGGTAGTTACTTTTCGATTGGGTAAATTGTAATTTCCATACCCGCACCAATCGCAGATATACGTAGTAATGTATCTGCATCTAAGGCTTGATTAAAGCACTTAGGGGAAGTGCCTGATTCAAAACCAATATCAAACGTTCTACGTGAACAGCTTAACCATTGCTTTAGCGCGTTACGCGAACACGATTCAATAAGCTCACATATATGGTTTATTGCTTTGTCAGGCGTGTTTACTACACCTGTTGCTTCAATACGCGCTAATTGACGGTATTCGTCTTTGTCATAATGTAAAATCGTCGCGACTTTTTTCAAGTCTGCCACTAGCAAACTAATATCTTGCTTTGATTCAAGCTCAAGATCTACATTTAAAAATTGAATTTCCGACATCGTTTCGTATTTATCCTCTAATAATTTCATTGCAAACTTTAACGCAGTTTTACCGTTATACCAAATCAACTATGCTCTATTAACCACTTTATATGGATATTTCGCAGCTTTTAAGTATTTTTTAGCGTTTAAAGCTAGCTGGATATCAAACACTCAGCTCAATTAAACAAATAAGTCATGTTAGCAATTTAAGTGTAATCTTTTTTATTTTTAAATGATTACAGTAAGCTATAGTTTAAACTGCGACAAAATGTCGCAGTAACTAATCCCATTAATGTAATAAACTAGCCTCTAAAAATAATAAGACTAAAACATGAATAAAAAAATATTTAAGTATGCTCGCAAGTTACATAAATGGCTCGGTTATTTGCTCACATTACAAATTTTAGCTTGGCTATTAGGCGGTTTAGTCATGAGCGCTATTCCTCTTGATAAAGTTCATGGGGAGCATCTTGCAACACGTACTCTTAATAACCCATTTACGCAGGCTGATTATGTTGCCTCCCTTAACGATATTGCATCTCAGGTGGTTAATCCAACACAAATAATTTTTGAGAACTTTTTAACCACACCTATAATTACAGTAATAAATAAAGATGAACAGCAAAGCTTTAACGGTATAACAGGCCGGCCTTTTGAGCCGCCAACTAAAATACAAATTACCGCAAATGCTAAAGCACACTTACTTATTGATGCTCAAGTGACAAGCGCTGTACTGCTAAAGCAAGGTATGCGAGAAGTTGGATATAAAACCAATGTTTGGCAGGTACAATTTGACGACACATTTAACACAACACTGTATTTGTCAGAAAATAACGGCAGAGTTGTCACCGTTCGCAGCACACTATGGCGAATTTTCGACTTTTTTTGGATGTTACATATTATGGATTACGATGAGCGAGAGGATTTTAATAATCCGCTGCTTATTAGTTTTGCAGCAACCAGCGTACTTTTTTGCCTAAGTGGAATATTACTACTTATGCAAAACATACGACTAAAACGATTTATCCGAATTAAAAGTAAGAATAAATCAAAGTAGTCATATTGGTTTTTAAGAACTAGCGCACTTTCACCAAAGAGTAAATAAGCCCTAGGAAGTACCCAAGGGCAGATTTTATTCCAAGTGTTTAAATCGACTCAAATGTCGCTTTAACATTTCGTTTTCGAAAATCAACTCATCACGCTCATCCAGCAATTGTAAAACTAAAGCTATTGCCGACCAATCTAACGAAAAGTCATGTTGAATACGGGCCGCTTTTTTAACTAAGGTCACTGCAGATACCGTAAATTGCCACTGCGTAACATGCTTCCCCTCAATTGGAACCGCAATATTGTGCTCAACTAGCTCATATAAAATTGCTTCGCTAATATCACTACTCAAACATAGCTCTTTGCTAGTAAGTAAATCATCTTTTTGTGTCACGATAATTTGCATTATGGCTTGCTCCAGTTATTACGGGGATCAAAGTGAGCTTTTTCGGCTAATTCTTCCCAAAGTTTTTTACTGGTATCATCAACAGATGTTGGATTAACAATTTTAAGCACAGCAAATAAATCACCTTTGGCTTTTTTACTCATTAATCCCTTACCTTTAATACGCAAGCGTTGACCAGACTGACTATTAGATGGAATAGTTAATTGGATTTTGCCTGCCAACGTAGGTAAATTTATTTTTGTACCAAGAGCCGCTTCCCATGGTGCAAGAGGGACGACTATATTTAGGTTATGACCTTCAACATCAAATAATGGGTGGGGCACTAAACTAATTTGTAAGTACAAGTCGCCATTTTGCCCGTTCGCTGACCCTAATCCGCCTTGCCCTTTTAGTCGAATTCGTTCGCCATTTACTGAGCCTGCGGGAATTTTCACTTTAAGTGATTTTTTAATTTCAGAGACACGACCACTACTATCTCGCTGCGGTAACATAAACTCAACAGGCTTAACGGTATCAACTAAAGTCTCTTCAAGAAAAATCGGGAACTCTATTTCCACATCTTGTCCTTTTTGCGCGCGAGCGGCGTTACTTCTGCTCTGCCCGGAACGATTGAATCCACCGGCGCCGCCAAACATTGAATTAACAAAATCAGAAAACTCTTGATCGGTTTGAGGATCGCTTTGCTGATAATTACTTTGCGATGAGGCATTGTTACCACCATAATTACCTTGCTGTTGACGAGCACGATTTTGTTGATGACGACGTAACTCGTCGTATTTAGTGCGTTCTTCTTTGTTATGAATGACTTCGTAAGCTTCTGCTATTTCTTTAAACTTATCTTCTGCTTGAGGCTCTTTGCTTACATCTGGGTGATATTTTCTGGCTAACTTTTTATAAGCTACTTTAACCGCTTTATCGTCTGCATCAGGCGATATTCCAAGCACTGCATAATAATCAACAAATTTCATTTGCAATCCAAATCCCCATATTGAGTAAGCTTTAAGCATACTCCTTAACGTATAATCTTGTGTGGTTAAAATACGATAAATAGTAAGAAATAAATGAATAGTGAAAATAACTTTGAATAAAAAATTAATCGGACACTTTTTAGTAATATAAGTGCAGGCCTTAAGTTAACTTTATCTTTTATCTTCAAGGCTTTAAACTGCCTGTTCCTGTAGTTCACATTTGTGATGGATATGACTCGATTTATTCTGGCCTTACTGGCTTGTTGTGTGTGCGTTTCGGTATCAGCCGAACAATTTACCCGTTTTTCAACGGCTAAAAGACATTTAATTAAAACCCTCCCTGACAACGCCAAAAGTATTTACTGCGGTTGTGATATTAAAAAAGAAGGCAAAAAACTCATTCCTGATCCTTCTAACTGTGGTTACATTCCTCGAAATACACTTACCCGCTCAGGCAAAGTAAATGTGCGAGCACTACGCATTGAGTGGGAACATATTGTTCCGGCGTGGGAATTTGGTCATCAGCTACAATGTTGGCAAGATGGCGGACGTAAAAACTGCCGTAAAGTAAGTGCTAAATTTAGAAAAATGGAAGCTGATATAAATAACTTAGCGCCAGCTATTGGCGAAATTAATGCCGATCGCTCTAATTATCGTTTTGGTATGCTTAGCGAAAACGCCACACAGTATGGTCGTTGCGAAGTAAAAGTAAACTTTAAGCAACGTGTAGTTGAACCGCCTGTCTATGCACGTAAACGTATAGCCGACACTTACGCTTACATGCAAAAAACATACGGTTTAAAAATCTCTGATAAACAGCAAAAGTTATTTAATGCGTGGAAAAAGCAAGCATTTGCAGATACAAGTAGTGCGAGCAAGCTCTAAGCTTTAACACTCATTTACATAAATCAAAGTTATAAATGTTGAATAAACGAGCGAGTGCTGTAACATTTTAAACAACTTATTTACAGGAAGTTCTTAACTATGTTTAAAAATAATAAAACCTCGCTTGCTATTTTTGCAGTGCTTTCGGGCTTTGCTTTAACAGGTTGTGGCGGCGGAGGCGGTATCGACTCAGCTCCTGTAGTTACAACACCTGTTAATAGCAGCCCAACATGGACAGCGGGGGTATTTGAACCCTCTAACGATTTAAAAAACTTTTGCGAAACCCCTCGTACGGGTAACGATCCCTTTAATAACAACAACCCCTACCCAGATCAAGCGGGTTCTGCCCTTTATGAAAAGCTTTGGCTTCGCTCTTGGAGCGACGAAACATACCTTTGGTATGATGAGATTGCCGATAACGACCCTGAAAGCTTTACAACAGTAGCCGATTACTTCGCTCAATTAAAAACAGAGCAGCTTACCGACTCAGGTGCAAAAAAAGATAACTTTCATTTTTCAGAACCTACTGAAGATTACTTTCAAGAAGCGCAATCGGGCGTTACTTCTGGTTACGGTATAAATTGGGCGTTTATTGGCGATACAGCCGATCGTATTTTACGCGTTGCTTATCTTGAAGATGATTCGCCTGCAAGCCAAATAGGCTTTCAACGTGGTGATACCGTACTTTCAGTTGACGGTGTTAGCATTAATACCAATACAGAGTCGGGTGTAGATACGCTTAACGAAGGTTTATTTAGTCCTACTAACGGCGACTCACATACTATTGTTGTACGCAGTAACGATGGCGCCGAAAAAACATTTAATGTAACCGCTGGTAATATTGAACAAACACCTGTTCAAAATGTTAAAACGATTACAACCGCAAATGGTTCAAGCGTGGGTTACATGCAATTTAATAGCCATATAAGCATTGCCCAAGAAGGGCTTATTGATGCGGTAAATAAGTTTAAAACCGATGGTATTGATGAGCTTGTAATCGACTTTAGATATAACGGTGGTGGTTTATTAGCACTGTCGGCACAATTAGCTTATATGGTTGCCGGTAATGCCAACGTTAACAACCGCTTTTATTATCAAACTCAACAAAACGATAAACAACCCGTTGATTCGCCCTTCCCATTTATTGATGAAGAAATAGATTACTCTACTTTTTTTAGCACAGGTGAAAACCTACCTGATTTAAACCTATCAAAGGTTTATGTATTAAGCACATCAGGCACCTGTTCGGCATCAGAAGCTTTTATTAATGGTTTAAAAGGTATAGACGCAGAAGTTATTTTAATTGGCGACACAACCTGCGGTAAGCCCTATGGCTTTACCCCAACTCATAACTGCGCAACAACCTATTACACTATTCAGTTTAGTGGCGTAAATAGCAAAGGATTTGGCGAATACGCTGCGGGTTTTACACCAACCCCTACTCCACAATTTGATGCTGATGTTCAAGGTTGTGAAATTGAGGACGACTTTGATCATCAGTTAGGTGACAGTGACGAGGCCGTTTTAGCCACCGCATTATTTCATGTTGAGAATGGCAGTTGTCCAGTTAGAACGGCTGCTGCAAAAGCAGAACCAGCTAATTTTTCAAGCTCTCGTGAATCTCTCATTCCTTTAAATATGCCGGTACAATTTACCCAGCGTAATATGGACTTAACTTGGCCAACGCTGGGTGAGGAAAGGTAATGGCTAAATTATTACTCCCATTAGCCACCTTACTCGCTTTAGGCGGATGCCAAAGTGTAGATAGTGAGCCTGCTAAACCCGCTATATTAACGAGCGTTAATCCCAGCGTTATTACAACACTACAACAGGCAATTCAACAAGTTAAGGGAGGCACATTAGTAACACTTGCCGATTCGGTATTTACTAAACGTAGCGAACTGCTAATTGATCATGCAATGAGTAAAGGGTCTGATGGCAGAGTAATTATGGGCGCGCATAATATAAAATCTGAGAAGTTTATTTTGCAACTACGTAATAACCAATGCGAGCTTTACTATCCTAAAAAAGAGCTTACTACAGTACTTGAAGGTGTTACCTGTAAAGAGTTATAAGGCACTTTATTAATGTTTATAAATTAATAAAAAAGGCGCGCAGCATATCGCTGCGCGCCTTTTTCTATTTTAAAGCGTTATTACAAGTCTTGATGCGGACCAAACACTTCATAATGAATCTGCTCGTTTTTAACACCTAACTCAAGTAACTGGTTTTTTATAAATGCCATAAAACCGGCAGGACCACATAAGTAAAAGTCACCACTACTCAATGGTAGCTGTGCTTGTACTGCGTTTAGGTTCATTAACCCAGTAAAGTCAGCGCCCTCTGTCGCTTGGTTAAACCACGTCATTGTTTGTAAGCGGTTATAAACTGCATTTAACTCATTTAAATATTTTGAAAACGAATGCTGCTGAGTATTTTCGCAGGCATGTAAATACATAATCTCTTGATTAGAGTTGTCACTTAATAACGTTTCAAGCATAGCCAGCATTGGCGTTTGCCCAACACCTGCTGAAATGAGTACCGCTGGACTTGTATTATTACGTAAAAAGAAGTCTCCTGCCGGCGGGTATAGCTCAACAATAGTGCCTTGCTCTAATGAGTGTAAATGATTAGACACCATGCCAGGCTTTGGCTGTAGCTCTTTTTTAACACTAATACGGTAGTTTTTAGCGTTACTTTTTTGCGAAATAGAATATTGGCGAATTTCTTCATATTCAGCGCCCTCTGGCTTAACTTTAATACCTAAATACTGCCCTGGTTTATGTGTAATAACAGCTTCGCCATCAACTGGCGTAAGTGTAAAGCTCGTTACTAGTTCTGATTCAGCCTGTTTGTTGGTTATTTCAAATTGGCGAGTTCCCGCCCAACCACCGTGTTTATTTTTACTGTGCTCATACAAAGCAGCTTCTTCGGTTATACAAATATCAGCAAGTACGCCGTAAGCTTCGCGCCAGGCGTATTCAACATCGGGAGTAAATTGATCAGGAAGAAGCTCTTTAAGCGTACCAATTAAGTGTGCACCTACAATAGGGTAATGCTCAGGTAAAATATTCAAGCTTGTATGCTTATGATTAATACGTGTTAGCGCTTCTTTTAATACGGCTAAATTATCAATATTTTGTGCATACGCAGCCAATGCATTAAAAAGTGCAAATTGCTGACGACCTGTATCTTGATTCGCCATATTAAAAATATTTTTAAGCTCAGGATTATGGCTAAATAAACGCTTATAAAAATGATCGGTAACAACCGTACCCGCCTGCGCTAATAACGGAACTGTGCTTTTTACAATCTCAATGGTTTTATCAGATAACATATGTGTTTCCTATGGATGAACTAACCACGACGCCCATCAACACGACGCCGCGTTAATATAGGTGTGCAGTGAATTAAAAATAATGAAAAAGCCACTAACCACAGCACAGCACTTATTTGCCAAGCAAGGTGAGGCCCAATAATAAAAGGGAGTAATGAACGAGTAATAGCGGCCACAAGCAAAAACGCAAAAGCAACAGCCATGTAATGAGGAATAGCGAGTGTACGCCCTGTATGACCATGTGATACACGCGTCATCATTGCTAAAATCATCATACCTATTGTGCCAATAGTGATTAAGTGCAGCGCATCTTTAAATTGTATTGCACTGCTATAAAAGCTAGATGCAACCATCATTAACCCTACGCCTAACGCTAAGTAGGAAAAATGTAAAGACCATAACAACGGCACTCTCAATACCTTGCTATCCCACCAAAAACCAGCCCTGACCAGGTGAAGCGCAGCAACAGTTGCAACAACTAACGCAGGATTAATCGTGTTCAAAAACAACTTGTTGATGAAAAATAAAGTGATAGCCAAAATAGATAAATACATCACCGCTTTATCTATTTTAGGAGTGCGAACTTGTGCGGTTAAACCTAGACCTTTAGCGGTAAAAAATGGTAAAACGCGACCCGCAACAATGCCAACTAGTAAAGTAATTACCAGTACTGCGGTATCAACCACACCAAGTGCAAGCTGCATGTTTTGTTTTAAAACAAGTATTAAATACAATACATTGAGCCCACAAAGCACAGCTAAAATAGCTAAAAACGGATAGTTACTTTTGCTATTGGCTTTTAATAACATATTAGCCAGTACTGCTATGGCGCCTAGCCACCAAATAACTTGTAATGTAAGTGCAGCATATAAATTAAAATGAGCAATATCAGGCAATATCACAAAAAAGGCTAAGCGCGCTGCAAGCCATATAAACGTAAGCCACATAAGGGCTTTGCCACTTATGCTCGGTACGCCTGTCCACGTCTGTGCAGCGGTAAGTAAAAAGCCAACAGCTACAACTCCTGCAAAGCCAAACAGCATTTCGTGCGCGTGCCATAATGTCGCAGGTATCGATAAGTGCCAACTTGCATGGCCTGTTAGAATAAGTAGCCAATACCCCACTGACAAAAATGCCAATAAGCCACCGCCCAAAAAGAAAGGTCTAAAAGCGAGCATCCATAACGGCCATTGAGATACTTGATGAATAGCAACGCGTGCTGGCATTGGCTCAGTTAAGTTTATAGGGCGCATTATCGTACCTCCTGCCCTAAACCATGTTGTGCAACACAGCGCAGCACGTAACTTACTTTTAAAATAGCAGCAATAACAATAGTGCCAATATGAGCTGATACTTGCACCGCCATGGAAAAGTACTCAGCAAACGGGTAGCTAATTAAAATACTTGCCGTAATACACACTAAACTCACAGCTAATGCAGTATTGGCAGCAAATAATACTGTTTCGTATAGTGAACTAAACTGTGTTTGATTATTTAAATTATTCAGCATTAGTGTGTTCATGGCGATCTCTGTAACTAACTACGTTACTTAGCTATTACACATACTGTGCCAACAAATTTATTCAATTAAATTCAACAAGTTAAATTAAACCACTTTACACTATGAGTCTTTATGACCTACTATAAATTGACTCATAAAAACTCGAATAGGTCATTTTGACATGAATCAGCAATTCAACCTTACACAAGTTGCTCTAGAGCTTGCTCAAAGTACACTACACGAGCATAGCTTTGATCAATTACTAGCAACGGTTGAGCGGGTGATTCCTAGTGATGCAAGTGCGTTATTAGTGCTTCAGGGCGAGCAATTAAAACCACTGGCAATTAAAGGGTTAATGTCCGACAGCCTTGGCAGACGATTTAAAATAGTAGAACACCCTCGCCTAGAAGCTATTTGCAAAAGCACACTCGCGCTTCAATTTGCGCACGACTGCCCACTACCCGATCCATACGATGGATTGCTATTAGCTAAAACCGGCGACATACCGGTACATGCATGTTTAGGTTTACCTCTTTATGATAAAAACGCGCTACTTGGCGTACTTACGTTTGATAGCCTTAACGCTAATGCATTTAACAGCATAAGCGCTGATACACTCAATACTTTACAAACGCTGTGTAGTGCGCACTTTAAAACGGCCTTAGAACTTGCCCACTACAAACAGCATGCACAGCACTCAAGTGCATTAGTACAAGAACTAAATCGTGAAGCATTAACACGTGACGGCGGTGAAATTATTGGTCAAAGCCCGTTAATGCAAACACTTAAAAACGACATTAAACTCGTTGCAGCATCTAACTTTAGCGTGCTTATATTAGGTGAAACAGGGGTAGGGAAAGAACTTGTTGCGCGTAATATTCACTTAAATTCAGCTCGTAAAGATCAACCGCTTATTCACTTAAATTGCGCCTCACTTCCCGAAAGCCTTGCTGAAAGTGAATTTTTTGGTCATGCGAAAGGGGCTTTTACAGGCGCACAAAATTCGCGCCAAGGTAAATTTCAATTAGCTGATGGCGGTACATTATTTTTAGATGAAATTGGCGAACTGCCCCTTGCCATGCAAAGTAAACTATTACGAGTGCTACAAAGCGGCGAAATACAAACGGTAGGAGAAGACACGCCAAAATACGTAGATGTACGCGTCGTTGCTGCAACCAACAGAAATTTAAAAGAAGAAGTAGCTCAAGGTCGCTTTAGAGCCGATTTATACCATCGCCTCAGTGTCTACCCTATTACTGTGCCACCACTTAGTAAACGCGAGCACGACATAACACTCTTAGCTGGTTATTTTATTGAGCAAACAGCCCGTAAATTAGGGATAAAACAATTAAAACTAAGCCCCGAAGCGCAAGCATTGCTTAATCAGTACAACTGGCCAGGTAACGTTCGCGAGCTTGAACATGTCATTAGCCGCAGCGCCCTAAAAGCAAAACAAAGCCAATGGCAAAATCCAATAATAACCATTACAAGCGAGCACTGTGACTTAACACCGAGTGCGCTGCAACCCCCTATAGCAGAGAGCCGAAGTACAGCGAACGCCTTAATCAACCAACCTTTAAAACAAGCTGTAGAATCGTTGCAATACAACATAATTACCGAGCAATTAAAACAGCATAACTACAACTGGTCGGCAGTAGCAAGAGTACTTGAATTAGATAGAGCAAACTTAGTACGCTTGGCTAAACGCCTAGGAATAGAAGTAAAAAAAACACTATAATCATTTAAAACACAGCTAAAATGCTGCTAAAGCTATTGATTAGCAGCTAACTTACTAAAATGTGTTTTTAACAACCCTGCAAAAGCTTGCACTTTAGCAGTGCGATGCACTAAGTGATGCGTGACTAACCATACATCGGTAGGCCAGCTTAACTCACTGTGCAATATAGGCACTAAATCAGGATATTGCGCCGCTACGTCATGCTGTAATCCGCCAATGCCTAGCCCTTTAATGATTGCACGAGTCGCTTCTGCGGTTTCAGATACTCGCAGCTTAATTTGCGATGCAGGAATATGTTCATCAGCCCATGAAAAATAAGGCACGCGGGCATTAAAACCTACCACGCCCGATACAAAATTATGTTGTTGTAAATCACTTAATAATTTAGGCATACCGTACTTATTAATGTAACGTTTATTAGCGTATAAACCCGATGAAAGCTGCGCCAAATGCTGAGCAATATAATCGCCTTCATCAGGTCTTGGGCCTGCACGCACTGCAATGTGTGCTTGTCCGTGATCGAGCCTTAGCCTTTTTTGTTCTAAAATGACCTCAAGCTGCACTTGTGGATGTAGCGCCTGAAATTGCTCACAGACATCACCAAGTATATCCATAAAGCCACTTACTGTCGTTAGCAACAAACTACCTCTAAGGGTGCTATCGGCTGCTACTATATCGTTATGTAACTGCTCTAAGGAGCTATGGATTGTTTGTGCTGTTGCAAATAACTTGGTGCCAATTTCAGTAACCTTGTAGCCACGAGCATGGCGATGAAAAAGCCGTGCATTTAAGTTTTCTTCAAGATTATTAATGCGTCTAAGCACTGTGCTGTGGTGCACATTAAGCTCCTCGGCCGCTGCTGTCAGCGTGCCTAACCGTGCTACTTCAAACGCAACTTTAACATCTTGCCAATCTTCAAATTTTATCGCCATGCTGCCTACCTTTTACTTATGTGCATATACGCACATAAGTGTTGCGTTTATTAGGGTTTTCTACAAGTGAAATTTTGCTACATTAGTCATGTAACTTAAAACATTAAAAGGCCACTACCATGTCAGCACCAAAAATTATCGCCCTAGCTGGAAGCCTTCGCCAAGAAAGCTTTAATCAAAAAATTATTAATGAGGCAGCACGTTTTGCTCTACAAACAGGTGCTGAAGTAGAAGTAATAAAACTAAACGAATTAAACATCCCACTATTTAACGAAGATATTGAAGCGCAAGGTACACCTAGCGATGTACAGCTTTTAAAAGATAAGCTACGTACAGCCGACGGTATTTTACTAGCAAGCCCAGAGTACAACGGCTCTATTACCGCAGCACTAAAAAATGCGATTGATTGGGCATCGCGTACAGAGCAAGGTGCTGTTCCTGCTTTTCGTAATAAAGTGGTTGCTTTGTTTGCAGCATCGCCTGGTGGGCTTGGCGGCTTACGCGGTTTAAATCATGTGCGTGATATATTAAGCGGCATTGGATCGTTAGTACTTGCCGATCAACTTGCAGTACCCGCTGTGCACACACTGTTTAATGAGAATGGGCAAATAAATGAACCTGTAACGGCTGAAAAAGTATCAGCCCTCGCTCATCAGTTAGTAAGCGTTGCAAGTAAGTTAAGATAACTTGCACGCCTAAATAACTAATTACTTTGTCGCTGCTATTTTGGCGGCGATAAAGTCGGTATGCGTTACATATAAAAGCCCTGCTACTTTACGTATAACGTAGTCTTCTTGGGGATCTATTTCTCCATCGGCATACGCTAAGCGCCATAATAATTCTATTATTTCTATTCGCTGCGCCGCACTACAGTGCTCATTAATCTGTTTTGAAAACTGAAAGTAATCTATCGAATCATCTAAGCTACTTGCCGCATTATTAGTAAGCTCATTAACCTCAGTGTCTGTTAAATTAAAGTACTTTTTTAAGGTTACAGTCAGGGTTCGTTGTTCATCATGTTCAAGCTTGGTATCTGCGCGCATAACTTCAATTAATAATGCAGCAACCGCTGTTTTTAAATCGTGCTCTTGCATACTTGGCTGCTGTTCATCGAATACAGCAAAAAGTTGTTTTATTTGTTTGAACATCACACTTTCCCTTTTTGGGTGTTAGACTAATACGTAAAGAAATCGACCTTATTACTCTTATTAATGGGTATAAAGTTCGCAAATTAAAGGATACATTTTATGAAAGGAATAAACGCACCACGCTTATTTATAGGCGCTACACTGGTGGCCCTTTCAAGTGCAAATACTGCACTTGCTGAAAAAGCCGAAACAGAGAAGCTCTACGACTTTGACAACAAAGTGCATTACTACCAAACCAAAATTGGCGAAGACAACTATAAAATAGAAATCCAGTCAGACGATTACAAACACTTTACCAATCAAAGTGTATTTTTATTACGCCATGCGGACCGTCTATGCCGCGGCAATACCTTTATGTTGAAAATACTTGAAGGCGTGCAAGAGTACGAGCGCTTTCCAACAAAACCACGCGCTTACCAACCAGATTTAAGTGTTTTACTCCAATGCGAAACTAAAGAAGATACAAGTAAGGGTAAGTAACCTTAGTCTTTATAACCCCAAGGTGCTGATGGTGGAGTAATCGGTTTAGTTAAATCAAAATCCACCTTAAACTCACGTCCTTGGCGAATTAATCGATAAGTAAATACTTCTGGGTAAATATACATTTGCCATGTATTACCTACAGACTGCGCAAGACCTTGTTTTACAAATAACTCTTTAGAGTATTGGTCTGCTGGAAACGACTGTATCTGCGCAGACCCTGCATCAAGCGTATGGCCACCATACATAGTTGATGCGTCGTCTGTTCCATCTTTATGACGATGATCGTGCTTTAAACTCAAGCCGCTACCCGTTTTAGTTATGATCCACGTACGTGATGCATCGTCTCCTACATGAAACGGTACTTGTAACTCAGTCTCACTACATTTACGTACATGCATAACCAGTTTTTTATCTGTAAATGAGCTTGGGCCTTTCGCGTTATCTACCGCTACTTCACCTTCAAAAGCTTTACCGCAATGCGCTGCAATACTATTAAAAAAGGCATCATGAGTAGGAATAGACACTAACGGTGCAGGGCGTGCAAAAGCTGTCGATGAAGCAACTATTAAAGTTGCTGCAGTTAATAATTTCATTTGTTTCTCGTTATAGTTATTTTAAAACACCTGTAATAGTACAGTTTTCTTAAGTACTTTATTAGAAGTATCTATATAAAACTGAGAACAGGACAACTAGATAAAATTTTAAGTAATGCTTAACGACTAAATATCTCTGCACTCATTAACAATCCTACTTTTATAAATATTAATTGCACACTCCTAGATGTGATTTTAACGTCGGGAGTCGCTACGCTCGAACGACCTACGTGATGGGTGTTGGTATGAGTATGTGTTAACTGCGCACATTTCACTTTTCTGGAGATGTAAAAAAGCCCGACTATTTCTAGTCGGGCCCTCTACAATTTGAAGTCGGTGCGCTACGCAGTAGGATGTCGTAGTGACCACAGCGGTGGAGAGCCACAGTGAAATGCTACACTCTCTTTGTGTCAGGGCGGCCTTCAATGGGTCTCGCCTTCGAGCTGTTTCGTTTCACTACTGAGTTCGGCATGGGCTCTTGGCTATTTACTAAATCCCAGACAGCAAAAAACCCGTCACATTTCTGTAACGGGTTTCTTTAATTTGAAGCCTGGTAATGTCGTAGTGCCCACAGCGGTAGAAAGTCACATAGCAAATGCTACACTATCGTTGGCCGGGGCTCGCCTTCGAGCTGTTTGGTTCACTACTTAGTTCGGCATGGGCTATTGGCTATTTATTAAATCCCAGACAGCAAAAAACCCGTCACATTGCTGTAACGGGTTTCTTTAATTTGAAGCCTGGTAATGTCCTACTTTCACATAGCAAATGCTACACTATCATCGGCGCTGTTTCGTTTCACTACTGAGTTCGGCATGGAATCAGGTGGGTCCAAAACGCTATTGTCACCAAGCAAATTTGGGCGTTAATTCGTATCGCTACGCACTAACTGAATTTGGAAAATATCTGATAATATTTTTTAAGTCTTTCTTAAGTAATATCTACTTTAGTCATATTAACTTCTTCGCTTGTTTCACTATCACATAAAACGCGTTTGGCGTTGTATGGTTAAGCCTCACGGGTAATTAGTACAAGTTAGCTTAATGGCTCACACCACTTCCACATCTTGCCTATCAACGTTGTAGTCTTCAACGGCCCTTCAGAGACTTTAAAAGTCTAGTGAGAACTCATCTCGAGGCCTGCTTCGCGCTTAGATGCTTTCAGCGCTTATCAGTTCCGAACGTAGCTACCGGGCAATGCCATTGGCATGACAACCCGAACACCAGCGGTTCGTTCACTCCGGTCCTCTCGTACTAGGAGCAACCCCTCTCAATTCTCAAACGCCCACGGCAGATAGGGACCGAACTGTCTCACGACGTTCTAAACCCAGCTCGCGTACCACTTTAAATGGCGAACAGCCATACCCTTGGGACCGACTTCAGCCCCAGGATGTGATGAGCCGACATCGAGGTGCCAAACACCGCCGTCGATATGAACTCTTGGGCGGTATCAGCCTGTTATCCCCGGAGTACCTTTTATCCGTTGAGCGATGGCCCTTCCATTCAGAACCACCGGATCACTATGACCTACTTTCGTACCTGCTCGACGTGTCTGTCTCGCAGTTAAGCTGGCTTCTACCATTACACTAACCGTACGATGTCCGACCGTACTTAGCCAACCTTCGTGCTCCTCCGTTACTCTTTAGGAGGAGACCGCCCCAGTCAAACTACCCACCAGGCACTGTCCGTAACCCCGATTCAGGGGCCAACGTTAGAACATCAAAACTACAAGGGTGGTATTTCAAGGTTGACTCCACAACAACTAGCGTCGCTGCTTCAAAGTCTCCCACCTATCCTACACATGTAGGTTCAATGTTCAGTGCCAAGCTGTAGTAAAGGTTCACGGGGTCTTTCCGTCTAGCCGCGGGTACACAGCATCTTCACTGCGATTTCAATTTCACTGAGTCTCGGGTGGAGACAGCGTGGCCATGGTTACACCATTCGTGCAGGTCGGAACTTACCCGACAAGGAATTTCGCTACCTTAGGACCGTTATAGTTACGGCCGCCGTTTACCGGGGCTTCGATCAAGAGCTTCTCCCTAAGGATAACCCCATCAATTAACCTTCCGGCACCGGGCAGGTGTCACACCGTATACGTCATCTTGCGATTTTGCACAGTGCTGTGTTTTTAATAAACAGTCCCAGCCACCTGGTCACTGCGGCTCCCGTCCGCTTAGAGAGCAAGTCTCATCACAGATAGGAGCGTACCTTCTCCCGAAGTTACGGTACGATTTTGCCTAGTTCCTTCACCCGAGTTCTCTCAAGCGCCTTAGTATTCTCTACCTGACCACCTGTGTCGGTTTGGGGTACGATTCCATATAATCTGAAGCTTAGAGGCTTTTCCTGGAAGTATGGCATCAGCAACTTCATCACCGTAGTGACTCGTCTCGTGTCTCAGGTTTA
>NZ_WTKV01000023.1:0-81604 GCF_011378705.1 Pseudoalteromonas sp. SA25 | reverse complement strand
TAACACCATTCAGTTAAGCATGCTTTGACTTAATGGTGTACCGAGTTTTTGAAATTCGAACGGTCCTACTTTTGGGCCGTTTTCTTTTTTCTGGAAGAATATAACGTTTCACTCGTTCTCGCATTGCCCTTAATTTCTTTGGAATTGAACCTGGCGAAGCGATGGCACACCAGAGTATTTCATCCTGTATATCCCGCAAAGCCATGACAAAACTAATTCTCAGCGGGGAGACTTTAGCCTCTTTGGCTATTCGACTTATCTCTACTCGAATTAAATTGTAGGCTAGCAATATACCCCATAGCTCTTGATTGACTCCATCCACAGTCTGACTACGCAAAAGAATACTATCCTCAAGCATCTGGTGTTTTATTTCTCCATAGCTATTTTCAATTTCCCAGCGCTCGAAATAGACATCAAGAATGGCCTGTGCACCAAAAGCCTGTTTATCATCCAAAGAGCACAGCAGACCTTTTATTTTTCCAGGCCCCATTGGCTCAGGATAAAGAACCAGTCTGGCCTGCCAGCACTCAGGAAGCGAAGGGTCTTGTTTTCTGGCATGCGCAGATACACTCATCTCTACTTTGAAGTCATGCTCAGAGTAAGATTCAATGACGGTGTATTGCGTGTTGCTTTTAATCGGGACCATCCAGTGCGACTGTGGGTGTTGCTTACGCCAATTAATCAGTAGCTCAGCGCTGAGATAACATCGGTCAAAAATAGTTAGACTGTTATCACTTACATGACCAAATAACTGCTTTGCGTAGTTCACCTCACCTTGATAACTGGGCCCGAAGGCAACGTGGTGTATCAACCGGCTACGCAAGGAGCTTAAGGCGCATAGGCGTACAATAGGATATTCTGTATGACGGTTTTTACTGTGCTTAATATAGTGAAAGTGCTCAGCAAGAGCTGGTGTATCGGGTGCACGAAATTGCGTTCCATCGACAGAAAATAACCGGAGTCCATACCACGTATCATCAGCATCTTCTTCTTGTGTCCAATGGGCTGCACATAGGTGAAATAAGGCTTGGAGGGGGTCGCTACTCAGGCGCTGTCTCGCTTGAGGAATAGCACTTGGAGCAACCGTATCGCCCAGGGTATCAGTGAGTGTTAAATCTAACTTCTCAACAACGTCACTAATAGAGCGGTCGCGAAAAAGACCCATTGCAATGATAAGCCAGACGACAAGCTCAGCAGGTAACTTACGTTTGCGAATACTTGCTTTATCGGTCTGTTCGAGCACATTAGAAATCCACTCAAGAGGGATATGTTTCTGAAATGTAGATAAAGAGTCAGGAGTGGCGAATATATCCGTATCAAGTAACCAATGACTAAGCATAAAAATACCCTCATAATCAAAAGATGATAAGGGTATTGTGAAGCAACCAAAAGATCGGTCAACCGATCAAAAATACCTTAACTGATCGGTGTTAGCTAATTAGCGGCTCTTTTATTTTTAATTTACCTAGTAAATTAAGCGCTTAGCGATGCCATATCAATAACAAAGCGGTATCGTACGTCAGACTTTTCCATACGCTCGTATGCCGTGTTAATTTCGTCTATGTTGATCATTTCGCACTCAGGTAGCACGTTATTTTCACCACAAAAGTCGAGCATTTGTTGCGTCTGTGCAATACCACCAATAAGTGAGCCTGCAATACGACGGCGACCCATTAATAATGGCACCGTGCTTAGCTCATCTACAGGGCCAACTTGGCCTACAATAACTAAAGTGCCATCTACATCAAGTAGTGGTGTGTAAATAGATAAATCATGTTTTACAGGTACCGTATCTATAATGACGTCAAAGGCAGATTGCGAGTCTTTCATTTCGTCATCATTAGATGACACTAAGTAGTGCTGAGCACCCAATTTAACCGCATCATCTTTTTTAGACTCACTACGGCCAATTACCGTAACGCTTGCGCCCATTGCAACTGCATTTTTAACAGCCATATGGCCAAGTCCGCCTAGACCAACAACACCAACACGGCTACCTTTTTTTACGCCCCATTTATGAAGTGGCGAGTAAGTAGTAATACCTGCACAAAGTAGCGGTGCTACGCGAGAAAGGTCTAAATTTTCTGGTACGGAAAGTACGAATTCTTCGCGTACAACGACATGTTTAGAATACCCACCTTGGGTCATTTCACCACTAATGCGGTCTTTGCCTGCGTAAGTACCAATCATACCTTCGCGGCAAAATTGCTCTTCATCGTTATCACATTGATCGCAGCTTTGGCACGAATCAACCATACAACCAACAGCAACCGTGTCGCCTTGCTTGTATTTTTTAACGTCGCTACCTACCGACATAACTTTACCAACAATTTCATGCCCAGGTACTAATGGGTAGTCACTGCCACCCCAATCATTTCGTACGGCGTGTAAATCTGAATGGCACACACCACAGTATAAAATTTCAATTTCTACATCGTTATTTCGTAAATCGCGGCGCTCAAAAGAAAATTCTGTCAATTCAGAACCTTGGCTTTTTGCTGCATATCCTACTGTTTTCATAATAACTCCATAGTGGTTAAAAATTTAAATCATCAACAGCATAGTACATAGCCTGTGAATAGAACCTGACAATATAAAATAGGCACAAAAAAAGCCCAAACAGTGTTTGGGCTTAATCGTTAGGACTAGGGAGCTAAATTTAATTATTTTGCAAGTAAGCTGTTTAATTCATTAATAATTGAATGAATGCGCTCTGCATTTTTTCCTAAATCACTACGCCCTACTCGCGACTTACTACGAATATCAACAAAACGTTGGCTGCCTTCATCTTTAATACGAATAACCACATCGTCTTTAAAACCAAACCACGTTGTTGTATCGGTAGCCTCTACAATACCTGTAGCCGTGTTTGCACTTACTACTGCAAAACCAAGATTTTTAACTGCTTGTTCGCTTGCTGTCATCAAATCGGCTTTAGATTGTGCGAAGCTTAACGTTGCCAGTTCAGGGTATGCTTTGCGTTGCTGTACTGCCGTTTCTTCGCCCGCGTATTCTACTGGGTTAGATGCGTTTGCACGTAGTGGCGCAATTGCTACAAATTTTGGTGGGTTAACTAAATCTGTTGAAATGTCATGAATTGCCGGTACGCCTTTAGCTTTGTTCATCATGTTAAGTGGCATAGCAATAGCCACAACCGAAAACACAAGTGCAATAACACCACTGCTTAGCGTTAACGTTTTACGCATAAATAGCGCTTGTATTATAAGTAGCACCAATGCAGCGCCACCAGCATAAACGCCAAATCTAAATCCCGTAAACGCAACCTTTAGCTCTACAATACCAAATTTATACAAAGGCCCTGGCAGTATGACGAGTAAAAAAGCGATTAAACTAACTAAGCTCACTAAAACTTTCATTTTATGATTCCTATATTGTGTGTGATTTTTATTATTAAAACAGATAAGCACTATTAACCAGTAGCTTATACTACTAACAAGTGCTTTTAGATTACTATTAGCGACTAATTACACAAAAAAGTCCAATGTTGTGTGATCAAAGTTACTCAAGTTTGGAAAAATATCAACAAGTTCAGAGCTTGGCACACCAAACCACTGAGCCAATGTGGCAAAGTACTGCTCATTAGCAACACTTGGAATTAAACGCCCGCCACCGGTATCTTGTGGGCCATCCAAATGTTGAGTTAGTAGCTCGCCATATATATTGCCGCCTTTTACTGCGCCGCCCATTACTATTTGGTTTCCTGCCCAACCATGGTCAGTGCCATCGCCATTTGAGGTCAACGTGCGACCAAAATCAGACATAGTAAACGCAGTCACTTTATCTGCCATATCAAGCTCTTTCATCGCGCTATCAAATTCACTTAACCCTTGAGCTAACGTATTTAATAAAGCAGGGTGCGTTGTTAATTGGTTATCGTGCGTATCATACCCCCCCATAGAAACAAAAAACACTTGGCGCTGAGTGCTCAATTTTGCCTGTACGCTAATTGTTTTAGCGACTGCTGCAAATTGCTCACTAAGACTATTATCGCTAAATGGGGTAATAAGTGCAGGCGCGCTTTCTAACGCGCTGTTCATTGCTTGAGTGTTATTTATCGCACTTGTTAAGCCATTGGCATAAGCTGTACTTAACGGATGGCTCGTATTGCCTAGTAAGCGGTTCATAATAGAAGTTACGTGCTCGCTACGAGGTTGATACCCTCCAAACGCGTTAATACTACTAATGCCACTTTTGTTAAGTGCAAATGCATTGCTAGTACTTCCCGTTTGCCATAAATTAGTACCGTCGAGTGATACATTAGCTGCAAACTCATCTTGTAACTCTAAACGCTCTAAAAGTCGTGCGCCCCACCCGCTATTAAGTGATTGTTTTTCTCGACCATACATCCACGCAGCTTGCTGATCGTTATGCGAAAACAAATGCTTAGGCAAACCTATTGCTTTATTTTTATAGTCATTCAATGTTGTGGGAGCGAGTAAAGTACCTACCCCGCCTACAAATGCTAAATTTTGAGATTCAAACACATTTTGTATAGGTTCAAGTGAGGGATGAATACCGACTCCACCGGCAAACTGGCTTTTAATACTTAACTCAAGTGGGCTCTCTACCGCCAGGTTCTGCCTACTTTGCTCGTAAACACTACGTTGCTCGCCTTCAAGCGGAACTAGCATATTTAACGAATCATTCCCTCCGTATAAATACACACACACTAATGCTTTGTAATCTCCTAGCTCAACTGCATTAGTCGCTCCAGTTAATGCTTGTAATTGCAGGCTCGTTAGCGCGGCAGCCGATACACTGCCTTTTACACATAACGACAAAAACTCTCTTCTATTAATGCTCATTATGCGCTCCTAATACTGCACGTTAAATTCAGGTGAAATAGCAATCATATATAATAAATACGAAACCCGTTCACGGTATTGCTCTTCATTGAAATAGGCATCTAAATCAAGTAACGCTTGGCGCGTGTCACTGCTCATTGCACCTGCAAAATATAACGTGTTGTACTGAGCTAATAGCGCGCTAACACCGTTTTTCTCTAAAACATTCATGTCGTCTTGAACATAAATATAAATACTATTTGAATTTAAATCGCTGCGCGCTTCTGCGGTACTCCATACTAAACTTGCATAAAGCGCGTTCATGGTACCAATCAGTGTTGCGTCGTTTGCTATTTGTAATTCTGGCGCAACAATACCTTCATTTCGCAAAGCTGCGGTTTGATAATCAGGCCTAAAAAAGTTAAATACCGAAGCCGACTGCATGGGTCCTTGTCCGTAGCTATTTATTAAATTCCATGTTTTATAATAACCCGCTGGCGATTTAGCATCGAGATTTCGCCAAAACTGTACAGTTTTTAAAATAGGCTCTTTAATTTTACCTTGGTAATTAAGCACTGAGCCAAAATGCCGCGCTTCATCATCTAAATAAATAGCCTTTACTACCGCCGCTAAATCGCCGCGTACACCAGCGCCGTTATCAATAAATATATTAGCTACTCGCTCAACGTATTGGGGTGTTGGGTTTGACGTAATTAATCGCTGAATAAGCTGCTTGCTAATAAACGGCGCAACATTTTGATGGTTAAATAAGTTATCGAGGGCTATTTGCATTGACTCTTCTGCTACATAACCTTGTGGTATAACCTCACCGTTTAGTAAGGTTTTTTGTTTACTAGAATGGTACTCGTCAAATGCTTCCATTGCCTTAATATAATCACGACTTTTACGCTTAAATGTTTCACTATCGGCAAACGTCCAACCAGTAAATACGCGTGCAAAACCCTCTATTTCTACCTGTCCGTAAGTGGCAATGGTATTACCTTGTGCATCAAGCTTGGCGCTCCCATCTAGATTTAGTTCTTCAAGGCCAATAGTAAATAACTGCATTACTTCACGTGCGTAATTTTCGTCTGGGCGAATATTAAGTGTATCGTCTGCTTTTTCGTTACCCAAATGGCTTAAGTAAGTCCCCATAATAGGCGAAAGCGTCACATCTTCGAGTAAGTCACGATAATTACCAAAGGCATGCTTTAGTAATAAATCGTAATAAGTGATCATGCCCTCAGGTTGGCCTCTTAAGGCACTATTTTCATCCGACACCACTAATATTTCACTTAACGCAAACGCAACACGTTGACGAAGTTGATCGTCACTTTGCATTACTGCTTTCCACCATGCATCTATGCGGCTTATGTATTTAAAGTCGTCATCGTCATTTAGCTTTACTAAATAATCACGGTGATAATTAATAGGTAGCGCTATTTGTTTATCAAGCCATTGCTGCTCGCTTAAACCTTGTGCGTTTTGTATTTCACTAAGCTTAGGCCCCATTGTTGCTTGGTGTAGTAACCGTGCGGCGCTAATCTCATCCATATTATTGCGCGCTATAAAGCTCAGCGTTTTTACACTGCTTGCCCCTTCATTGTCGGTTGCTGTGATCGAAAAAGCGTAATTAACAGGCTTATAACTTTGCGCATTTAGCAGTGTTACTGAGGTGGTTACTGCCTCTAAAGGCCCGCTAATTAGTTCAGGCCCTTGCGTTTGTTGCCATACAACAGATGTAATAGTGCCGTCTTTATCACTGGCTGTTGCTGTTAGCTCAATTGTTTGGCCCTTACTTAATTCACTAGGAATATCAGCGACTGACAAAATGGGGATTTTATTTCCGTTAACGGTTGGCGTATCATCTGAGCCTGAACCACCGCAAGCGCTTAGTATAAAAACCGAGCTTGCGATCAGAGCAAATTTATAATGCATGTAAAGTCGTCATCATTTGTTAATTAAAGTACGTTAGTGTGTACCGAGTTTGATGCATTTATTGAAACACAAAATTTACAATTTAACTCTTTATTTTTTGTAACCAAATCATGAACGCCCCATTAATAATGCACTAGCTGCAGGGGTAAACAGCCAGAGCTTTATTATTTATGAAAACAGAAATTCGCTATTGTTTTGAATCTTCACAAGTTGCTAACCGGTTTTTACACGAGCTGAAAGACTGGCCGGTTAACGATGTAAAAACACGACTTTTTAATGGCGGCGATAGTGTAAAAGTGACATACGAATACGACGAAAGTGGTTTTGATTATACTTGCGCCGAACTTGACGACCTAGCACAGAGCCATGGCGGAAAAGAGGTTTAAGCGTTTTATAATAAAAAACAGCTGATGCATCTTTAATAATTCACTTGAATTATATAGATTTGATTGATGTTTTATCTCTACCTGAGTTTTTCGCTTCGTAAAGCATTATGTCAGCTTCTTTAATTAGTGATTGCATAGACACATTATTACTACTTAAGGTTTCTTTTGTAGCAAATACACACCCAGCACTAATTGTTAAATATTCACGTACAGGCGACGCTTCATGAGGTAGATTTAATTCCCTAACCGCCAAAAGCAATTGCTGAGATATATCTACAAACTCTTCATAAGAAAGCTGTTTAAAGAATAATATGAACTCTTCGCCGCCATAGCGCGCCACTGTACCTGTGTTTTGCTTAGCTACTTGCTTTAGCTTTTGGGCAAGAGCTTGTAAAACGTTGTCTCCGCCTTGGTGACCATAAAAATCGTTATAATTTTTGAAATGGTCTACATCAAGTAATATTATTCCAAAGGCATTTTTTTGCTGTTGAGCCTGTTCCCATTGCGCCGCAATAATTTCGTCAAAGGCACGCCTGTTGTAAATTTGGGTTAACCCATCAATTTTACTTATTTTTTCAAGCTTAAAATTTTGATCTTTAACTTGTTTAATTAATGCATTAAACCCGCTAATTAAAACGCGCATCTCTAAAAATTTATTACTGAATCTCAGAGGCTGTAAATCGTTTTTAACCAGCATTGAATTGATAGCGGACGCACCGTTAATAAGTGGTTCAATAAAGTAACGATTTACAATATAGAAACTCAAAAGTGACATTACAAAAAACATTAACAAAATAAGTTTTAAATAGTGATCAAATAAAACTGGCAGTGTTTGATGGTGGTGCTTAATGTTCAAAGCAATAAGTGGATTACCGTTTATATCTAGAATCACCCTTTTCCTTTGAGTGGCAATGTCCTCTCCTTGGAGGCTCCCTTTAAGCGTCGCAATATCGTTTAAAGAACTAGCCTGTTCTATTTGTGAGTAGCTAAGCTCCACTTGTGCAATCTCAGCTAAGGACTTGATCAACGACGGTCTTACTTTTTTTATAAAAACAATACTACCAACAGGCTCACCTGTTTTATCTGTTCGCTTTATTACATGCGATGCAAACATGACAGGGCCGTCCGCTGTTTGCAAAAAACCAGAATGGCTTAAACTGTTGTCGTCTTCAGAGGCTTTTGAATTAGGAATAATTGCGCGGTTTAATTTATTAACCTGTAAATCTAAATCAGGTGCATCAAACTCAGTATGTTTAATATAATTATACGCTTGCCTGTAAACCATATTAAAGTTTATATCGTAGATAAACACACCATCAATTTTGAGAGAGTAGAAGGTGTCACCTACAAAGTTTGAATCTACATATTCTACGTCAAAATCAGCCATGTAATTATAGGTATCATCCCATACGGCGTAGTCATAATTGAGTGTTTCTAAAAATATAAACTCTCTATCAAGCGCAATTTTAAGACTTAATAATTCACGATTTTGATAATCTTCAATACTAGTGTTTATGGTCGGCAGGCTAAAGAAATAGCGGTACCCTACTAATAAACTTGTTACAAAGCACATTAAAATCAAAGTACCTATTATTACAAAAAATCTTAATGTCATAGTCTCTATCTAATCGTGTAAAATTAAGTCAAAGTAGCTTACATTTTTATATTTTAGACTCCCTGTACCTAAATAATAAATAATTAGCTTCTTACTAAAGCGTAGTATAAATTCATGAGCAGGAATAAACAAAGTTTACTATTAAATTTTATAGCGTTAAAACTTTAGCCCTTTCAATAATATATTTAATATAGACATAAAATTATACCAATTCGCTTAATTAAGTGGTCTATTTTGAGGGCGGAAAAACGTGTTGATAGCTAGGCAAAAAATTCACTATTTAGTTGTTCTAAATGGGAATTTTTTAACGCAGGTAGCGACACGTTTAGCCCCGCAAAATGATTAAGTATTATTGCGGATTGGTATTACACATTTAAAGTAGTACAAAAAGCTGAAATTATTCCACTACAGAAAATTCAACTTTTGATGGAGACGAACTCGCAAGCTCCAGTACTTCGTAATAATTTAAACCATCTATTTTTTTGCCAATAATAAAGTAATTCATTTCCCCCATCATGGTCGGGTCGCCCATAATATCGTCTAAGCTTTGCACGTCAGAAAATTGAATTGCGATTAAAGCGCCTAAAAAACGCATGGAATCTTGAGGCTTTAATGCTTTTAAAACTTTATTAACTCCCACTTGAGTTGTCTCTGGTGTGGAGCCATCAAATCTAAAATCATTTTTTGTACTAACGCATGCACTAAGCATTAATATTGATAATGCGATAAGTAAATGTTTCATATATATCCTTATTTGTTATTCGTGATACTTGCGGATCATCGCCACTTTGCCGTTTTCAATTTCAATCACTTCCATCATTGTGGAGGTATACTCAATTGGCTGTTTATTTTGCGGATGAATACCTTTTACATAGTTTTTATAACGAATAGCAAAGCCTGTATCGTTAAACACAAATGTATTAAGCAGTGTGCTTTCAAACAACGTGTGCGCACCTAAGTAAAAACTCATACCTTTGCGCATCTGCTTTTTACCATCTGGAGTACGTGAGTCATCCGGTTGATACGGAATATGCTGATTGCCAATATCATCGGTTAACAATGCAAGGTAAGCCTCAAGCTCTTTAGCACCTGCGTTAGGTGCTTGTGTGGCGGTCATTGTTTTATAGTACTGCTGCGCAAACGCATTTAAGTCGAGTGGCTTTTCAGCATAAGCCGAAAAAGCAGTTACTAGAGCCAAACCTAACGTTAAAAGTAGCTTCATCACTTATTCCCTGTAGTTAAAAATATTGATTCATTTATAGGAACACTATATTAATATGTTCAACAATAAAACAAATAGTTTTAAGTACTAACACCTACATTTTGCTCTTTACTCTGTTGGTTGCAACGCTGTTGGCAGGGTCGTCTGGCCAAAAATGTTTAGGGTAACGACCTTTCATTTCCTTTTGCACATCGCGGTAACTGCTAGCCCAAAAGTGCGCTAAATCTTGAGTAAGTTGCAATGAGCGTTTACCTGGCGATAACAACTCCATAAGCAGTGGCAGTTTACCGTTGGCAAGCATAGGCGTACTGGTCAAGCCGTAAACTTCTTGCATACGCACGCTTAGCTTTGCGGGGCCATCAAGCTGGTATTCTATTTTTATATTTGAGCCACTTGGCACCGTTAAGCGCAGTGGTAACAGTGCTTTTAACGCGGTTTGTTGTTGCCAATCAAAACAGTTTTGTAATGCTTCAAAGTAGTTAAACTTTTTAAGCTGCGTGAGCGTTTTAATATCTTCTAAAAACACGCTTAGCCACTGCGCTGCATTTTGAATGAGTTGTTGCTCATTTGTTTTTGGAAATTTATCGGGTAATAACTTACTTGCTAGACTCATACGTATCAGCAATTGCTGCGCATCAGGTTGCTCGTTAAATAATGCAAAACCGTGTTTAGCAAATAAGTTTAGCCACGCTTTAGCGCGCTCGCTCTTATCTAGTTTTTGTTTACTAGGCTGGCTGCTGAGCGTTATAGCCCCGAGCTTTACTTCATCTTGATGAATAAAACGTGCTGATTTTTCGTCAAACTCACAGCGAGTAAGTTCACTAAATAAATGCGGTAAAAATTCTTGTAACTCAAATGGGTTAAGCGCGGTGGCTGCAAATATACGCCCTCCTTTGTGCCCGCCCATGGTTGCTATAGCTAAGTAATCGTCGTTGTGCCAGTAATCGGCATTTAACTCAGCACCTGCACCATTGGCAAGTAGGTAACCATTACCGCGTTTTTTAGCGATGCGATCTGGGTACGCCAATGCCACTAGCAAACTAATATAATGCGTATTTAATTCGCTGTTTTCGTCTTTTACTTTTAAGCGGCTTTGCCAATATTTTAACTGCTGTTTAAATACCGGATGCGGACGTTGCTGTTGGCTATGCAGCGCTAAACTCAACTCGTTTGCACTGTTTACTCGGCTCTCAAGTAATGCCACTAAATAAATAGCGAGCCTAAAAATACCAGGGAGTTGGTCATCAAGTATTTGTGCTTTTAATAGCATATGCGCCAAACGAATATCAGCACCAAAACCTAACATTTTACTGCCAAGCGGTGTGAGCTTACCCTTGCTATCAATAGCTTCTAGCATGTTGAGCAGGTTACTTGCTTGCTCGCATTGTTGCTCAGTAGGCTTATCAAGTAGGGTTAGCTCATCAATACTGGCTCCCCACTGCTTTGCCTCAAGCATAAGTTGGCTTATGTCTGATGTGAGTATTTCGGGATTGTCGTGGCTATTACGTCGCTCAAAGGTTTGCTTTGAGCCAATTCGATAAACAATGCCCGGCTCTATTCGCCCTGCACGTCCTGCTCGCTGCACAGCAGAGGAGCGCGATATACTTTGTGTTGTGAGCTCTGTGACCCCTGTTTTTAAATTAAAGGTCGCTGCACGGCGCTTGCCGCTGTCAATTACAATGCGTATGCCTTCAATAGTTAAACTGGTTTCGGCTACATTGGTGGTAAGCACTACTTTGCGCATACCGTTTGGTGCAGGAGCAATAGCAGCTTGCTGATTAGCTTTATCTTGCTCGCCAAATAGCGTTGCGACTATGCAGTTACTGGGTAAATCGTTCAGTGCTTGTTGCACGCGTAGTATTTCAAATTGCCCAGGTAAAAACACCAATGCGCTACCTGTTTGCTCATTAAGTGCTTGTTTTATTATGCTAGGAATTGCATCAAGCCAGCGGCTTTCATCTTTTATGGGTATGTATACTTCGTCTATTGGGTAGCTGCGACCGCTTGATTGAATTACAGGGCAGTCAAAAAACGCTGTATAACGCTCAGTATCAAGAGTTGCCGACATAAGCATAATGGTTAAATCTTCACGCAGCGCACTTTGGGTCTCGAGCGCAAAGGCAAGTGAGGTATCGGCTGCAATTGAACGCTCATGAAATTCATCAAATATCAGTAAATCAATATCGCTTAATTCGGGGTCGTTTTGCATCATGCGCGTTAGCATGCCTTCGGTAACTATTTCAAGACGCGTATTAGCGCTTACTTTACTCTCGCCCCTAATCCGCAAGCCCACACTTTGCCCAACACTCTCGTTTTGGCACTTTGCTAGGTAGCTGGCTATATTACGAGCAGCTAAACGGCGAGGCTCTAGCATTACAATACGTTTAAAATGCCCATCGCGCATTAGTTGCAGCGGCAACCACGTAGATTTACCCGCACCAGGCGGCGCTTGTAATAACGTAATAGGATTACTTTGTAATGTAGTAACGAGTTGTTGATATATGTCTTGAACCGGCAGCACAGCTATTTACCCTAAATTGCTTTGCAGGCATTGTAACAAAAAACCGCAGCGACACCGCGGTAGATGTTTATTAATAATTGCTATTAACTACCCGACACCATTCTAATTCGATCTGCAGGCACTCGTAATTGCTGCATTAAGTAAATTTTAAATGAGGCTTCGTAAGGTTGCTTATCAACCGCTTTTTGCATGCATAAAAGCCATGCGTCACTTTGCTCAATTCCTACATGTAAATGTTTGTGCGCTTGAGGAATGTTAATACTGCCAAAATGTTCAGCGTATAATTTAGGACCACCTAACCAGCCCGACAAAAAATAAGCGAGCTTTTTACGTGATGCTGATAAATCTTTTGAATGCATACTCCTTATATTTTCAGCCTCTTTTAAAGCGTCCATATTATCGTAAAACGCATTCACCAATTGTGTAATACCTGCTAACTCACCTGCCATTTTGTATGAGCAGTCATCCACTCCGTATTCACACGTTTTTGTATTCATAACTCACTCAGGTTAACTACTTTGTTTAATACCTGCATATTAGCTTAAAACAAAAATTTAAGAATGAGTTACATCAAAGTGGCGTAACTTATGTCAGCAATAATTACAGGCTGCTATGTATATTTTTTAATAAATAGCGCAATATCAAAAACAAAATCGCTCAACATAAAAATATAACCAACTGATAATAAAAGTAATAAAACTATTATTATTCATTGGTACAAGGCTTGCTACTTTATAACTGACAGTTAATTCACTAACCTAAAGTAAGGATAAACTTATGAACAGCGATCGTATCGAAGGTAATTGGAAAGAACTTAAAGGTAAGGCTCAACAAAAGTGGGGCGATCTTACCAACGACGATTTAGATAAAATTGAAGGTAGCCGTACAGAGCTAGTTGGTAAAATCCAGCAGCAATACGGTAAATCTAAAGAAGAAGCAGAGCGTGAAGTTGATGAGTTTGAAAAAGGTCGTTAAACCCCGTTAACCGCTTTTAAAAAAACCGCCATTTGGCGGTTTTTTTGTTTAAGCTGTAGGTTATTTAGCTACGCTTTTAATTGGTTACCAATCGGTAACTGCCTAATACGCTTTCCGCACGCTGCAAAAATAGCATTACATAATGCTGGCGCATAAACCGGTGTAGATGGCTCGCCAACACCTGCTGGTGGTGCATCGCTTTGTACAATTTCAACGTCAATCTCAAGAGGTGAGTCGCTCATACGCGGTACGCGGTAATCATGAAAGTTACTTTGCTGTACGCGCCCTTTATCAAAGGTAATACCATCGCTGATTGCAGTTGTAATACCGTAAATAGAGCCACCTTGGGTTTGGTTTTTAACCGTGTCGGTGTTTACAACCGTACCCGCATCAATGGCAACCCACGATTTAATTACTTTTAAATCGCCAGCATCCGACACTTCCACCTCAACTACCGTAGCTACGTAAGTTAAAAAGCTTCTATGTGCTGCTATGCCTAAACCTCGACCTTTAGGAAGTTCTCGACCCCATTTACTCATGTCAGCTACTTTTTCAATAACATGGCGCAGCCTGCCAATATCTAACGGATAAACCGCTTTATCGCCACCGTAATTATCGTATGTAGCATTTTGCTCAGTTACATCAACAATACGACTCGGACCTATCGTGTCTAGTAAATAGTCTTTTTGGTCGCGACCGGCTTTGTGCGCTGCTTCACCAATAAATGACTGAATAGCAAAGGCATGAAAAATATTTGATACAGAACGCATCCAACCAATTCGTGCTTTAGCAGGCGCATCACCGTTTTCTAACTTCATATTAGGTGTGTTAATAGGGTTATCGGTAAATCCTAAGCGCAGTTCAAAGCTTCCTGGCGTAGTCGCCCCTTCTGAAAAGGTAGAGGTAATTGGTGAAAACGCGGTGCGGTGTAAATACGATTCTATTGCGCCATTTTTATCTAGCGATGCTTCAATGTGCTGAGCCGAAACTGCATGGTAAAAACCATGTTGTATGTCGTCTTCACGCGTCCATTGCACGCGAATAGGCTTGCCTACTTTCATTGAAAGATAAGCTGCTTCTGCTGAAAAGTCAGGTTTTGACTTACGCCCAAATCCCCCCCCTAACATGGTAACGTGAACATTAATTTTGCTCTCATCCATGCCAAGCATTGCCGCCACTGTTTTCATATCGGCTTGTGGATTTTGCGTAGCAGCCCATATATCAACACTGTCTTTGTTGTACATAGCTGTTGCACAAGGTGGCTCCATTGGTGCTTGAGCAAGGTGCGGCGCGTAATAATCAGCTACGAGTTTATTGCTCGATTTAGCCAACACGCCCATGGCATCGCCTTTATCACGTATGTTTGCCTGTGGAGTTTGTACTGTTTTTAGTAATGACTTTTTAAATTCTTTTGAATTGTAATCGCCATTTTTGCCATCATCCCACACGACTTTTAATGCTTTACGCCCTTGCCATGCAGCCCATGTGTTTTTAGCTATAATCGCAATGCCGCCTTTTGGCTGAAACTGCGGTGCGCCTTTTGGTGCAGGTATTTCAATAACATCTATAACGCCGTTTATCGCTTTTGTAGCACTGGCATCAAACGACTTAACAACACCGCCTACTACCGGCGGGCGTTCAATTATAGCCACCAGCGCTTGTGGTTCCCGTACATCGGCTGCAAATATAGCTTTACCTGTTACTAAATCGGCTAAATCTATGTGCGCCATGCCGGTATTAATATAACGCCATTCTTTGCGTGTTTTAAGCGTTAGTTTGTCAGCTTCTGGTGGCGTTATTGTAAGCGCTAAGTCGATTAAATCTTTATAAGTAAGCAATTTACCTGAGCTGTGTGTAACAACGTGTTGATTAGCAGTACAGGTTTGTGGATCAACTTTCCAAAACTTAGCGGCAGCGTGCTGCATCATGTAACGTACACTTGCGCCCATTTCACGCAGGCGCTGCATGTTGTAGCGAATACTGCGCGAGCCATCGGTATTTTGATCGCCGTATTTAGGGTCGCCCTTACCCTGAATAACAATAACCTTATCCCACGCGGCTTCCATTTCATCGGCAACAATTTGTGCAATCGCGGTGCGAATTTGCTGACCCATTTCAGAGCGATGGCAGGTTATTTCAACCATGCCGTCTGGGCGCAGTGCAATAAATAAGTTTGCGCGTTTTGCCAGCTCAGATGGCTGCTCTAACACACCCGCAAATGCTCTTGGCGCACTGCCTACAAAATAAGTACCGAGTACCAACGCACCTATTGCACTGGTTTTTAAAAACTTACGGCGGTTTAAATCAAAGTATTTGTTATCTTGGTTCATACTTCTTCCCCTTGTTCATTTGGGTCAAAATACTGAACACTCGCCATGGTTTTAGCAGCTGATTTAATTGCTTTATGAATAC
The DNA here is from genome assembly GCF_011378705.1 of Pseudoalteromonas sp. SA25. Taxonomy (NCBI): domain Bacteria; kingdom Pseudomonadati; phylum Pseudomonadota; class Gammaproteobacteria; order Alteromonadales; family Pseudoalteromonadaceae; genus Pseudoalteromonas; species Pseudoalteromonas sp. SA25. Next base: position 65,730 of record NZ_WTKV01000023.1, on the reverse strand, counting down.
GCGGGTATGTACCACAACGGCAAATATTTCCCGACATATTACTTACTATTTCATCGTCGGTAGGGGTTGGGTTTGCAGCTAATAAGCTTGCAGCTTGCATCATTTGGCCGCACTGGCAAAAACCACACTGCGGTACTTTATGCTCAACCCATGCTTGTTGTACTGGATGGTCGCCCTGCTCGCTTAACCCTTCAATTGTAGTAATTGAAAGACCCGCTACTGCCGCTACAGGTAATACACACGAGCGCTGAGCTACCCCATCAATATGCACGGTACACGCACCGCACTGTGCCATACCACAGCCAAATTTAGGCCCAGTTAAATTCAATTCGTCTCGGAGATACCATAATACTGGCGTTGACGGATCGCCAGAAAACTCATGTTTATTACCATTAATGGTAAGCGTGATCATACTAAACTCCTTGGCAAAGCGCTTTACAGGAGGGTTCCTTGTTGCGCGAGAACTATTTTTAATTACTTACTACTTTTAGCCTACCACTTAGATCTGTTTTATAAAAATACTAATTATTAGAACGTTTTACTGTTAAAAACAGATCTACATTATCAAGCATACTAAAACATACATTAATGGGTGCTTATAACATCTTCAGACAACAATCGCTCATCGTCTTTATAAACTTCAAGCCAACCTGGTGGTGATGTATCGCAGCCAATAATGGTTACTTGTAGCACATAACTATAGCGACCCTTTTTAAACGTATAATGATGATTCCCGCCGCTGCCCTCAAATGTGATATCGCCATTTAGTAAAACCATATCAGGCTTGTCACTTGGCTTTTTATTAATACCCCACACTGCATAACGGTAATTTCCATCACCTAAATCATCAACACGAATATGGTAGTTAGCCGTTTTCCAATCGAGTACTGGCTTTTCAAAGTTATTAATACTTGAATGCAAAGATTGCTTATCGTCTTCGATTAGTCTTTTAGCAAGTGCCTGCTCTTTAGTATTTTGTGCATTTACAGCAATAATTTTACCGTCGGTATCTACCCACATAACGCCGTTATTTAGCATAATGCCGCGCCAACCTACGCTATCCCAATCGGTATTAATATTAGAGCTGCCAATAACAGCAATAAGCTCGTCGTCAAACACTTCATCAAAGCGGTTAATAAACTCAGCCTCATCTTTAATGTCAGGTATCGGGTATCGTCGTTTTAATGGGTAACGAATAAGTGCAGCAATTGCAGGTTTATCGTGATCTGTAAAGGCAGCAATAACAGGTAAAACGAACTCGTGATACTTTTGCTCAAGCGCAAATGTGCTAGATGTGAAAAGTAGAGATAAGCAAAGTAAGATGAAATTTAGATACTTCATTTTTAGTCCTTTAGTTTTTGATTCGCTATTATTTTCTGCAACTTATTAACCAGATGTTTTATATCAGTAATAGCCTGATATAAATCATGAGGAAGAATATCAATTACCTCGTTTTCTTTGGTATACCCATTTCTATGAACAATATCATGTCTTATGTCGATGATTAATTTCACTTTAGAAGTGTCTATATTTATTTTACAACCAAGTACTTTTTCGTACATTTCCATGGTTTTATCAATTTTGTGAAATAATACTTCACTAACGCACTTAATTGCCAACCCACTTAAACCCATTCCTGATTCAGATAAATCAAACAATGAATATTTCGTATTTCTTATTTGTTCCAAACGCTCTATCGCATTATTGAGATAAACTTTATTTTCAGATATTAAAGCTTTTATTGAGTCCCCTAAGAAAGCTTCTAGAAGTGTTACTGAGTATGAATAACACATCTTAATTATTAAATTTTCATTAAGAGGTATAGGTTCAGAAAGTGAATTTTCAGCAAGTTTTTTGATATTGGTTAACTCAGTCACAAAATTTTGATAGATATCAACTGAGCCATTTTCTTTTAACCATTTTATCTCTGAAATCCATTCATATTCATCATTTAAATAATCTTGATAAGCTGAATAGTCATTGAGTAAACTTTGCCACTCCTCAGATTCAACTGTTAAATTTTGATCAGTAAGCCTTTCGCGAACCCATTTTTCAGCCTGTTTCTCTTGTTCACCAAATAAAACTTCTTTTATAGAGCTCAAAATATTTCCTTATAATTTATGTTTAAATAATGAATATATTAACTATTTTTAATACTTTAAAAATAAGTTTTCTTAATAAAAAACGAGCCAAATTAGGCTCGTTTTTTGTTTTAACTGATAGTTGACCGCTGCGCTTTTACTCCGGATCATACCCCAAGTTAGGCGATAGCCAACGTTCAGCTTCTTCAAGCGTCATATTAGTTCGCTTGGCGTAATCTTCTACCTGATCCTTTTGCACTGCGGCTACTGCGTAGTACTTAGCCTCTGGGTGTGAAAAGTACCAACCCGAAACAGCAGCACCTGGCCACATGGCGTACGAGCTAGTTAGCTGCATACCAATGCGTTTTTCGGTATCGAGCAACTGCCAAATTTTCTTTTTCTCGGTGTGCTCTGGGCACGCGGGATAACCTGGCGCTGGGCGAATACCTTGGTAGTTTTCACGTATTAGCTCATCGTTTGCTAGGTTTTCGTCTGGTGCAAAACCCCAATACTCTTTACGTACTTTTTCGTGCAGGTATTCTGCAAACGCTTCTGCGAGCCTGTCGGCAACCGCTTTAATCATTATTTTATTGTAGTCGTCTTGTTGTGCGTCAAACGCATTCGCTAAGTCGTCTTCTTCTAAACCGCCCGTTACTGCAAATGCGCCAAAATAATCTGGTGTACCTTTGGGTGCTATATAGTCGGCTAGGCAGTAGTTAGCAAAGTCGGTTTTTTCGGTTTGCTGACGTAAATGACATGAGGTAGTTAACAGCTCTTTGCGTGTTTCGTCGGTGTATATTTCTATGTCGTCCCCAACGCGGTTAGCAGGGAATAAACCTATTACGCCAAGTGGTTGCAAACTGCATGCTTTTTCAAGGTCGTCTAACATATCGTTAGCGTCTTTAAATAAGCTTTGCGCTTGCTCGCCTACTACTTCATCGGTCATTATGCGCGGGTATTTACCAGCGATTGACCACGTCATAAAGTATGGCGTCCAATCTATGTATTTACGTAAAGTGGCAATTGATACGTTTTTAAACTCGATCACGCCAAGCTTTTTAGGCACTGGTGGCGTGTAGTTATCCCAATCAAGCTTTGCTGCGTTATCACGGGCACGCTGGATTGTAACAGGCTTAGAACGTGGTTTTTTACGCGCTTGTTGCTCACGTACTTTTACATATTCAGCTTGGGTTTTTTCTAAAAAACCAGGCTTATGCTCTTTTGATAATAAATTAGATACTACACCTACCGCACGGCTGGCATTACTTACATACACTACGCCTTTGTCATATTGCGGCTCAATTTTTACTGCGGTGTGCGCTTTAGAAGTAGTTGCGCCACCAATTAACAGCGGCAGTTCAAAACCACGGCGTTTCATTTCTTTTGCTACGTGTACCATTTCGTCAAGCGATGGGGTAATTAAGCCCGATAACCCAATAATATCGGCTTTTTCGTCGATTGCGGTTTGTAATATTTTATCAGCCGGTACCATTACACCTAAGTCGATTACTTCATAGTTATTACATTGCAGTACAACACCCACAATATTTTTACCTATGTCGTGTACGTCACCTTTTACGGTCGCCATTACTATTTTACCGTTAGTTGAGCCTTCTTCTTTTTCAAGCTCAATGTATGGGTCTAGGTAGGCTACGGCTCGCTTCATTACGCGCGCCGATTTAACAACTTGTGGTAAAAACATTTTACCTGCGCCAAATAAGTCGCCTACTACGTTCATGCCGTCCATTAACGGCCCTTCAATTACGTGAATAGGTTTAGCTGCTGCGGCGCGGCATTCTTCGGTATCTTCATCTATAAAGGTAGTAATACCTTTAACAAGCGCGTGCTCAAGGCGTTTTGCAACAGGCCATGTGCGCCACTCTAAATCTTCTACTCGCTCGGCTTGCGCCATACCTGAGTATTTTGGTGCAAGCTCTACTAAACGCTCGCCTGCGCCTGAGTCGGTGTTAAGTATTACGTCGGTAACGGCTTTACGTAGTTCTTCTGGTATATCATCGTAAACGGCTAGTTGCCCCGCATTTACAATACCCATGTCCATACCAGCTTGAATAGCGTGATATAAAAACACCGAGTGAATGGCTTCACGTACGGGGTTATTACCCCTAAACGAAAACGATACATTTGATACACCGCCCGACACTTTACAGTGCGGCAAATTTTGCTTAATACGGCGAGTGCCTTCAATAAATTCTACGGCGTAGTTATCGTGCTCTTCAATACCGGTGGCTACGGCAAATATATTAGGGTCGAATATAATATCTTCTGGCGCAAAGCCAATGTCTTCTACCAATATTTTATAACTGCGCGCACATATTGCGAACTTACGGTCTGCCGTGTCGGCTTGCCCGTCGGTATCAAACGCCATTACAACAGCGGCTGCACCAAAGCGTTTTATTATTTTAGCTTGGCGAATAAACGGCTCTTCACCCTCTTTTAACGATATTGAGTTAACAATTGCCTTGCCTTGAATACACTTTAAGCCTGCTTCTATTACTTCCCATTTTGAGGAGTCGACCATAATTGGTACGCGAGAAATATCAGGCTCTGAGGCTATTAAGTTTAAAAACTTAACCATAGCGGCTTTTGAGTCCAACATGGCTTCGTCCATGTTTATATCAATAACTTGTGCGCCGTTTTCTACTTGTTCGCGTGCCACTGTTAGCGCGGCTTCAAAGTCTTCTTCCATGATTAAACGTTTAAACATGGCAGAACCCGTTACATTGGTACGTTCGCCGACATTAGTAAATACTGCTATTTGTTGGGTCATGCTGGCTCCTTAATTTAAGTTACAGGCTTCAAGGCCTGATAAACGCATGCGTACTTCAAGCTCTGGTAGTTGGCGTGGTTTAACGCCCGCTAAACCTTTTTCAAAAGCGCGAATATGCGCAGGCGTGGTGCCACAGCATCCGCCTACTATATTAATAAAGCCCGATTTACCCCAATCGATAATTTCGGTTGCCATATCGCCCGCTTCTAAGTCGTATTCACCAAACTCATTTGGTAAGCCCGCATTAGGATGTACCGATGTAAAGGTTTCGCACACGCGCGATAACTCTTCTACATACTGGCGCAGTAAATCAGGACCAAGCGCACAGTTTAAACCAATCGAAATAGGCTTAATATGGCGAATAGAATTATAAAATGCTTCGGTTGTTTGCCCCGAAAGCGTACGACCAGAGGCATCGGTAATAGTACCCGAGATCATAACTGGTAATGTGCGCCCTGCTTGCTCAAAGGCTTCTTCTACGCCAAACGAGGCCGCTTTTGCGTTAAGGGTGTCGAATATAGTTTCGATTAATATTAAATCGGCGCCGCCTTCCATTAATGCAAGTGTTGATTCAATATACGCAGTAACCAGCTTATCAAAGGTGACATTTCGGTAACCCGGATCGTTTACGTCTGGCGAAATTGAACACGTTTTAGATGTCGGCCCTAAAACACCGGCTACATAGCGTGGTTTTTCTGGCGTTTTAGCCGTAAATTCATCGCAAATTGCGCGTGCTAATTTAGCCGACTCTAGGTTTATTTCACGACTTAAGCTTGCCATGTCGTAATCTTCCATCGAAATAGTGGTCGAGTTAAACGTGTTGGTTTCGATAATATCGGCGCCCGCTGATAAAAAACCACGATGAATATCAGTGATTAAATCGGGCTTGGTTAGGCTTAATAAATCGTTATTGCCTTTAATTAATACATGCCAGTCTTTAAAACGCTCTCCGCGATAGTCTTCTTCTTCTAGCTTATGATCTTGGATCATGGTGCCCATAGCGCCATCTAAAATTAAAATGCGTTCTTTTAATGCGGCGCTTATTTCGGCTTGCTTATTATTTGTAGGAGCGTTATTCGGCATAGTTGTTAGTCCTCACGTCTTGGCTAACTAAATTAATATCATACGGTGTGGTTTGGTACACGTAGTAATTTAACCAGTTCGAAAAAAGTAAAAAAGCATGGCTTTGCCACGTTTTTGAAGGTTGTTTGGTTGCATCGTCATCCGGAAAGTAATTTTCGGGTTTTGGTGCATTAGGGCTTTTTTTACAATCGCGCTCGTATTCTGCTTTTAGCGAGTCGGCGTCGTACTCTGGGTGGCCGGTTATAAACACTTGGCTACCTGATTTATTTTTGAGTAAGTAAGCCCCTACTCGCTCAGAACCAGCTAGTACAACTAGCTCATCACAAGCGTTTATTTTATTTATATCGATGTGGCCGTAGCGTGAGTGCGGTACTAAAAAGGTGTCGTCGAATCCGCGAGTCAGTGCGCCGTGATCAAAGTAACATTGGTGGGTAAATACGCCACACAGTTTGTCGTCTTTTAAATCGCGCTTTAAATTGTAACGGTGATATAACGCTGCATGTGCTGCCCAACACGAAAATAACGTAGAGGTAACGTGTTGCTCAGCCCAATCAATAATGACTTTTAGCTCATCCCAGTACGCTACATCGTCGTATTCTAAATGGGCAAGTGGCGCACCGGTTACAATTAACGCATCGTAATTGTTGTCTTTAACCTCAGAAAAATAACGATAAAAGGTATCAAGGTGCTCTTCTGAATTACTGCTACTGCGGTGAGTGTCGAGACGCAGTAGTTCTACGTTTACTTGCAAAGGCGAGTTGGCAAGCAAACGAATAAACTGAACTTCGGTTTCTACTTTATTAGGCATTAAGTTTAAAATAGCCAAACGCATTGGGCGTATCTCTTGCGTTTTTGCACGTGTTTTTGGCATTACAAATACGTTTTCTTGACGTAAACGTGCAATTGCCGGCAACTCGTCTTTTACTGTAATTGGCATACTTTACTCCTGCTCATAAAAACCGAAGCTTAATTATGAACTGAAAGTGAAAAATATCAACCTCTAGATGTATAGATGTCTAAATGAAATTTATTCATGATTTTATACTTTACTTACAAGCATGCTTTAGTGCTTTAAAACCCGCCATTCGTTGACTGTTTCACCTGTCAGCCACTACAATACAACATTGAAATTTTTATTATTATTTGAAGGCTTTCCTCCATGGTTTTACCTGATAAATTTATATTCTCGATGAGTCGAGTATCTAAGGTTGTGCCACCTAAGCGCACTATCTTAAAAGATATTTCGTTACACTTTTTTCCTGGCGCTAAAATTGGTGTGCTTGGTTTAAACGGTTCTGGTAAATCTACGTTGCTACGTATTATGGCCGGTGTTGACCAAGATTTTGAAGGTGATGCACATCCTCAGCCTGGTACAAAAATTGGTTATTTACCGCAAGAGCCTGTTTTAGACGAAAGCAAAACAGTTCGTGAAATTGTTGAAGAAGCTGTTGGCGAAGTTAAACACGCACTTAAACGTCTTGACGAAGTGTATAACGAATACGCCATGGAAGACGCTGACTTTGACGCACTTGCAAAAGAGCAAGGCGAGCTTGAAGCTGTTATTCAAGCGCACGATGGTCATAACATCGACAACGTTTTAGAACGTGCTGCTGATGCACTTCGCCTACCAGAATGGGATGCTAAAATTGAGCACCTTTCAGGTGGTGAGCGTCGTCGTGTTGCTATATGTCGATTACTGCTTGAAAAACCAGACATGCTTATTCTCGATGAACCAACTAACCACTTGGATGCAGAGTCGGTTGCATGGTTAGAGCGCTTCTTACACGATTACGAAGGCACTGTTGTGGCGGTAACGCATGACCGTTACTTCCTTGATAATGTAGCGGGTTGGATATTAGAGCTTGACCGTGGTGAAGGTATTCCATGGGAAGGTAACTACTCTTCTTGGCTTGAACAAAAAGATGCGCGCTTACAGCAAGAACAAAAATCTGAAAAAGCACGTCAAAAATCAATTGCGCAAGAACTTGAATGGGTTCGTTCAAACCCTAAAGGTCGCCAAGCTAAGTCAAAAGCACGTATGGCTCAGTTTACTGAAATGCAGCAGTCTGATTACCAAAAACGTAACGAAACTAACGAGATGTTTATTCCACCTGGCCCGCGTTTAGGCGACCAAGTGCTTGAAGTAACTAATCTTCGTAAGAGTTTTGGCGATCGCGTTTTAATTGACGATTTAAGCTTTAGCATGCCAAAAGGTGCCATTGTAGGCATCATTGGTGCGAATGGCGCGGGTAAATCAACGCTGTTTAAAATGATCAGTGGTGAGCAAAAGCAAGACAGCGGTAGCATTACCGTTGGCGAAAGCGTACACCTTGCTACTGTTGATCAGTTCCGCGACGGTATGGATGAAAGCAAAACTGTTTTCCAAGAAATATCAGACGGTCAAGACGTACTAAAAATTGGTAACTTTGAGTTCCAAAGCCGTGCATATGTAAGTCGCTTTAACTTTAAAGGTAACGATCAGCAAAAGTTTGTTAAAGACCTATCAGGTGGTGAGCGTAACCGTTTACACCTTGCTAAGTTATTAAAAGCTGGCGGCAATGTGTTACTACTCGATGAGCCAACCAATGACTTGGACGTTGAAACACTACGCGCACTAGAGAACGCTATTTTAGAGTTCCCTGGTTGTGTAATGTGTATCTCGCATGACCGTTGGTTCCTTGACCGTATTGCTACGCACATTTTAGATTACCGCGACGAAGGTCAAATTAACTTCTTTGATGGTAACTATACTGAATACGAAGAGTGGCTTAAAAAGACACTAGGTGCAGCAGCAACTGAACCTAAACGTATTAAGTACAAAAAAATTGGTTAATATTTACTGTAACTAATTTATTACAGTAAAACTAAGCCCTGCATTTATGCGGGGCTTTTTTATGCCACCAGCATTACAGGAGCATATCCTGCTAGCATGTAGAGAATTACCCGCTATGCTTAATTTATTATAAAAACAGTAAGGCTAAATTAGGTTATGCAAAATCGTCGTCAGTTTTCTCGTGTTTTATTTTCAACCGATGCACAAGTGATTTTTAATGATCACCAATACCCATGTAAATTACTTGATGTATCTTTGCATGGCGCATTAATCACTAAATGTGATGCTTTTATTGGCAACCAAAATAGCCAAGCTATTCTGCGTTTTTCGCTGCCTCAAAGCGAAATAGAAATAAAAATGGAGGTTGTGGTGTGCCATATAGAAGCGGATCATATTGGTTTAAAATGCCACCATATTGATATAGACAGCATTACTTATTTAAAGCGTTTAATAGAGCTAAACTTAGCTGATGACGAACTATTACATCGCGAACTCGCTATGTTGATTCACGACACGCAAGAATAGACTCATTTGGATTAGTTGATTACCATAGTGCAAACTTTTTAACTTGTGCAAACATGACTTTAAATCCACATTTACCTTTGGTGTATCACCCTAACTACTCGTTTAATTTCGATCCAAAGCATCGTTTTGCAATGAGTAAGTTTGCACATTTATATCAGCATGTAGCAAAGCTGGGCTTGATTGGCGATAACCTGGTTGAGCCAATATTAGGCACGCCAGAGCCACTTGAGCTAATACACTGCGAAAATTACATACACGATTTGTGGAATAACCGCTTAGATGAAAAAGCAATGCGTCGCATTGGCCTACCTTGGTCAAAAGAGCTTATGGCACGAACATTCACAGCCCCTCAAGGGACGTTACAAACAGCCCGCTTAGCACTCAAACACGGTATAGCGTGCCACTTAGCCGGTGGTACACACCATGCGCATACCGATTTTGGCTCAGGATACTGCATGGTTAACGATTTAGCCTTTACCACGCAAACTTTAATTGAATCGGGTGAAGTAACTAACGTACTTATTTTTGATTTAGACGTGCACCAAGGTGATGGCACAGCCGCAATGTTAGAGCATCAAGCATACGCTTATACTTGTTCTATCCATTGTGAAAAAAACTTCCCCTTTAGAAAATCCGCTAGCGATTTAGATATTGGCTTAGCTGATAATATGAAAGACGACGAATACCTTGCCGTAGTTGACGACACCTTGAGTTATTTACTTAAAGAGCTAAACCCAAGCTTGGTACTTTACGATGCTGGCGTTGATATTTGGCAAGGCGATGGCTTGGGTAAATTAGATATCAGCTGGGATGGCATAGTTAAGCGCGACCATTTAGTGCTAAAACGCTGCCTTGAACACAACACACCCGTTGCTACAGTAATAGGTGGTGGCTACGATAAAGACCATCTTCGCCTCGCTAAACGCCACGCTATTGTTGTTGAGCAAGCTGCTCGCTTTTAGTTTGAAATAAAAATGTTAAATTCTCGTTCTTATTTAATATGTAAAATAAAAACGAACATATTATGAAACAACTATTTATTGCCATCGCACTAATTTTTATAAGCTTTACAAGCTATTCTCAAGAAGAAAGTACGCAAGAAACATACCCTAAGCTGCCTACATTAAATTTACAAATGGCTGATGGGTCGCCGCTCAATACTCAAGATTTATTAGGTCAACCTTACGTTTTACACTTTTGGGCAACGTGGTGTCCGTACTGTAAAAAGCTGCAGCCAGCACTTCAAAAAATTGATGATATGGGCTTAAAAGTTATTGCCGTGAGCTTTAAAGAAGATGACGATGCTACTCCCGCTAAAGCGCTTAGCGATAGAGGTTATACTTTTAAAACAGCCGTAAAAGCCGATGCAATAGCACAGCAGTTAGGTATACGAGGCACACCTACTACATTGTTTGTAAATAAAGAAGGCAATGTAATTTGGCTGACTAATACGTCAAACCCAGAGGACGCAAATCTACATTTAAAGGCACGAACATTGTTGCACTCCATCGACATGGCAACTGAGTAACTTATTGCGCTTTTAACTGATTAGGTGTTAAGCCTGTCCAGCGTTTAAAGGCGCGCCGAAAGTTAGGTATATCGTAAAAAGCTAAATGTTCAGCGACTTGTTCGTTATGTTTAGCGCACAGAGTAAGTAGGTAAATAGCTTTGTGCTTATTTTGCTCATCTATTAACGCTGAAAAGCGTACCCCATTGAGTTTAAGTCTGCGCTTAAATGTAGCTGAGCTCATAGCAAAGTGCTTTGCGGTACACTCTAAATTAGCACTTGGGTGGGAGTATAAGTATCTGCAGACGGCTTCAATAAAAGTCATGCTAACTACGCTTTTATTATGTAGCTGCGACTGCGCTTGCATAAATCGTAATTGATTCGCATGCGGGTTTTTAGCCCTTAACATGGCTTTATTTAATACCCAGCGAGTACATGGCTTATCAAAACTTACCTTTAGCCCTAAATTTTGTTCGTATTCTTGAATATGCCGAGGGCGTTTAAAAGCAAAGTCGAACTGACAATGCGGGTAACTTTCGCTCACTCGTTTAAGTAAACTATAAAATGCAGTGCTGTATATCTCTAGCACATAGTGGTAAAAGCTTTCATCAAGCCCATGTGCTGGCTGAATATAAATATAAACATTATCGTTTTTAATATACGTTTGGCTAAACAGCAAAGGCGCTAATTGCATTCTTAAAAGTGATAATTGCTTTAATACTTGAGCTAAATTATCGCTATATTTTAATGCCTGAGCTTCGGCTCGAGTGTCGTTAATAAGTTGGCTACCGAGTAAAAAACCACTGTCAGTACTTTTCATCAACAACTTAAATTGAGCTAATAAACGCACCTGCTGAGACACACTAAATGTATGCTGAAAATTAAGTAAGTCTTGTTCAAAAATACCGGTTCCGCGTAGCAGCTTATGTAAATTTATGTTTCGGCTTTGAGCAAGCTCTACAGCTGACGTAATAAGCCCTTGAGCGCTTAAATATTTATCGTCTTGGCTAACAAACATGTGCACGGTGCGCTACTTTTTGTTGATGCTTTTTTTGTTGTAATTGACTATGAAGTTGGCTTGTTAGTTTATCTGTACTGCTATGCTTATTACCTTGTATTAAGGCGGTAGTGATATATTGAAACTTTGCTTTTTTAGATGCTTCAACTTTAAATGCACAATGCTTTAGAGCTCCTTTAATTTGTGCCATCAGCTCTTTAGCTTGCTGCTCTGTGGTGGCTGGCATTAGTATCATAAAGCAATCTCCTGCGTAGCGGCACACTACATCACTTAGTCGGCAATTCATTAACAATAGCTCGCTAATTTCACGCAGTAACCGGTCGCCCTCACTAAAGCCAAACTCACTATTAAAATGCGAAAAATCACGAATATCAATAGCCCCAAGCCAGAGTGGTTGTTTGCTCGTAAGTTGCTCTTTAATTGCTGAATCTAGGTACTGCGCCTTATAGAGACCTGTAACTGAGCACACCTTATCGTGCTCACGTAAATGTGCTTCACGGCGGCGTAGCTGACGATTTAATACGTACTGCTCTTGATGCCAATAATACAAACCCACACTCGTTAACAACATGCCTAAAGGTGCTGGCAGAGATTCAATCCAACTGAGCCATTGATGCGCTGGATGCATTAGCCATTCATCAAGTAAATCTAGGGTTGCCGAGAACATAAATAGCCCAACACCTATCACTAAGTAATTGGTTACTTTACTCGGTGGTCTTGAAATTAATAACGCGGCAATCCATACAAGGGTCATTAATACAATACCGCCCTCCCCCATAATATCGAGCCACTGAATACTGGCGTAAGTTTTTAATACACCTAAGTAACTACTTAAAAACACAGCGCTAAAAAACATCGCAATAATAGCGTTTATTAATAATCGGTGGCTGATAAAGGGATTAAATCGCATGTGCAGTATCTCGTTTATAAATGAGTTTTAAAGTTAGTTCATACAAGTTTTTGTTAGCAGGGTCATATTAGCTCAGCTATATGACAACGAGATGATACCTACTTTAAAAACAGCCCTGCACGGTACATAACACCTGACTTTACGAGGAGTGATAAAAGCTCAATACGCTCTACATATTGCTCAAACACCTCTAAATACATGTATTTAAACTAAACACTGTCACATTTACGTAACCAAATATCTTTAGCTTGCTCGCCATACCAAGAAACAACCCAGTAATAACCAAGAGCAAATACAATGAAACATTTTAAAATAAAAGTACTGGTAGCCGCATTAACCTTATGTAATTTAACGGCTTATGCAGAAGATGATGCAAAAGAAACTACAAAAAAAGATATCGAAGTTTCTGACAAAATTGTTGTATATGGTGAAATTGGTTACAGAAACCGTTCTGACGAACTCGCACCAACCTTAGAATATTCACAAGAATACTTTCAACGTTTTGAACCTTTAACAGCAGGCGATGCATTAAAACGAGTACCCAGTGTTACATTTTTATCGGATGTACTTGAATCGGATGGTGCACGTATGCGGGGGTTAAGCCCTGCTTATACAAAGGTGCTTATAAACGGTGAAGAAGTACCTGGCGCTGGTGCCGATCGTTCATTTTTTGTTGACCGAATTCCGGCTGAGTTAATTGAACGCGTTGAAATAATTCGCTCATCAAGTGCTAACCGCTCAGCCGATGCTATTGCGGGCACATTAAATATTGTATTGCGCGATGGTTACAGTTTAGATGGCGGTTACTTGCGTGCTGGTGGCTTGTTTTATGATGATGGTGAATTTAAAGAAAGCTTAGCTGCAGTGTACGGTACTGAATTTGCTGGTGGGCGCTTATTACTTGGTGCAAATTTACAAGGCAGATATAACCCAAAACAAAAAACTAGTTTGCGCTACGGCGATAGCCCTGAAAACAATATAAATTTTCAAACAGAAGAATTTGATAACCGCGAAGACCAATCTGACACTCGCGATGGCGACGACACGTCACTTAACTCCAGCTACGAAATTGTTTTTGATGACGATAGTCAGTTTAATATTAGCGCTATGTGGGTTGATACAGAGCGTACTGAGGATGAACGTTCATTTGAATACAACGACCCAACTGCAACCAATAACGATATTGTAAATGGCGGTAACTTAGAAACAGATAATGCGAATGTTAAATATATTGACCAAACTAATTACAACATCAATACCGCTTATGAATTTTCACTACTAAGTGGCACAAGTAAGTTTAAATTTGGCTTTGCTAGGTTTGAAGAGTCTGTTTATGAGGAAGAAGTCGAATTAGATACCTCAGAGCTGCCTATGATATTTGAAGAAGAGCAAACGAAAAGTGAAATAGATGATAAAGAATGGACTCTACAGTGGCAACACAGCCAACCTTGGGGTGACAGCAAAGAAATTCAGTTTGGTGCATTTTTACAAAATAAAAAACGCGACAGTGAAATTTTAGAATCGCAAAACGAATTAGAACTTGCACTTACCAGTTGGGATCAATACGCAGCAACACCTTTAACGCTTGCTGCATTTAATAGCGAGTACGAAGCGGTTACTGGTGGTGTAAATACTTTAGAAGAAGATCGCTTTGACTTATTTGCCCTTGTTAAGCACAAAGATGATTTATTTGCTTGGGAGCTGGGCGTTCGCTGGGAGTCTACCGATTCTAAAATTAATGATAAAACAATTGGCGTGACCGAAAATAATAGTTACGACTTTATCCTCCCCTCGGCACACTTTCGTTATAACGTTAGCGAAAATGGGCGTATAAGTGCATCGATTGCGCGTAGTTTACGCCGCCCTGAGTTTGATCTTTTAACGCCGGCACTTATCGAAAAAGAACTTGGCGATAACGACCAACTAGGGAACCCTGAATTAAAACCAGAATCAGCTTGGGGTATGGACTTAGGCTACGAGTATCGCTTAGGAAAAAGTGGCGTTGTAGGTATTAATTTATTTTATCGCAAAGTAAATGACCTAATAGAAATAGCAAATACAGGACAAGAAGGCTCTGAGGGCGAAGGTACATTTGTACTGCAACCACGCAACACAGGCGATGGTAATGTTAAAGGCGTTGAGCTTGATTTATCTACTCCACTTGGCGCATTTAGCATGCCTAATACGGGTGTATTTTTAAACTACTCATGGCTTGATAGTGAAGTAACCGATTTTTTTGGAACTCGCAAATTTAACGACCAATCAGACTACGTTTATAACGTAGGGTTTATTCAAGACTTACCCAAACTCAAAGCTGCATTTGGCGTAACTTACCGCAAGCAAGGTGATGCCTATGGACGTATTGTAGGTGAAGAAATAACTACATCTTACAGTGCCGACTTTGAAGTGTTTTTAGAAAAACGTTGGGAAGATGTAACGCTACGCTTGGTAGGTTCAAACCTACTGGATGCAAGTAAAGACGAAACCTTTAATAAATTTGATACCGTTGAAGATCAGTTTAGTAGAAGCTTTGATGAGTACGAAATTGAATCTGAAGAAGCGGGACCAGTTTATCAACTTATGCTGCGTTACGCGTTTTAAATAAGTTTATGAGGTAGTGCTAATCACTTTATTTAGCGCTACCAAACATGGGAGAACAATAATGATAAAAAAAACATTACTGCTAATAACACTTGGCTTATGCAGTATACAAAGCGTATTGGCAAACGTAACGTACACCGATGTATTATACGAGCAACAAAAAATTGCCAACTTGACGGTGCTGCCTAAGAGCTTAAATTTTACGGTTATTGGTGATTGGGGTCATAACGGGCACTTTTATCAAAAAGACGTAGCACACCAGTTAGAAATAGCGATGTTTCAAACGGATGGTGATTTTACTATTTCAACTGGCGATAACTTTTATCCCAATGGCGTGGCAAGTGTTAACGACCCGCTTTGGCAAAGTGCCTATGAAGATATTTACCATGGCCCACATACATTCGAGCCTTGGTATATAGTACTGGGTAACCATGATTATTTAGGTAATGCGCAAGCACAACTTGATTACAGTAAAAAAAGTCAGCGCTGGAATTTACCTGCACGCTATTACAGCAAAACCTTTACTTTAAAAGGTGGCGAGCAGATATTAATGGTGTTTTTAGACACTAATACTTTAAATCCTGAATACAAAACACGCGAAAAATACAAAGCAACTCAAGGGCAAAACAGCCAAGCGCAATTAACATGGTTAAATAGCCAGCTCGAAAATAGCCAAGCACGATGGAAAATAGTGGTTGGTCATCACCCACTTTATAGCAGTGGAAAACGTTACGGACTTACTGAAGGTTTACGTAATTTACTCGAGCCCATATTTGAGCAAAATGGTGTGCAAGCATACATAGCAGGACACGAACATGACCTGCAACATAACCAAATAGATGGCAGTAAACTCGACCACTTTGTATCTGGTGGTGGTAGCGAAGCGCGTTACGTAAAACAACGTGAATTTACGCGTTTTGCAGAAGCTACTCCAGGATTTTTGATCTTTTCGATTAACAATGAAGCACTAAAAGCAACGGCTATTAACTATAAAGGCGAAGTGCGTTACAGCACTCAAAAGCGCTTTGACCAATAAAGGGTTACAACATGAACTTTAAATTAAAAACATCTATTAGCTTAATTGTAAGTAGCTTAGTGCTTAGTACATTAAGTGCGTGTAGCAATAGTAACGTGACTACAAATACGGCAGTAAAAAACACACCCGATAAAGTAGTCATTAATAGTACTAAATTTGGTCCAACAGATAACATGCAAGGCTCACAAGCGGCATGGTTAAATAATAACAATTGGTTGCTAGCAAGCGAAAGCAAAGGCTTAGTGTTAGTTGAAAGTGAAACGCAACAAAGCAGCATTATAAAAAAAGGTAACTTTGAAGCGCTTGCTGTCACTAAGCTAACAGCGCACTCATTTTTGGTTGCAACTATTGATAACAATCAAGATAACGTAGTTATATTTAAGCTTGAACACACTCAAAGTGGCTGGAATACAACTGAACTAACGCGTATTAATCCACCACAAGCACAACCCGATACAGTGTGTTTATTTGCTAATAAAGCGAGTGAATCAATATCAGCATTTGTACCTGATGTACGCGGGCTAATTACTGAAACTATTATTTTTGATACAGCGAATAATAAAGCGGTTAACGTAAATGTACGTGAATTTTCTGGCGTTAGTGAGGCGTCGGGTTGTGCTGTAAGTACAACAACAAATACCTTATATGTAAGTGAAAGCGAAGTAGGCATTTGGGCAATAAACGCGAACGCTGAATCGCAAGCAGATAAAAAACCGATTGCTTTAGTCGCCCCCTTTGGAGAGTTACACAGTGAACTAGGAGCTATTTCGGCTTCGCAAGATGGTATGGTTTGGTTTACTAGTACCAAAAACAATACTGTGTATGCTTATGATCCAATTGGCAAAGCGTTTAATAACTGGATGTTAAATGGTGACTTGAGCTTGGAATCGGTAGCGGTAAATTACACAAGTAACAACACGGCAACGGCAGTGCTGTATAACGACGAAACAGGCGCTTATATTAAAAGTACATTACCTGTAACACCTATCAAAAAATCATTAAAAACCAGCACCCAATCAATTACTCAAATAAAGGCAAGTGCACAAACTGCCCCCGTTCAAGCATTTGGTGATGCAGCAGACGATCCGGCAATTTGGGTTAACCCTAAAAATGCAGCAAACAGCTTAATTTTAGGCACCGATAAACGCCGTGGACTAATGGTATATAGCCTAAATGGCAAGCTTGAACAGTCACTTGAAGTTGGTCGTTTAAATAACGTGGACCTGCGACAAAATAGCACCATTAAAAACAGTACCAATACATTAATAACCGCCAGTAACCGAACACTTAACGGTATTAGTGTATTTACAGTACAAGCTAATAATAATGTGAAGTACATTACTGATATTCCTACCAATCTTGATGAAATTTATGGCTTATGTATGTACTCGTCAAATACGGGGAACTATGTATTTGTAAATGATAAATCGGGGCTGTATCAGCAATATAAAATCAGTGAGGATAACGAAAAAACAACAGGCAAACTTGTTCGCGAGTTTAACCTACCAAGCCAACCAGAAGGCTGTAGTGCAGATGATGAACTAGGACAATTATTTGTAGGCGAAGAAGATGCCGGTATTTGGTTTATAGGTGCAGAGCCAACGGCAGGAAGTACACCGGTTATGCTACAAGACATAAATGAGCAACTTGTTGATGATGTTGAAGGTATGGAAATTTACCACAGCGACAAAACACGTTATTTAGTTGTTTCGAGCCAAGGTGATAACAGCTACGTACTGTATAAAATAAAGAATGGTACTGCGGGCATTAAAACACCTAGCTTAGAGTTTGCAGGTAAGTTTAGTGTAATAAGTGATTTGGTTAATGGTATTGATGGCTCATCAGAAACCGACGGGTTAACAGTAACATCTAAGTCTCTTCCGGGTTATCCTGAAGGTATTTTAGTTGTACAAGATGGTTATAACCGTATGCCACAGCAGCCTCAAAACTTTAAAATAATAGATTGGCGAGAAGTAAAAAAAGCAATTAAGTAGTGCTTATTTAGTCGCTATTATTTTAATGTCGCTTTGAGATTACCTTGAAACCATCTTGAAATTGTATAAAAGGCTCACTTGAGCCTTTTATACAATCCTTTGCAGTTAAGTATTAAGTGTAATTAACTCAATGTAATATATATTTTTATACTACAATTTAAGCTCATAAATTAATTGAGATTATAATGCGCTTACTACTTACTTTATTACTAATTACTTTAAGTGGCTTTGCCGCAGCTGAAGAAGAAAAAGCAGATCTTCCACCGGTAGACCCCGCTTACAATGCTGAGCATCCTATGGCTTTGGTTAATCAAGGCTCATCTATTATTGCAATGAATTTACCCACCTATAATTTACCCAATGATGTGCAAGTTGTTTATAAAATAGGAAACCCCGATGTTCCATTTTTAGGCTTTGTTAGAAATGCCGAGTTAATCACCGTAAAGCCACAAGCGTTTAATATTCAGCATTTAATGCGTGGTGAAGAAATTACGATTATTGCCGATATTTACGAGGGTGATTATCAACAAGGTGGTAGTTTAATTTATTCAAAAAAAGAGTTGGTCTTGAGTAAGCAGCTGTATGCCAGAGAACTAAAAGATTTGAGTGAATCATCGCAATGGCAAGACTACGACATGATTACACTAAGCGGTACTGAGCGTATTTATATTCATAAAATTCAAAAAGCACCGAGCTATAACCATCTTATTTTTGTAGATTTAGTTAATGCGTGTATGCAAAAACTTCGTACCTCAAAACGTGTCCCAGCTGAAAATGAGCTTACCTATAAGTTTATTAATTGCGGCACGCTTAAACCACTTTATTACAATGCTGATGATTTTAAGAAATAAGTTACTTATATTCAGTGATTAGTTTGAGCCCTTGCTTCATTGCCTCAACTGATTGTCCTGCAAAGCCTAAGCGAACATAACTATATTGCTTAGGCATTAAACTTCTCACTGAATCAGCAAAGTAAAACTCAGATTCTGCTTGTAAATATACGCTTTTACTTTGCATTGCTTGTTTTATATTGCTCGTATTTTTATTTAAGTTAACCCACATTGCCATGCCGCCATCTGGCTTTTTATACTCTATTGGTAAACCCTGTGATTGCAGCAGCGCCAACGTGTTGTCCATTGCTTCATAACGTTGTTTATAGTGTTTAGTCATGCGTTTTAAGTGGCGCTCAAATCCACCTTCTTGCATAAAGTGCGCAGCGGCTAGCTGCATAACCACATCATTTTTATGATTCATTAACTGCTTCCATGCGGTTAACTGTGCTAATACTTCAGGAGCTGCACAAATGTAGCCAATTCTAGCGCCTGAGAACATGATTTTAGAAAATGTAGATAAGTAAATAATAATCCCAGCGGGATCGTCCCCAGCCATAGGCTGTAATGGCTGACAGCGATAATGAAACTCGTGATCGTAATCATCCTCTACAATCATTACGCCATACTCATAACATAATTGATAAATTTGCATGCGCCTTGTAGGTGAAAGCGTAACGGTAGTTGGGTATTGATGTAGCGGGGTTAAGTACAGCATTTTTATTGGATATCGTTTAAGTTGCGCTTTTAAATCATCAACACATAAACCATATTCATCTTGTTTTATATCTATTAATTGCGCGCCACAAGCAGCAAACGCTTTACGTGCTGGTGGGTAGCCTAAAGTTTCAACGGCTACGAAGTCATCTTTACTTATAAATGCCTTTGAAATCAAAAATAAAGCTTCTTGTGAGCCATTACATACAAGTAAGTCTAATACTTTTAAATTTCTAGTTTTATGTAAGTAATCACTTATCTGAGCTTTTAGCTCACTCACTCCACCTATATCACCATAATGAAGTTTACTGGTATCTAAATGATTAAATACATGGCTCATAGAGCATTTAAATTCTTTATAGGGAAAGCTATTTAAATCAGGAAGTCCACCTGCGAAATTATATACGTAGTCTTTTAAATTCATTGCTGGAACAGGCACGGCTAACTCTGTAGCAAATTTATAAGGTTTTGGTGTTAAAACTGGCGTGTGCTCACAGTTAGCACTGCTCTGAATTGGTAGCGTTTGAGTGACGCTATACCCAGAGCGTTCATGGGATTCTAGCCATCCTTCGGCTACTAATAACTGCAATGCGTTCATTATTGTATGGCGATTTAACTGATACGTTTGCGCCATAACTCGAGCAGAACTTAGTTTTGTACCAGGTGCAATATCTCCCTTTACGATAGAACCGCGCAAAGCATCTGCAACTTGTAAGTACTTAGCTTTGTTTGAGTTATTAAATTCAATATTAAGCGGTTGCATGTTATTCCTTTAAAACTGGTATAGCTAAAAAGCCAATTCTGGTTGTTTTTACCAAACCAAATAAGCGTACATTTGTTGCTCGTAAATAGCAAAGCTTAGAGGCAACATGTTTCTCAACAGATACATAAAACAAATAAGGTCATTTTAGAGCCATTAAATTATGAGCATTTAAACGGCTTATATAAAGCTGGGCAACATCCAAAAATATGGGAATGGGTATTAAGCAACTATACAAAAACACCCGAACAGTTAAAGAAATGGTTTACTACAAGTGCACAATTTAATAAAAAAGAACAAATTGTATTTGCCATAATAGACATAGCCAGCAAAGAGGTTGTAGGCACTACACGACTATTTAGATTAGATACACATAACTTAAGTGCTGAAATTGGTCATACATTTATAAGCCATCACTGGCAGCAAACTTATATTAATACTCACACTAAATATTTACAGCTTAGCTATGCTTTTGACGCGTTGAATTTAGTGCGAATAACATTTAATACTCACGAACAAAATCAAAAATCTCGAAATGCAATTACTCGACTAGGCGCCCGATTTGAAGGTATAGCCCATAAAGATAGATTGCTAAGTGATGGAAGTTACAGAAGCACTGCAAAATTTAGCATTATTGACGAGCATTGGCAGAGTATTAAGTTGCAGTTAGAGGAGAAGCTTTAATGTACCCACCAATATATTTTCAAGAACATAATATTGAACGTTTGCAGGCATTAGTTGAGCAATTCCCTCTAGCGAGTATTTTAATGCCCTGCTCGCAAAGTGACTTAAATAATATATGCCAAGTCCCTGTATTATATGAGCCCTCACGTAATGTATTTATTGCACACGTAGCAAGACATAACCCGCTAACGCAATGTGATAAACAGTCAGTGAAATTACTATTTAGTGGCGATAACTGTTATCTATCTCCCTCGTATAGTAATAATAAAACACTGCCGAGCTGGCTTTATTCATCAGTACAAGTAACTGCAAATGTGAATATTATTGAAAGCGATAATGAGAAAGACAAAATAATGCGGCAACTAACAACCTATTTTGAGCAACCCTTTAATCCAATGTGGGATATTACTGACGTGCCCAAAAGCAGTCGCCAAGTAATGTATCAACTATTAAGCTTTATAGAATTTACTCCCACTCATTGGAGTGGAAACTTTAAGCTAAGCCAAAATAAATCACCTGAGGTAAGAGCACGTATAAAACAAAGCCTAGAACTTGCCAATAAGCGCTCTATTGCACAGCTATTTTAGGCATAAAAAAAGGCTCTTTCGAGCCTTTGGATTAACTTTGGAATAGTTAAAAATTTTAAATTAGGTAAGCGTTAATAGCTGTGGAGCAACGCTATGATAATCAACAGCCATAGCAATACTTAACGCTGTAATATTAATAATTGAAAATGCGAACACTTTACGTGCCCAACTGCTCATATCAATATTACGACGATAACCACGTAGCGCCATTAGCAACCACCAAAAGCTGGTAATACAAGCAACAGCCATAAAAGCAGCACCTGTGTAGCCAGTAATTGGCAGTAACATCACAACTAATGCGTATACAGCGATGTAAAGTACGATATGGCGCTTTGCTTTATCAATACCTTGCGCCACGGGTAATACAGGAATACCTGCAGCTTGGTAATCTTTAAAGCGAAAAATAGCGATAGCATAAGAGTGCGGCATTTGCCACAAGCTAAACATAACTAGCAGTATTAATGCGCCCATATCGAACTGCCCTGTTACGGCGCAGTAACCTACTACTGGCGGTACAGCGCCAGAAAGGCTGCCTACAAAAGTGCCATATACTGAGTTACGTTTCATGTAGAGGCTATAAACCCCTACATAAATTACGTAGCCAAAGGCTGCAAAAAATACCGCGGCTTGAGTGGTATAGGCGATAAGTAAACCAAAGCCAATAACGCCCAATAAAATACCGTGGCTAAGTGCAGCAAAGGCCGACATTTCGCCAGTTACTGTTACCCGCGTACGAGTACGTGCCATGGCTACATCTATGTCTCTATCAATTACATTATTGATAGCACAGCCCGATGCAACCACTAGCGACAAGCCAATTAATGTGGCAATCATTAACCATGGATCTATATCACCGCGCGAGGCAAGTAAAAACCCGCCCGCTACGCTGATCAAATTGCCCATAATAATACCCGGCTTTGTCACTGATAAATAACGACGAAACATCTTCAACTCCTAGTACATCATCATTGCGTTAGATTCATAAATGATCCAAACAGATAACCCAACAACCATTACGATGATCAGAGCACTGAATAGGAATGAGAAAGTACTTGCACGGCCATTTTCGGTGGTAAAATTAAGGTGTAAAAAGTACTTTAAATGCACCCAAATTTGTACGATTGCAAAAGTAACAATGCTCCAAAGCGTTGTTGCTTTTGAGAAGTCACCTTCCATAACCATATAAAACGGTATAGCAGTTAAAATTACCGATAGCACAAAGCCAATTAAGTAAGTTTTAACACTGCCATGAGATTCATCATGATGATCACTTTGCGTTTGTTTTAACGCATGCGTTTCGCTGTGGCTCATTACATTGCTCCCATCAAATAAACAACGGTAAATACACAAATCCAAACAATGTCTAAGAAGTGCCAAAATAGGCTTAAGCAGCTTAAACGCGTTACGGTAGCTTTGCCTAGACCACGTTTAGCAACTTCAATCATCATTATGGTCATCCAAATTAGTCCAGCCGTTACATGTAATCCATGTAAGCCGACTAATGAGAAAAACGATGTTAAAAAGGCACTTTGTTGTGGGCCATTACCATGCACAATTAGGTGATGAAATTCGTATACTTCCATACCAATAAACACAGCACCTAAACAAAACGTAACAAATAACCAAGTCAGTGTTAGTGCCTTTTTTTGCCCTTGAGCGGCAATCATGGCAAAGCCAAAGGTAATACTACTAATAAGTAGTGCAGCAGTTTCTACTGCTACAAAGTCGAGTTCAAAAATATCTTTACCCGATACACCACCCGCTGTGTTCATAAATAACACAGCGTAAGTGGCAAAAAACGAGGCAAACAATAGGCAATCGGTCATTAGGTATAACCAAAAACCGAATATGGTGTCACCCGATGTATCGTGATGATCATGCGCGTGGGCATGGTCATCGTGCGATACTGATTCTAAATTTGCAGAAAGTGTACTCACGCTTTTAGCTCCTTAATGCCACTTGAATTATACGCAGCTTCAGTGCGTGCAATTTCATCAGGTTGAATATAGTAATCAACATCGCTGGTGTAACAACGTTTGATAAAGATGGCAATTGCGCCTACTAGCCCAACAACAGCTAACCACCAAATATGCCAAATCATTGCAAAACAGAATACTGTTAAGCTTGCTGCCATTAACACGCCAGCTGATGTGTTTTTAGGCATATGAATAGGGCTATAGTTTGCTTTATCTTGGTATGCTTGGCCTTTTTCTTTCATGTCGGTCCATGCATCAATATCATCGATGTGTGGAATTGTTGCAAAGTTATAAATTTGCGGAGGTGAACTTGTAGCCCACTCAAGTGTGTGGCCGTTCCATGGATCGCCTGTTGTATCGTCAAGCGCTTCACGGTCTCTAAAGCTCACATATAATTGAATTACTTGGCTAACAATACCAAACATAATAATTACAGCACCGCCTGCGGCAATGTATAACCAAATGTTCCAATCTGGGTTGTTAGTGTGGTTTAAACGACGTGTCATACCTAAGAAACCAAGTACGTACAACGGCATAAATGCAACGAAGAAACCGATAATCCAACACCAGAATGATGCTTTGCCCCATTTTTCGTTAAGTTTAAAGCCCATTGCTTTAGGGAACCAAAATACAAAACCAGCAAGGTAGCCAAATACAGCACCACCAATAATGGTGTTATGAAAATGTGCAATTAAGAATAAGCTGTTATGCAGTACGTAATCGGCACCAGGAATAGCAAGTAATACACCGGTCATACCGCCTACGGTAAAGGTAACCATAAAGCCAAGTGTCCAAAGTACCGGTACGCTAATACGTAAGCGACCTCGGTAAATGGTAAATAACCAGTTAAACAACTTAACCCCAGTTGGTACAGCAATAACCATGGTCATTACCCCAAAGAACGCGTTAACGTTAGCACTCGACCCCATCGTAAAGAAGTGATGTAACCAAACAATAAAGCCTAAAATTGAGATTGCACCGCTGGCGTAAACCATCGATTTGTAACCAAATAAACGTTTACCGGCAAAGGTCGAAATAATTTCAGAGAAAATACCAAACGCTGGTAATACTAATATGTATACCTCAGGATGACCCCATGCCCAAAACAGGTTGATGTACATCATGGCGTTACCGCCCAATTCATTGGTAAAGAAGTGGAAATCGAGATAACGGTCAAGCGTTAGCATTGCAAGTACAGCAGTTAAAATTGGGAATGATGCTGCAATTAAGATGTTTGCCCACGTACATGTCCATGTGAAAATTGGCATTTTCATTAGGGTCATACCTGGTGCACGCATTTTAAACACGGTTGCTAAAAAGTTTACTGCTGTTAGAAGTGTACCGAGCCCGGATATTTGCAAGGCCCAAATATAATAATCCACCCCCACCCCAGGGCTAAAGGTCAACTCCGAAAGCGGTGGATAGGCCACCCAACCTGTTTTAGCAAACTCACCAAACACTAGCGACATATTAATTAAAATGGCACCGCTGGCTGTAAACCAAAAGCTTAAGTTATTTAAAAATGGGAATGCAACATCGCGAGCACCAATTTGCAGTGGTAAAACAATGTTCATTAAACCAATCATAAATGGCATAGCCATAAATATGATCATAATTACGCCGTGGGCAGTAAATATTTGGTCGTAGTGTTCAGGTGGTAAATAACCGGGCGCACCACTGGTAGCAAGCGCTAACTGAGCACGCATCATAATGGCATCAGAAAAACCACGGAACAGCATTATTAGTGCTAAAAGAATATACATTACGCCTAAGCGTTTATGATCAACAGACGTGATCCAGTCGCGCCAAAGCACGCCCCATTTTTTATACTTTGTAATAAGCCCGGCAATAATAAGCCCAGCTATAGCAATAACCGACATCGTGAACACAAGAATTGGCTCATGAAACGGAATTGCGTCTATTGTTAGTTTACCTAATAACGACATTATTATTCCTCGCCCTGGCTGTGAGATGATGGCATTGAGTGTTCATCCATTGCTTGATGCTTCTTACTCATTTGCCCATGTTCGCCCATTGCATGTTGCTTTTTGTTCATATCGCCATGTGCCTGCATGTATTTCATAACGATGGTATGAAATAAGCCGTCATCAACTTTACCGTAATAAGCAACTGGGTTATTTTCGCTTGCTTTTGCAAGTTCAACATAATTTGCATGAGTAAGATTATTAGCGCTTGAATTCGCTTTTACATCACTCACCCACTTATCAAAACCAGCTTGAGTAGGTGTAGCAATGGCATTAAACTTCATACCAGTAAAGCCTGCACCACTGTAATTTGCCGAAAAGCCTTTAAATGTACCTGGCTCATTGGCAATTAAGTGAAGCTTGGTTTCCATACCGGCCATTGAGTATATTTGACTACCCAATTGCGGAATAAAAAATGAATTCATTGTGCTCTCTGAAGTGATTTTATATTCAACAGGTACATTAGCCGGAAACACTAATTCATTAACCGTAGCAATACCTTGCTCAGGATAAATAAATAGCCACTTCCAGTTTAATGAAACCACTTCAACAGTAAGATGCTTACCTTTACCTTCAATTGGTTTGTAAGGGTCTAGCTCTTGGGTAGACACCCAGGTAATAACACCTAAAATAATCACAATAACAATAGGGACAGCCCAAACTGCGGCTTCAATTTTATTTGAATGAGCCCATTTTGGAGCGTAAATTTCATGAGTTTGCGTGTCTCTATATTTCCATGCGAAATACAAAGTCATCACAATAACGGGAACGACTACAAGCAACATAAGCACGGTTGCGATGATGATTAAATTTTTCTCATCTATGCCTATCTGCCCTTTTGGATCGAGTATCCCGCCTTTACAGCCTGACAACGCCAGCACTGTACTAGCTAAAGCAATATTACAAAGGTTACGAATTAACAAGGGAGTATCCTACAAACCTAAAAGTTCTAATTTGCTGCTTTAAATAAAAAACAAAGCAACGATTTTTCGGTAAAAACCCAAGTTAACTGGAATTAAATTATAAAAAATAAGGGGGCTATTCAAAACCTAAAGCTCATGCCAATAATGACCTAGCAACAAACCCAGCTTTCTAAACGCATTTATATAACGTAATAAAAGTTAACTTGGGTGAGTGGTGGTTGGCTGAAATGTGTTTAAAAAACACTGAGCTACTTTGTTTTAGCTAACCTTAATTATTTACAGCAAGAACAAATAATTAAAACCAGCAACAAAATGCAGCCTTACAGACAACCTGTAAAGCTAGGTGGAGCACGACAACCGTGTGCAACTTGCACTGGCTGAAGAACTTTAGCCTCGCTAAAAGCAAAGGCTGCTTTACGGAGGATAATTCCAGCACGACGCGCTGGAAAAATATGGAACAATAGCCAGCAAAGGCCAATAAGTAACTGACTTGATATGATCGGATGAGCTAAAAATTGCACAATAGTAAGTAACAGCGGCTCTACAATAAACCCATCACTTAATAGCGCTTCAAGCTTGAAGGCATCCTCTAGTGCACCGCTTAGCAACATTACAGTATTAAACACTAATAAAGTTATAGCTACACACACGCCCTTGCCTGCTTTATTCAAGCGCTCACACGTCTGCGGCTCGCCAGAGGCAAGATCCGTATTTGTATGATGCAAAGAAAGTGTGTTCAAAAACATTAACCTACTAAAATGACTATAACAAAATTAGAGGAATACAGTTTGCAATGGAAAAATTTAAAAAACATTGCTGTTGTAAGCCCTAAAACCAGGTGCTAAATACAATCAAATCCAGCTAGCACATATTTACCTAGCGAAAATTGATCCGTATCAATCAAACTTTCAAAACTTACTGAAAGTTCGAACGTGAGTATAACAAAGAGAATTTTCTGTTCAACTAAAAATCAATTAATTTGAGTTAAGCTTTCGAAGCTATTTTGTTAATAAAAAATAACAACATAAAAAACAGCAAGTTATCTTGAATTTAAAATGATTTAAAGCAGAATATTTAATAAAACTATAGGTTTTTTTGGAAGGAATAATAATTGTGTGGCACAAATAAAAACAGCTCAAATTCAGTCACCACCGAAATTGAGCCGCCTTTCACACTGACAACATCTTCACACACAATATAAAGATTTTTGGTTTACATTACGTGGCATTGAAAGGAAATAAAAACAACTCAAACTCGTTCTTTATGGAAGTGAATCCACCGGATTTGAGTTGCCTTTCACACTGACAACATCTTCACACACAATATAAAGATTCTTGGTTTACACTGCGTGGCAATTGCAAGGAAATAAAAACAGCTCAAATTCAGTCACCACCGAAATTGAGCCGCCTTTCACACTGACAACATCTTCACACACAATATAAAGATTCTTGGTTTACATTACGTGGTATTGAAAGGAAATAAAAACAACTCAAACTCTTTTCTGTAGAAGTGAATCCACCGAATTTGAGTTGCCTTTTACACTGACAACATCTTCACACACAATATAAAGATTCTTTTAAGCGAGGCTAACTTGCCTCAAGCTTATGACGAGAGCCTTGCTCTGTGTCTATGGTTAAACTTTAGAGTGTTAGCTCCAATTTGACAAACGAGAAAAATAAACCTAATAGGTGAAAAAAACTAAACTATAGACGTTTGTCTAATACATTAAGATTGGATTACTTTAGCAGCTATCGAGTTAAGCAGTTTTACAGACACAAAAAAAGCGCTATAAAGCGCTTTTTAATATTTAAGGCGGGCTTAAATAATTTGGTTTTCTTTCCAGGCTTGCTCTTTTGCTAAACGGTTTTTGCGTTTATCACATGGATCATCGCAATCACAGGCTTTATCAATACCAACCGAACCTAAACCACCACAGCTGCTTGCCATAGATTTTTTTTGCACGATCATACCAACGGCCATAGCCGAAACTATCAAAATTAGTAAGCCAAAAGTAAGAAGAAAAAGTGACATTGCTTAGCCCCTATTGATCAGCAATTAATTAAGCTCAAACATTTTTGAGCGACTGCTATTATATACCCAAATAACGCGAAAATAAACAAGCCAGCACCATACTACAAATAAGGTTTAAATGCAGGGCTTGAATAAGTAACTAAACCCTTATTTGATTTACCTATTAAGTATACCGGTAAATCGTGCTGCTGAGCGTATGCTTGCGCTTTTTCCATACCCATCACAGTAAGTGCAGTCGCTAAACCATCTGCCGTCATAGCGCTTGGATGAAGCACAGTTACCGACACTAAGTCGTGCTTAATAGGCATGCCGGTCACGGGATCAATTAAATGAGTATAGATCTCGCCATCCATTTTATAAAAAATACGGTAATCACCTGACGTAGCAATACCGTTTGTACCTGGCGATAAAACACGGTGTACCTTTCGCTCTCCAGGTTGCGCATCTGGTTGCTCAATCGCAATTTTCCAATCCTGATTATTTGGCTTTTCACCTGCTATACGAAGCTCTCCACCAATCTCAACCATGTAATTGGTAATACTGTGGCTTTCTAATAACTGCGCTACTTTATCAATACCATAGCCTTTAGCCGTTGCCGAAAACGAAAGCTCTAACCCATTAATTGTTTTAGCCAGTCCTTGCTCATCTAAAATAAGTTTATCAATACCTATTTTTTCAACCATACTTGCAAGCTCTTCATCACTTGGGCGATTGGTTGGTTTTTTATCAGGACCAAAGCCCCATAAATCAATTAAAGGCCCCATAGTGACATCGAGTGTTTTAGTTGATTCGCCTAAGCGAATAGACTCGCTGATAACAGCCCTAAAATCTTCGCTAATTGGCATAACTTGATTTGCTGGTAATCTGTTAAATGTATTTATTTCAGAGTCTTCTATGTAAGTAGACATAGACTGATTCACATCTTTTAAAACAGCGTCTATTTGCAGCTGTAATTGTGAAGCTGATAGCTGGCCCTGCTCATCGTAATATTTAATATGATAAGTGGTGCCCATAGTCTTACCTTCTAAAAAGGTTTCCCTCGACTCTGGTTTTTCATCACACCCAGACAGTAATAAGGTCAGTGTGATTAGTAAAAAGGCCATTATGCCTTGTGAAGTACTTACTCGATTCATAACAGCTCTACTTAATAGATTGATAAAATTAAAGAATAAAAAAAGCCTCGTAACACAAGTGCTACGAGGCTGGTATTTTAACCAAAACTAAACTGTTTTGGTATTAGTGTTAACCACCGAAGTCATCTAGTAAGATATTTTCGTCTTCAACACCTAAATCTTTAAGCATAGTAATAACTGCCGCGTTCATCATTGGAGGACCACACATGTAGTACTCACAATCTTCTGGCGCTTCGTGGTCTTTAAGATAGTTCTCAAATAACACGTTATGGATAAAGCCAGTATAGCCTTCCCAGTTATCTTCAGGTTGTGGATCTGAAAGTGCTGTATGCCATACGAAATTAGGATTTTCAGCGGCTAGGCCGTCAAAATCTTCTACGTAGAACATTTCACGTTCAGAACGTGCACCATACCAAAAGCTCATCTTACGTTTAGAGTTCAAACGTTTAAGTTGGTCAAAGATATGTGAACGCATTGGCGCCATACCAGCACCACCACCAACAAAGATCATTTCTGCATCTGTGTCTTTAGCAAAGAACTCACCAAATGGACCTGAAATAGTTACCTTGTCGCCTTTTGTAAGTGACCAAATGTACGAAGACATTTTACCACATGGCAAGCTTAGGTTTCTTGGAGGCGGAGCAGCAATACGCACGTTAAGCATAATGATGCCTTCTTCTTCTGGGTAGTTAGCCATTGAGTATGCACGAATTGTTTCTTCGTCTACTTTTGACTCCAGGTCGAAGAAACCAAAATGGTTCCAATCGCCACGATATTCTTCAGGAACATCGAAATCTGCATATTTAACATGATGAGGTGGCGCTTCGATTTGGATGTAACCACCCGCACGGAAAGGCACTGACTCATCACCAGGGATTTGCAGTTTAAGTTCTTTAATGAACGTTGCTTTGTTATCGTTAGAGATAACTTCACAGTCCCACTTCTTAACACCGAAAATTGACTCTTCAAGTTCAATTTCCATGTCGTTTTTAACATTTACCTGACACGCTAAACGACAGCCTTCACGGGCTTCACCTTTAGAAATGTGATCAAGCTCAGTTGGCAGGATATCACCACCACCTTCTTTAATGTGTACACGACATTGACCACAAGAGCCACCGCCACCACAAGCAGATGATACAAATATACCTGACTCAGATAATGCACTTAAAAGCTTATTACCTGCTGATGTAGTAATGGCTTTGTCTTTATCGCCATTAATACCGATGATGATGTCACCGCTTGCAACTAACTGAGATTTAGCACCAATAATCACTAAAACTAGTAGTACAACGATAGCGATAAAAACACCAACGCCTAAGAAAATCTGATAATCCATGATTTATCCTCGCTACCCTTTACAGTGAAATACCAGAGAATGACATAAAGCCAAGTCCCATTAAACCAACAGTGATGAAGGTAATACCTAAACCACGTAAGCCATCTGGTACGTCTGAATATTTCAGTTTCTCACGGATACCTGCAAGTAATGTAATTGCAAGCGCCCAACCAACACCAGCGCCTATACCATAGACAACAGACTCGCCGAAGTCATAGTTACGCTCAACCATGAAAGATACCGCACCAAATATTGCACAGTTAACTGTGATAAGTGGCAAGAAGATACCTAATGCGTTGTATAGTGCAGGGAAAAACTTATCCAATGCCATTTCAAGAATTTGCACAAGTGCTGCAATAACACCAATGAAAGTTAAGAAACGTAAAAAGCTAAGATCCGCATCTGGATAACCTAACCAAGTAAGTGAACCTGGTGCAAGTACCGCATGGTAAACCAAGTTGTTAACAGGTACAGAAATACCCAATACAACTATAACCGCTATACCTAGGCCAATTGATGTAGTTACTTTTTTAGATACTGCTAAAAAAGTACACATGCCTAAGAAGAATGACAACGCTAAGTTCTCAATAAAAACGGCTTTTACAAATAAACTAATATAATGTTCCACTATTTGCCCCTTACGCTTTAGCTTCTACTTGGTCTTTCTTATAAGTACGAAGTACCCATATGAATAAACCAATGATGAAGAATGCACTCGGTGGTAAGATCAATAGACCCATAGGCTGATACCAACCGCCATCTTGTACTAATGGGATAATATCAACACCGAATAGTGAACCCTTACCGAATAGCTCACGAATGAAACCAACAGTAAGTAGTACTACAGAGTAACCTAAGCCATTACCAATACCGTCAAGGAAAGACATAATTGGTGGCGACTTCATCGCATATGCTTCAGCACGACCCATTACAATACAGTTAGTAATAATTAGACCAACGAATACAGAAAGCTCTTTTGCCGTAGCGTAAGAGAATGCCTGTAATACTTGGTCAACAACGATTACCAACGATGCAATAATTGTCATTTGTACGATGATACGAACAGATGATGGGATCTGGTTACGAATAAGCGAGATAAAGAAGCTCGAAAATGCAGTTACTAATGTCAATGCGATTGACATGATTAACGCATTTTTTAAGCTAGACGTTACCGCTAGCGCAGAACAAATACCAAGTACTTGTAGTGCGATTGGGTTGTTAGCTAAAACCGGACCAAATAGGACCGCCTTCATTTCTTTAGTATCAGCCATTATTTCAATGCTCCTTTACGTACTTTCGCAAGGAAAGGGCCAAAGCCATTTTCGCCAGTCCAAAAGTCAACTGCATGATCAACACCGTTAGACGTTAATGTAGCACCTGAAAGACCATCGATCTTATGCTCATCATTGCCCGCAGTACCTTTAACAATTTGAATTGGAAGTTCTTTACCTTCCCATGTAGCAGTCCACTGTGGATTTTGGATTTCGCCACCTAGACCTGGGGTTTCATTATGCTTATAAAAGATAATGCTCTTAACTGTTTCAGCGTCGCTTTCAAGCGAGATAAAACCGTACATTAAGCCCCATAAGCCGTAGCCTTGGATAGGAAGAATAATTGCATCAACTGAGCCATCTTCTTTTTTAGAGATATACACCGGCGACTCTTTAGTCACACGTTGAATACCAGCAATATCTTTAACGCCTTTCTCTTGAAGAGAAACACTTAGCGCTGCATCATATTTGCTTTTTTCAAAATCAAAAATTGTTGGGTCTGTATCTACAAACTCACCTGTAGTCATGTTTACAACGCGCGCTTCGATTTTTGCATCAAATGTTTCTAAAACATTTTCAACTTTATCGATACCCGCAGCAGCCAAGATATTGCTTTGAATATCTTTGTTTTTATTAGCTTGCTGTAAAGGACGAAGCTGTACAGAAGCAAACGATACAATGATTGCACACACTAAACATAGTGCTACAACAACTGATAACGTTTTACCGATTGATTCGTTATTACTAGACATTACGTGCCAACCTCCGCTTAATATTAGCCTGCACTACAAAGTGATCGAACAGTGGAGCGAATAAGTTAGCAAATAAGATTGCTAGCATCATACCTTCTGGGAAAGCAGGATTCACAACACGTATCATAACCACCATAAAGCCAATTAATAGACCATATGCCAATTTACCTTTGTCAGTAAATGCAGCTGATACAGGGTCAGTAGCCATAAAGAACATACCAAACGCAAAGCCACCTAGTACTAAATGCCAATACCAAGGCATTGCAAATACAGGGTTAGTTTCTGAGCCAACAGCATTTAGTAAAAATGCAGTTGCTACCATACCTAGGAATACACCTAGTACGATGCGCCAAGAAGCGATACGAACGTAAATTAAGAACAAACCACCTACTAACAATGCAAGTGTAGATGTTTCACCTACAGAACCTTGAATGAAACCGTAAAACGCATTCCACCATAATTCCATGTTTGCAAAGTCTAGTTGCCCAATGAAAGCTTGGCCTAGCATAGTTGCACCAGAGAAAGAATCTACTGCTGTCCATACTGTGTCACCCGAGATTTGAGCTGGGTATGCGAAGAATAAGAACGCACGACCGGCTAAAGCAGGGTTTAAGAAGTTACGGCCAGTACCACCAAAGATTTCTTTAGCGATTACTACACCAAACGTAATACCTAATGCAACTTGCCATAAAGGAATCGTTGCAGGCAAAATAAGTGCGAATAATACTGAAGTTACGAAGAAACCTTCGTTAATTTCGTGTTTACGAACAGAAGCAAATATTACTTCCCAAAAACCACCTACTGCAAATGTTACCGCGTAGATAGGTAGGAAGAAACATGCTCCGTAGAACATCTTAGCGCCCCAGCCTGCATCAGCGGTTAATTCACCACCGAATAACTGGAACAAACCAACTTGCCACGTGTTTGCTAGTTCAAAACCTTGTGCTAAAGCACCTGCGGCCTGATGACCGATATTGAACATACCAAAAAACATAGCTGGGAACGTCGCCATCCACACTAAAATCATCATGCGTTTTAGGTCGATGTTATCGCGTACGTGTGTCGCGCCTTTATTTACGTAGCCTGGTGTATAAAAAATAGTTGCAGCTGCTTCATACAGTGCATAAAACTTCTCATATTTACCACCGGCTTCAAAATTCGGCTCGATATCTTCTAGATATTTTTTTAAACCCATCTCTCTAGCCTTCCTTCTCGATCGTAGTTAAGCAATCGCGTAGGATAGAACCATACTCGTATTTGCCTGGACAAACGAAGGTACATAACGCTAAATCTTCTTCATCAAGTTCAAGCGCGCCCAATGAAATTGCACTGTCTAAATCGCGTGCAATTAAGTCACGTAATAATAGAGTAGGCAAAATATCTAGCGGCATTACGCGCTCGTAGCTACCAATTGGTACCATGGCACGTTTTGAACCACCTGTTGACGTTGTCATTTTAAATAAACGACTCGGCGCAAGGTGAGAAAGGAATGTACGCGTTACAGAGAATTTATCACTACCTGGTGCAATCCAGCCAAACAATTCTTTTTCGCGACCTTCAAGTAAAACAGATACTTGAACGTGGTAACGGCCTAAGAATGCATGAACACCGTTTGAAATAGAACCTGATAGAACAGAACCAGAAATAACGCGGTTATCTCCGTCTTCTAGCTCACCAGCCACTAAATCATCCAATGAAGCACCTAATTGTGTTTTCACTAAACGTGGGTTTTTAACGCGAGGACCTGCAAGCGAAATAACACGATTTGTGTAAATTTCACCAGTAAGGAATAGGTGACCATACGCAATAACGTCTTGGTAACCAATATGCCAAACTTGTTTGCTAACAGAAACTGCATCAAGATGATGGATATGAGTGCCAACGAGGCCAGCCGGATGCACACCACCAAACTCATGTACTTCTACTTGAGCTATAGATGAGCTAGGAACTTGGCTACCTGCTTTTTTACACACAAATACTTTGCCATCGGTCAAACGCGAAATAACAGCAAGACCCGCTTCAAATGCTTGCGCATTTTCGGCAATTATCACTGCAGGATCTGCAGCTAATGGGTTTGTGTCAGTTGCGGTCACGAAAATAGAACTAGGATTTGCATCCACAGCCGCTACTTTACTGAATGGGCGAACACGAAGTGCTGTCCATTGACCAGACTGGATAAGTACTTCTTTGGCTTTTTCACGCTCTAAGCTCGCAAGCTCGTCTGCTTTGAAAGAGTCAAAGGTGATTTGCTCACTGCCTGTTACTTCAATAACAACAGATTGCAGCACACGTTTAGCACCACGATTTATTTCTTTTACTGTGCCAGAAGCTGGAGCAGTAAATAGGACGCCTGGGTTCTTTTTATCTTCAAAAAGTACCTGGCCTTTTTTGACTTGGTCATCCACACGAACATGCATGGTTGGACGCATACCGATAAACTCTTCGCCAAGCACAGCTACACGTTTGACAGCAGAACCGTCATGTATAACTTGCTGTGGCGCGCCCTCTAAGGGTAAATCCAGACCTTTTTTTATATTGATCATACGCACTTGCATTACATTAAAGGAAAGAAACTGAAAAATCGTATCAACCACGTCGCCATTTGAGTTATTCCAAGTTATATCAAGGTACAAAAGAGCAGCTTGCTAGAAATATCAAACAAGCAACGTAGTAAAACTCATCACATATTGTCGAGATTTTAACATCATTTTAGATGACTATGCGAGTGTATTTATGAAAATTATACGACAGAAACACTTATTTAGTTTTGTTAAGTGATTTAAATAAAAATCAAGGTAGACCAAAGTGGTAGCCTAAGCAATTATCGTTCCTGATTTCATCGTAAATTAAACAAATCGCATAATACAAAAAAAGCCGCTATTGCGGCTTTTAATAACTAGGGCCTGTTGACCTTTCAGGATTAAAATTTGTTCAATCTAGGGGCTATTTAATCGCGGCGTGAGGTTTGTAACCTAGTGGGCTAAGTAAAAACCGAGCAACAAAGAGTAAATAGCCCCTAGGCAGAACCCTTTGGGCAGCGCCTGTTTGGCATTAATGCTACGTTATCGCCCATTTATGGGGAATAACCACACTACATAGGCTCTGCCTTGCCTAAATACCAAACAGACTGCTGCAAATTTAAACTCGAAAGATAAACAGGCCCTAAGTTCTGTTAGTCAATCATATTAGCAATTGGCTTAACTGAATCTATGTCTTGATCGTAGTCAACACCGTCTATACCAAAACCAAATAAGCGTAAAAACTCATTATGGTAACCAACATAGTCTGTTAGCTCATCAATGCTGCTTGTATCAACACTATCCCATACAGCTTGAACGCGTGCTTGCACATCGTCTTCTAGCTCTTTATAGTTTTGGAATAAATGCCCACCGTCGTCAAAGCGAGGCGATTCACCATATAGGTTTTCACTAAATAATGCGTGAATTTGCTCAATGGTGCCTTCATATGTGCCATCTGCTTTCATAACTTTAAATAAAGCAGAAATATATAACGGCATAATAGGAATAGCAGAACTTGCTTGTGTCACTACTGCATTAAGTGATGAAACATACGCCTCACCATTTAAATCTTTTGTTGATTCTTTAATAGCAGCCGTTGCACGGTCTAAATCTTCTTTAGCTTTACCAATAGTAGCGTGTCCGTATATTGGCCATGTTAGCTCTTTACCAATATAAGTATACGCTGTAGTTTTAAAGTTATCGGCTAATACATCCGCTTCTTTTAATGCGTCAATCCACATTTCCCAATCTTCACCACCCATTACTTTAATAGTGTTGTCGATATCGTCTTGATTTGCAGCTTCAACCGTAATTTCATCAATTTCACGCTTTGATGTATTTAAATTTTTAGTGGTTACTGCATTACCTATTGGCTTAAGTGTAGATGAGAACACTTCGCCTGTATTTGGATCAGTACGACGAGGAGACGCTAGGCTGTAAATAATACAATCTACTTTACCCAAATCTGCTTTAATAGTGTCGATTGCTTTTTGCTTGATTTCGTTAGAAAACGCATCGCCATTAATATTTTTAGACCAAAGACCTGCTTCGTCTGCAGCTTCTTGAAAAGCAGCGGTATTGTACCAACCAGCAGAACCTGTTTTACGATCTGTACCTTCTTTTTCAAAGAAAATACCTAATGTTTTAGCACCACCACCAAACGCAGCAGTAATGCGCGATGCCAAGCCGTAGCCTGTTGATGCGCCAATAACTAATACATTTTTTGGTGCACTTTTTAATGCGCCTTGTTGTTTTACATAGTTAATTTGTTCTTGAACATGCTCTGCACAACCAGCTGGGTGTGCATTTGTGCAGATAAATCCACGAATTTTAGGCTTAATGACCATTGATCATCCTATATCTTTTACAATAAAAATTAGCGCTAGTTTAAAGGCTAATACTAAAAACACTGATCTGATCAGTTAAACACTCATCAAATACTCTAAAACATTACTTAGCTAATTTTAGAGCCACCCATACAATTAGGTGAATCAGGCGCTTCGCCGCCCTGCTCTGCATACTCATCGGGTGTATATGTATGAATAGCGAGTGCATGAATATGATTTGCTAACTCATCTTTTAAAATTTCATTAATTTCGCGATGACGTTGTAATAAACGTTTACCCGCAAAACCTTCGCTAACCACTACTACTTTAAAGTGTGATTCAGTGCCAGCACTGTGCATATGGCTTTCGTTAATCACGTTTAAATGTTTACACGCAATGGCGTTGCTTATTTTTTCTTGGATCTGTTGCTGCATTGACATAAAAAGACCGTTTTAATTAGCTAATTTATACACTTACTATAACAATTTAACGCAGCGATTGGCTAACTAAATTGCTTTTGCTTAATGTGCTTTATAAATCGGTAAGTTAAACTTATTCGCGGATGCGCAAGCGTGGTTTGCTTAGGTATTGCATGTTGATAATCTCGTTGGCTATGTCCATTCATTATTAAACAGCTGCCACTTTGTAATTTTAAGTCGGTTACTTTATTGCTCGCCTTGTGCTTTAACTTTAAAACCCGTTCAGCTCCTAGAGAGACACACACAATTGTTGGTTTATCACCAAGCTCTATTTCATCATCACTGTGCCATCCCATCGTATCATTACCATCTCGGTAATAATTAACGAGCAATGAGTTTAGAGGCTGGTTTAAATGTGCTTCTAAACGCTTTCGCATATTAAGTAACAATTCATCCCATGGTTCTACTATTTGCTTACTACTTGAATAGCCGTATTCAATATTTAAATCACTCATGAAACATTGCAGTCGTGGAATAGGCCCCGTTTTGCCATAAACGGTTACATCGGGTTGCTGCCAACGTAGGTTTTTTTGCAAATAATAAAATAGATCGAGGCTTTTTTGTGCACTAAGTGCCCTACTTTGATAAGAAAAGCCATTTGGTAACTGTTGGGGGTTGGCGTTTTGCCGTTGCATGTTAGAATTTACCTACATTAGATTACTGATCAACGAACCATTATGACGACGCAAGCCCAGCTAGGCGATAAAACCTTTATTCTTGAACGCTTTCCATTGGATCAAAAAAACCGCAGCTTACAAGCGTGGGATTCGGCAGATGAGTACCTTATCAATTATGTTAACGAACATCACCCAGATTGTCGCTCATTGCTTATTTTAAACGATAGCTTTGGTGCACTTGCTTGTTATTTTAATAAGTTAACGGTTTGTTCAGTTAATGATTCTTATATTAGCCACCAAGCTGCGGCTTATAACTTACAAGAAAACAAGCTACCTACAGCAGAGTTTACGCAAGTAGATAGTTTATCGGCATTACCAGAGGATGTTGATTTAGTACTTATTAAAATCCCTCGTAATGTGGGTTTTTTACAGTTCCAATTAAGTGAACTTAGTGAAGTACTTGCACCTGGTACGCCAGTAATTGCCGCAGGTAAAACAAAAGAAATTCATAATTCAACAATAAAATCATTTGAGCAATTTATTGGTGAAACAACAACAAGCCTAGCAGTTAAAAAGTCTCGCCTTATATTAAGCACAGCTAAAGGCGGATATAAAGCAGCAGACTTCCCTATAACATGGGAGCTTGAAGGTACTGAGTTTAATATAACAAATCATGCAAATGTGTTTTCGCGTGATTCGTTAGATATTGGTGCGCGCTTCTTTTTTAACTACTTACCAGAAACACCTAAAGCTAAAAGCATTATTGATTTAGGCTGTGGTAACGGCGTTGTTGGATTAATGACGCTTGCTCGCTGCCCTAATGCATCAATTACCTTTGTTGATGAGTCTTACATGGCAGTAGAGTCAGCCCGGTTAAATGTAGAAATTAACCTAGGCGATAAGTTTGATAACTGTGAGTTCATCGAAAACGATTGTTTAACAGGCTTTGAAAGAGACAGTGTGGATATGGTGCTTTGTAATCCTCCATTTCACCAAGCTCAAGCTGTTACCGATCACATTGCTTGGCAAATGTTTAAACAAGCAAAAGATACTTTAAAAGAAGGCGGCGAGCTGCGTATTATTGGTAATCGTCATTTAGATTATCACGATAAATTAAACCGTATGTTCGGAAACTGTAAGTTGTTAGGCTCAAACAAAAAGTTTGTCGTTCTAAGTGCAACTAAAAATAGTGGAATGCTATAAATGAAATTAACAAACATTATAATTGGGTGTTGTGTATTACTAATACTTGGTGGCTGTGCGAATCAGCCTAGCCAAGTAATACTCAATCCTGTTTATAAAAGTGGTCAAATAAGTACTATAAATAGTAGCTTAAGCACCAGTGTAATTGATTTACGTGGCGACTCATCAACACTTAAACTTATTGAATCAGACAAAACTAAAACCTTTGCAAGCCAAGGTCTTACTGAATCTGTTAAAAGTGTTTTAGACAGCGCCCTTAGCCGCAATGGTGCCAGCATTTCTAACTTGGCAACTGTTCGCTTTGAAGTAGATATTCATGCACTGCAGGCTGTTGTGACCGAAAAACTTGTGAGCCATACCAGCGAAGCCCATATAGAGCTTGGCGTGCGCGTTATTCGCGCCTCAAGTAATTTTAGTAAAGTGTATAGAGGCAGTGCTAATTTAGAAGGTCCGTTTAGTCACGAGCGAGTAAAAATAGAAGGTCAGCTCAATAAGTTGACTGAGCAAATTATTACCCGCATTGTATCTGACCCTGAATTAATAGAATTTTTAGAAGGTTAACTATGAAACGACTTTTTTTAATCTGCTTAGGCCTATTTTTTAGTGTAAGTAGCTTGGCAGCCCAAGAAGGCCGCTTTGTTCAAAAAGACAATATTTTTCCACGCGTCGAAATCGTAACAACGATGGGCAGTATTGTTGTTGAACTGGACCGTTCAAAAGCCCCCATTACGGTCAATAACTTTTTAACTTACGTGTCAGATAAGAGCTATCAAGGCAGTGTTTTTCATCGTATTGAGCGCGATGTGGAAAATGACCGCGACTTTGTTATTCAAGGTGGTGGTTACGATAAAGATTACGACGGCTTACACGAAAACGATCCTATTTTTAATGAAAGTGGCAATGGTTTAAAAAATGATATGTACAGCATTGCTATGGCGT
The DNA here is from genome assembly GCF_011378705.1 of Pseudoalteromonas sp. SA25. Taxonomy (NCBI): domain Bacteria; kingdom Pseudomonadati; phylum Pseudomonadota; class Gammaproteobacteria; order Alteromonadales; family Pseudoalteromonadaceae; genus Pseudoalteromonas; species Pseudoalteromonas sp. SA25. The sequence continues at coordinate 24,783 of NZ_WTKV01000023.1, read as the reverse complement.
ATCAAGACCGTGAACCTCACTCGGGAACACGCCAATTCTTTTTTAATATGGATAACAACGATCACTTAAATCCAGGGAAAGATTGGGGTTTTGCAGTATTTGGTAATGTAATGGATGGCTACGATACCCTTGATAAGATCATGGCTGTTGAAACAGGGTTTAATGAAAAGATTGGTTACGATTTTGTTCCTAAAAAACCGGTGATCATCTTAAATATTAAAATGCTTGAACAAGTTCCACTGTAATTTATTTAAGAGCAGCTTAGCTGCTCTGCATCAAAGCCAATGAAGGCCCTATGAGCAAATCTCTCTCTATTAGCGAATATTTTTCTTACTTTAAAGACAAACGCTTAATCCATATTTTTATATTTGGTATGAGTAGCGGCTTTCCGTGGGTATTAATTGGCTCTGTTATGTCGGCTTGGCTAAAGGATGAAGGGCTAAGCCGCAGCATGATTGGCCTATTCGGCATTGTATTTGGCGCTTACAGTATCAATTTTTTATGGTCACCGCTCATTGACCGTACAAAACTCCCTATTTTATATAAATGGCTAGGCCAACGTCGTAGTTGGATACTATTTTGCCAGAGCTTTATTTTTATTGGCACCTTATTATTAGCTGGGCTTGATTTAAAAGCTAATTTAGCAATTGTTGCTGCAATTTGTTTGTTAATCGCCATTGCTTCTGCAACGCAAGACATTGCTATTGATGCATTCAGAATAGACACACTTAAAGCAAACGAATCTCACAAAGCAACAGCGGCAGCCGCTATGGCAACATCTGGTTGGTGGACAGGTTATGCGCTTTTAGGTGCAATTCCATTTTATATGGCTGATATCCCCTCGCTCGACTGGCCACAAATTTATTACTTTTTAGCTGCTGTAATGCTGCTGCTAATGAGTGGAGCATTGTTTGCAAAAGAACCTGAATCAAATAGAGAAGCGGTACATGCCGAGCTTGAACGTGTGTACCTTGAAAAACTGTCCTCTACAAAACAAACCCCTCTTACAAAAACTGTTGCGTGGCTCGCGGTAACCGTTATTGATCCCTTTAGAGCTTTTTTTACTAAAAATGGCGTTAAAACGGCACTGGCATTACTTGCGTTTATTTTCTTATTTAAAATAGGCGAAGCGTTTTTAGGGCGAATGTCGATTGTTTTTTATAAAGAAATTGGTTTTAGCAATAGCGATATAGCTACATTTTCAAAGGTAGGTACTGCCGTACTTACAATCATATTTACCTTTGTTGGCAGTTTATTTAATCAAAAATATGGCATTGTTAAGGGTTTGTTTGTTAGTGGCATTGCGATGGCGGCCTCAAACTTAGCCTTTTCGTGGATTGCTTTAGTTGGCCCTGATTTAAGACTGTATGCCTTTGCTATTGTTATTGATGGGTTTACGCAAGCATGGTCGCTGGTCGCTATGGTGGCCTTTATATCGATGTTATGCGATAGAGCATTTAGTGCAACACACTATGCATTACTGGCGTCATTAGGGAATTTAGGACGAACGTTACTTTCGAGCTACAGTGGTGTAGTAATTGATGATTGGTTAATGGGAAATTGGTCGCTGTTCTTTGTTTTAACAGCCTTGATGGTTATACCTTCGCTGATATTTTTATACCTGATTAGGCATAAACTATATGAGCTTGAGAAAAATTATCATAAAAATATTTAATGCATCCCTGCATTAACATATTGCTTAGCACTATCAAGTGCCCCTTAAAGTGTACTAAGCAATGTTTGAGTTAATCTACTTTTAGCAAGCTAAGTGCTTCATGTGGATCAACTTCTAGAGCTGTACAATAACGAACAAACTCAATCACATCTAAACGGCGTTCTTGATTTTCAATCTTGCCGATAAACGAATGAGGCGTTCCCAGCACTTGTGCTAGGCTTCGCATTGTATGACCCTTTTCGTGGCGCTTACTTTTAAGCCACTTTGTTAGCTTTGCATTTTCTTCAGAAGAAACAGTTTTGCCCATCATTTTACATCTCCTACTAGATGATTTGACGTACCTATTAAAGCAGTAGTCTCTATCAATAGCTGTAGGCAAGTAAGCAGTCATACCATATTTTCAATAGCAAGCTATTGCTTAACAAAGCATGTGTTGCTACTCACTCCACCAATATAGCTAAAAAACTACGCTAATAATGTGGTAAAGATTTGTTTTTATTGAGAATGAAATTTTGCCCGTCTCATTCTTGGATACATTATATACTATTAACACTTTGGTTAAATAACTAATTACATACTCGGTACAAATATGAACACGAGTGAATATTTATAAACGCTGAATATTGACCTAAGTACTCAAAAAGTATTAATAAATTAATTTCTAGTTATAAAATATTTAAATGAATTTTTATAACAATTTTGTTCCAATTTATCGTCACATGTTTATGATTAAGCAATAATTAGCACCAAAAAGGCCGAATAATGTTCAGACTTCTTTTTTTATTACCGATTGTGTTGTGCTTGGGTTGGTACTTTTTTTTGCGCCACAACGGCGTACCAATTAAACAAGGCAAAAAAGGCTTCATATACATTTTAGCGTTTTCTGCTTTTGTACTTGGCTTTTTTGTATTGATAATGCAAATAACCGAATACGCCCCAACCGATTTGTAGGCATTAAAAAAGCCGCAAAAGCGGCTTCATTCTATTTAGCGTTTGGCTGTTAAACGCTAAAGCTTGCACCACAACCACAGGTTGTTGTTGCATTAGGATTAGATACAAAAAAGCGTGCGCCTTCTAATCCTTCAGTGTAATCAACTTCACCGTCAACCAAATATTGAATGCTCATTGGATCGATAACGAGTGTTACACCATTTTTTACAATTTCTAAATCGCCAGGATTCGCTTTTTCATCAAAAGTAAAACCATATTGAAAACCAGAACAACCACCACCTGTTACATAAACACGCAGTTTTAAATCTGGATTTTCTTCTTCGTCGATTAACTGTTTAACGCGAACAGCAGCTGCATCGCTGAACTTAATTGGTAATTCTTCAGACATTTTAAAACCCTCAATATCGCAATGGCGTGATTATCTAATACCCGAGTGTTTTAATCAAGTATAGTAAAACAACTCTTTACTCTAAGTTATACCTATAAATTAGTAAAAAAGTGGTTAAACATTAGCTCACTAAAATAATACTTAAGCAAACTAAAAGCGACCCTTGTAAACTATAAATTCATTAAAAATTTTAGTTATAAAAAATAGGTCTTAATCTTTACTGCAAATTGTTAATATAAGTTACGAAAAATTCAAAATCACAAGGACTTAACTAAACTCTTTTGCTAAAATGCTGCTGAAAAATGCGGCGAGGAAATAATGCATGTGGCTTGAGCAACTCAGGCGTCGACTGGCAAAACCTAAAACATCTGTACAATTATGCTTATTAGGCGTAGTTGCCGGATTAATTGCTGCATTTTTTATTATTTTATTTCGCTTAACTATTTTGTTTTTTCAAAGCTTATTTTTGGAAACACCTGACGACTTTACTACCCTACCGACTCTTGAACGCGTTTTAATGCCATTAATAGCCGCATTTTTAATTGCGTGCTTTGCTGCATTTACTGGCTTTAAACATTACCGTTTAGGCATTCCTTTTGTTATTCATCGTATTAAACGCCATTACGGGCAAATGCCTTTATACAATACGGTTAATCAATTTGTTGGTGGCGCACTTGCACTCATTAGCGGTTTTTCGGTTGGCCGAGAAGGGCCTTCCGTACATATGGGCGCAACAGGTGCGAGTATTTTAGCGGATAAACTACATTTACCGCATAACGCCATGCGTACTTTAAGTGGTTGCGGCGTTGCAGCAGGTATAGCCGCTTCGTTTAATACCCCACTTGCAGCCGTTATTTTTGTAATGGAAGTGGTACTTCGAGAATATAAAGTACACATATTTGTGCCAATCATGCTTGCTGCTGTTACTGGTGCACTCGCTACGCAGTTTGTTTTTGGTGAAGGCTCTGAACTTGCACTCATTACAATAGCGCCATTAAGTGGTTGGCATTACCCTTATTTAATATTATGCGGTATGGCGCTGGGCGCTATAGCATTTAGCTTTAATCAAAACTTAATGCTAATCATTAAAACATTTAAACCTTTAAGTATGTTTCCTCGTTTACTAATTGCAGGGTGTATTGCCAGCTTGATAGCTTACGCGGTGCCTCATGCTATGGGTTCTGGTATGAGTGCGATTACTATCGCGGTTGAATCGCCTGATAACGTAAAGCTGCTTACTACCATTTTAATAGCTAAACTACTTGCCACATTGTTTGCTATTGGTTTGGGTATTCCTGGTGGTTTAATTGGTCCGGTAATTGGGCTTGGTGTATTAATTGGGACATTAATGGCCTTTTTTGCTCAATATATTAGCCCGGGTACTGATATTGCGGGTACGTATGGGGTTTTAGGTATGGCTGGATTATTAGCGGCTACACTGCATGCACCGCTTGCTGCATTAACAACAGTAATGGAGCTTACATCATCACCTGAAATAATCGTTCCTGCGATGATAGTTATAACCACTGCATATGTAACTGCATTACAATTTTTTGGAAATCGCTCCATATTTTTGCAGCAATTAGATTTTCAGGGATTGCCGTACCATGTATCTCCCGCTACCGAAGCATTACAAAAAGTGGGAATAATGGATGATATGGATGAAGACTTTAAATTGCTTTACTCAGACGATAAAGAGCAAATAAAAAATACGCTTGATGCCATGGATAGCCAAACACCCTTGATTGTTTTTGACGAAGAAAATGGCTATCGTCTCGCTGAATACGATTTAACGCTAATGTCTGATGAAGCAATAAATATAAATTACATTAGCTTGCAGGGCATCAGCAGCCAAGCCACCCTAGCCGATGCATTCGATATACTAAAAGATAAAAGAAGTGGCGCGCTTTACGTTTATAACCTTTTAGATAATCAACAAATTATGGGGCTATTACGCTGGGATCAAATTCATCATATTTTAACCATTCGTAACAGCTTACTTTAAGCAATAAGGACTATTATGAGCGCATTATTGATTTATAAAACACTCCACATATTTTTTATGATTGCGTGGTTTGCTGGTATTTTTTACTTGCCTCGATTATTTGTATATCACGCAATGAGCGAAGAAAGATCATGTAACTCTATGCTTAAAGTTATGGAGCGCAGGTTACTTTATTTCGTAACCCCATTTGCTGTTTTAACGGCTGTATTTGGTGTGTTAACCATTGTTGAATATGGTCTTGATTGGTTTAAATACAGTATGTGGCTACATTACAAACTTGTACTGGTAATTATTTTATACCTATACCACGGCTACTGTTTTAAGTTATTAAGTGACTTTAAACATGACCGAAACACTAAAACAGACCGCTTTTACCGTATTTTTAATGAGCTCCCTGTTATTGCGCTGCTCATCATAGTGGCACTTGCGGTAATAAAACCTAATTTATAAGCGTTTCGGTGCATGTTAAACTGCGCTGCAATTTACAATACTTGCTATAACACGCGCGATTGCGTGCTCCATTTATGGATTATCGCGCCCATTTGATTGATTAGGAATTACCCCATGTTAAGTTTCCAAGGCGAACATATACTGTCTGTAAATCAGCTAGACAGAGACTGCATTGAACGTATTTTTGCAGTAGCTAAAAAAATGGAGCCTTATGCTAAAAAACAAAAGCAAACAACGGTGCTTAAAGGCGCTATTTTAGCTAATTTGTTTTTTGAACCAAGTACTCGCACGCGAGTTAGCTTTGGTACAGCCTTTAACTTACTAGGCGGTGGTGTACGTGAAACTACAGGTATGCAAAGCTCAGCGCTTGCAAAAGGTGAATCACTTTACGATACCGCGCGCGTTATTTCAGCTTACGCCGATGCTGTTGCTATGCGCCACCCCGATGCAGGCTCAGTAAGTGAATTTGCTGATGGCTGTACTGTGCCAGTTATTAATGGCGGCGACGGCCCAAATGAGCACCCGACTCAAGCATTACTTGATTTATTAACCATTGAGCGTGAATTACACCGTTTTGATCAAAATATTGATGGCATGCATATAGCGCTTGTGGGTGATTTAAAATATGGTCGCACAGTGCATTCTCTATCAAAGCTATTGTGCCATTATAAAAACGTAAAGTTTTCGATGGTCGCGCCTGATGGCCTACAAATGCCAACGAGCATTTTAGATGCCGTAGAAAATGCAGGACACAAAATTGAGCTAGTGAACAAGATGGAAGGTAATTTAGCCGCCGATATTGTCTACCAAACACGTATTCAAGAAGAGCGTTTTCCTTCACAAGAAGAAGCAAATAAATACCGTGGCGGTTTTAGAATTAGCCAATCTATTTACAGCGCTCATTGCAAACCTAACTCTGTATTAATGCATCCGTTACCACGTGATAGTCGCTTAGAAGCCAACGAGCTTGATAACGACTTAAACAGTAACGACAATTTAGCAATATTCCGCCAGGTACAAAATGGCGTATTAATTCGTATGGCACTGTTTGCTTTAACACTCGGCGTAGAAAATAAAGTCGATAAGTATGAAGTGGACGTACCTTGGTTTAGCCGCAAACGCGACAGCTAAACCCTCTTTAAGTGACAATTTATAGGATTTTTCATGACAATTAGCCAAGACTTATTTGAACGCGCTCAAGCCTCTATTCCAGGTGGCGTAAACTCGCCAGTTCGTGCTTTTAACGGTGTAGGCGGTACGCCGCTATTTATTACAAAAGCAGAAGGCGCGTTTACATTTGATGCCGACGGTAATCGTTACATTGATTATGTTGGCTCTTGGGGGCCTATGATCATGGGCCATAACCACCCTGCAATTAAACAAGCCGTGCACGAAGCAGTAGAAAATGGCCTTAGCTATGGCGCGCCAACTGAAGCCGAAATACTAATGGCTGAAAAAGTAAAAGAGCTGGTTCCATCAATCGAAAAAGTACGCATGGTTAGCTCAGGCACTGAAGCAACAATGAGTGCAATTCGTTTAGCACGTGGCTTTACCGGCCGCGATAAAATATTAAAATTTGAAGGTTGTTACCACGGCCATGCTGACTCGTTATTAGTTAAGGCAGGCTCTGGTGCACTAACAATGGGCGTACCTAATTCTCCTGGTATTCCTGAGGACTTTGCTAAGCATACACTTACTGTATCGTTTAATAACCTAGATGAAGTAAAAGCTATTTTTGCAAAATATGCTGACGAAATTGCCTGTATTATTGTAGAGCCAGTAGCCGGTAACATGAACTGCATTCCACCAGTGCAAGGCTTTTTAGAAGGTTTGCGTGATGTGTGTGACGAATATAAATCAGTACTTATTTTTGATGAAGTAATGACGGGTTTTCGTGTTGCACTTGGCGGCGCACAAGCGTATTACAACATTAAACCAGACCTTACGTGTTTAGGTAAAGTCATTGGCGGCGGCATGCCCGTTGGCGCGTTTGGTGGTAAAACCGAAATAATGGATTACATTGCGCCTGTGGGCCCTGTTTACCAAGCGGGTACTCTTTCTGGTAACCCTATTGCGATGGCTGCAGGTTTAAAATCACTTGAGCTATTATGTGAGCCAGGTCTACACGATAAGTTAGAAGCAACGTCTAAAGCAATTTGTGAAGGCTTTGAAGCTGGCGCTAAAAAAGCAGGCATTGCATTAACAACTAATTATGCTGGCGGCATGTATGGATTCTTTTTTACTGATGCTGAAAAAGTAACGACATACAAACAAGCTACTGAATGCGACCTAGAGCGCTTCAAACGTTTTTTCCACCTTATGCTTGAAGAGGGTGTGTACCTTGCTCCATCAGCATTTGAAGCTGGTTTTGTATGTGCTGCGCATACTGAGCAAGAAGTAAAAGAAACAATAGCGGCAGCAGAACGCTCGTTTGCTAAACTTTAAGTTAAAATTACTTTTTATATTTTATAAGCGCTTGTTTTTACAGTGTGTAATTAAGACTAAAGATTGAAAAAAGCCCGAAAGGGCTTTTTTTATTTGTAAAGTACTATAAATGAATGATAATTAAGCATAACAAGGTCTATTCACCTTTACCCTAATTACAAAAATACAAGAGAGCCTTATGTCAGGATTACGCCAATTTTCTTTTCCCGCTATCCAGCTAATGGCAAATTTAAAATACAAAACAAAAATAAGCTTAATGTTTGGAATTTTACTCGTTCCTCTTGCACTTAGTTTGTTTTTTTTAGTCTCATTATTAAGTGAAAGTATCGCTGTTTCAAAAATGCAGCAACAAGGTTTAAAAGGCTACAGGTCAATACTCTCAAATCAAATGCAGGGGGAAGCAAATCAAAATATAAAAATAGCTCGCTCACTCGGTTTTGATATAAAAGACACACAAGCAAATGATGTACTTGAACTTGTTTCTATTCAGTCTAACTTAGCATTAGATAGCCAGTTAGCTAGTGCTTATGTAAACCGCTCTTTAGTCACGCCAATTCCTGCACTTATAATGCAAATAAACTCGACAGCGCAAAGCGCAAACACTGTTTTGGCAAGTAATCGTTTTACGCCAGATACGTTTATAGCACTTTCAAATTTTAGTAAGTCACTTCCTTTATACGAAAAACAACTCGATAAAATACTCAATGTAGCCACCAATGCAGACAAGTCAGTAAATAAAGCGCTCATGCCCTCGTTAGATAATTTACACAGTGCTGTTGGCGCATTTAAAAAAGCGATAGATGAAAAACTACTTGAGCCAGACGATATTTTATTAACTCAATCAGAATTTACTAAACTAACAAACAATGTTCACAGCAGTATTAATCAACTTGTTAGTAAGAGTATTCCAACGCTTGAGAGCCTTATTGAAGCAAAACTGCAAACTCAACAGTGGACTCGAAATCTTGTTTTAGCCGCTTCATTGATTAGTTTGTTATTTGCATTTTATTTAATGATTGGTTTTTATTTTGCAGTTGTTGATACTATTAATCGCTTTGCTGATGCCGCTAACAGAGCCGCGAATGGCGACTTAAATGCCACTATCGATTCGAGTACTAATGATGAAATGGGAATTATTGCATCGCGCTACAATGCATTACTTAATGCATTTTCACATTTATTATTTGATGTTAAAGCAAGTACAGAAGAGCTATGCGGCGCAACTAAATCGCTATCACACGCGAGTAGCCAAACAAGCAATGATGTTTCAAAACAGCAAATTCGAGTAAATGCCATTTATAATGCACTCAGCGAAATGGCTCAAAACGCACTTGCTGTTGAAGAGTCAGCGCATCAAGCAACGCTTACTGCGCAAGATGCTGCTGCGCATGTAAAGCAAGGTTCAGACAATACAATGGAGCTTGCTAAATATATGCAAGATCTACAAATTGAATTTGCAGAGAGCCAACAAGCGCTCGATAAGCTAGCACAAGATAGCCAAGAAATTAGCAAAGTTAGTAAAGGTATTAGTGAGATAGCCGATCAGACAAACTTGCTTGCACTAAATGCCGCTATTGAAGCTGCACGAGCTGGCGAGCATGGTCGAGGCTTTGCCGTTGTAGCTGATGAAGTAAGAACTCTTGCTCAGCGTACACAAACACAAACCCAAGAAATTCACCAAATTATTAGCTCCTTACAACAAGCATCTGACGACACTCAGCAAAAAATGCGTTCAAGTGTTGAAAAAATGGAGCAATCGGTAAAAGCAGCCAATCAAACCAATGAAGTATTGCAAAGCGCAGAGCAAAGTATGGGCGACATTAAACATCAAGGTGAAGTTATTGCAGAGCGTGTTAAACAGCAGTCAAATGCGACAACACAAGCATTGAATGATTCGCAAGAGGTGAGTAATTTAGCAGATCAAACGCTAACATCAGCTCAATCAACGCTGCAAGATGCACAACAGCTAAGTCGCTTATCTAATGATTTAACCAAATCAATGCAGTTTTTTAAATCTTAAGCGTTAACTACAACTTACAACAAAGCCGCTAAATAAGCGGCTTTGTTGTTTAAAGTAATCTTAAATTAACGAATACATTGTGGTCTTGGCTCAAACTCACTCGCTCTAAGCGGTAGCTGAATCACCTTGCCACATCCTGGTGGTGCCTGCTTACCCGTTTGCTCATTTACAAATGCCCAGCGTATTGATGGAGGACGCGTATCAGCTATTGCTTGTGGGTTAAGTGGCTTTAAGTAACGAATATACGCTTCTAATGCGCCCACGCTGCCTGTTAAACCCGTGCTTTTGTTGTCGTCTCGACCAAGCCACGCTACCGTCACTGTATTTTGATCAAAGCCTGCAAACCAACTATCACGTAAATCGTTACTAGTGCCTGTTTTACCTGCTAGTTGGATTGATGGGAAGTGTAAATTTAAGCGTTTAGCAGTGCCGTCTTTCGTTACGCGTTTCATCGCGTATTTAGTCATATACATTGCAGATTTATCAAAACGAGGCTCTGCATTTACTTTATGCTTATAAAGTACTTTACCAACCGAGTCAGTTAATGCCGAAATTGCAGTAAGCTTTTTATATTCGCCATCTGCAGCAATTGTCGTATAAAGCTGAGCAACTTCAAAACTCGACATTTCAACAGCCCCTAAAAGCAACGATGGGTATTCGTTTATCGCCCCTTTAGCGCCTAATCCTTTTAGTGTTTTCGCGACTTTATCAACACCTACATCGAGGCCTAAATTAACCGCTGGAATATTAATACTGTTACTAAATGCTTTATAAAGAGGTATTGCACCACGGTATTGATGATCAAAATTTTCTGGTTGCCACACTTTTCCCTGCTCATTTGTAACCTGTACTGGCGAGTCATCAAGCAAAGTAGCTAAATTATAATGTGGTAATTGCAATGCGGTTAAATACACAGCAGGTTTTACCAGCGAGCCAATATTACGTTTTGTATCTAAAACACGGTTAAACCCTGAATAACGAACATCGCGCCCTGCAACAAGTGCAGATACACCGCCCTTTTCTACATTAACAGAGATCATGGCTGCTTCTAGTTTTTCGGTTCTAGGACGACTCTCCAAGTACGGTAAGCTCTTTTCAATAGACTCTTCCATTGCTGTTTGCTTTTGCAAGTCAAAATAAGTAAATACTCTTACGCCTGCATCAAGTGTTTGCTGATCTGGCAATAATTCATTTAATTCTCTGTTCACTAACTCTAAATAGCCTGGATATGATTTTTGTAAACTCGCTTTCATTGGCGCAATATCAATTGGGCGATTAAGCGATGCACGGTACTCTTTTGTGCTAAGTAGCTTGTTTTCAACCATAAGGCGAAGCACTAAGTCTCGGCGCTCCATTGTGCGCTCTTTATAGCGACGTGGGTTGTAATAAGATGGACCTTTAACCATTGCCACCAGCAAAGCAATTTGATCGTACTCAAGCTCATCTACCGGCTTTGAAAAGTAAAAGTCAGCAGCAAGCCCCATACCGTGCACACCTTGGTTGTATGACTGCCCTAGGTATACTTCATTTAAGTAAGCTTCTAATATCTGATCTTTTGAATAACGATAATCTAAAATAAGGGCAATAAAGGCCTCATTTATTTTTCGTACTAAAGAGCGCTCACGTGTTAGGTAAATATTTTTAGCTAACTGCTGAGTAAGCGTACTACCACCTTGAACGGTGCGCCCCGCTTTAATATTAGAATAAAGCGCGCGTAAAATAGAAAACACTGATACACCATGATGTTCGTAAAAATCACGGTCTTCGACTACCAATAGCGTATCTTTTAGCATTGCTGGAAACTTATCTAGTGGTACAAATTCTCTATCTTGTTTAGAGTCATTACCAATACGCGCTATTTGCACAGGCTCTAGACGAGCTGAATTTAAACGCCTACCAAACTTATCTTTAATGGTCGCAACTTTTTGCCCTGCAAAGCGAAGTTCAATAATATGTGATTCTTCAAGGCCATCATAAAATTCAAAATCACGACGATAAATCTTGATGCTATCTGCTGTTTTAACAAACTGCCCTGTGCGGCTTAATCTATTAACCGATGAATAATTTAAACGCTCTAGCTCAAACACTACTTCCTGGCTTGATAAAAATTGTCCCGGATAAAACTCCATAGAACGAGCATACACTTGCGCTGGAAGTTGCCATTTATTACCTTCAAATATACGCGTTGTTTTTGAATCTAAATAAATGAAGTACATTGCCATTGCAATAAAAACAGCCAAGCTTAGTTTCCAAAACACTGACCATGTTTTTCTCATAAAAGAGCGTTTAACAGTGGTTTGCACTGTTTTTTTACTGCCCTTTGAGGTGCTTTTTTTTGTTGTGCTTGACGATTTACTTGCACGTTTAGCTGCAGGTTTACTGGTAGGTGTTTTTTTATTGTCGGCCATTTAAGTGTAATTTATTCCAAGGGTTATTCACGAGTGTGAGCTTAGCATATTGGATATATCCTAACATCCGAAAAGTTAACCCCCCCTGAAACAAAAAAAGCCCTACCGAAGTAGGGCTTTGTGTAAACACACTATTATTTAAATAAACTATTAGCTATTTCGAACAGAAACAAACTCTGGGTAGGCTTCAATACCACAATCGTGTTGATCCATACCGTTTAGTTCTTCTTCTTCGGTTACTCGTATACCCATTGTTTTGTTAAGCACAGTCCAAACAATAAATGATGCTACAAATACAAAGGCAAGAATACATACTAGACCCGTTAACTGATTAACAAAGCTTGCGTCACCATTGGTTAGCGGTACTAACATAATACCTAATGCGCCACACGTACCATGAACAGAGATAGCACCCACTGGATCGTCAATCTTAACTTTATCAAGTGCTATGATACTAAATATAACAAGTGCACCACCAAGTAGACCAAGTAGACATGCCATTAATGGTGATGGAGATAGAGGGTCTGCTGTTATAACAACTAAGCCAGCTAATGCACCATTTAAGACCATTGTTAAATCTGATTTACCCCAAAGTACTTTACATACAAACAGTGCTGCAATAGCACCCATTGCAGCTGCTGCATTGGTGTTAAGTAATATTTGGCCTACTGCAGTTGCGTTTTCTTTATCCGAAAGTAGTAATTGAGAACCACCGTTAAAGCCAAACCAACCCATCCATAAAATAAATGTACCTAGTGTAGCAAGTGGTAAGTTTGAACCTGGAATTGGGTATATTTCACCGTTCTTACCATATTTACCTTTACGAGCACCTAGGATTAATACACCAGCTAGTGCAGCTGCTGCACCTGCGCCATGCACAATTGCAGAACCTGCAAAATCAACAAAGCCCATTTCAGATAAGAAACCACCACCCCATGTCCAGTAACCTTCAATAGGGTAAATAAAACCAGTTAGTACTACAGCAAAACCTAGGAAAGCCCACAGTTTCATACGCTCAGCAACAGCACCCGATACAATCGACATAGCGGTTGCAACAAATACTACTTGGAAGAAAAAGTCAGATTCTAAAGAATGGTCAGCATCGGCAGCTTGTGTACCAATTAAAGCGCCTATTGAAGGAATAAAACCACCTTCGGCATTGTCTACATACATAATGTTGTAGCCAACTAATAAAAACATCGTACATGCAATTGAATATAGCGCGACATTTTTAGTTAAAATTTCAGCTGTGTTTTTAGAGCGAACTAAGCCCGCCTCTAACATGGCAAAACCTGCTGCCATCCACATTACTAATATACCTGATATTAAAAAATAGAAGGTATCGAGTGAAAACTTTAGTTCTATTATTGTATTTTCCATGAGACCCCCTTAAATTGCTTCTTCGTCAAGTTCGCCAGTACGGATACGAACAATTTGATCCAAGTCGTACACGAAAATTTTACCGTCACCAATTTTACCTGTTGATGCAATTTTAGTGATTGCTTCAACAACGCGTTGACAATTTTCAGTACGAGTTGCAATTTCAAGTTTGATCTTAGGAATAAAATCTACTTGGTATTCTGCACCACGATATAACTCAGTATGACCTCGTTGACGTCCAAAACCTTTAACATCAACTACTGTCATCCCCTCAATTCCTAAATCAGCGAGTGCTTCACGCACGTCGTCTAATTTAAATGGTTTTATGATTGCACTAATCATTTTCATAGCGGCCCCCTCGGACTCTTTATTGTTATCCTATTGGGTTAAACAATCCAACCTTTGTGCCACTATTTTATATCAATTAAAAACAGCCACTTAGTAAAAAACACAAACTCAAGATCAAAAAAAACGCACCAATTAGGTGCGTTAATTTAACAAGTCAGCTACATTGGTGCGTACTATATCTCTATATATTTATCACGTATCTAGCTTTGTTTAAGAAGGGTTATACCACGCAGTTTCTGCCTTGGTTTTTAGCTTCGTATAATGCTTTGTCAGCAACACGCATTGCCTGCGTTAAGCTAGTGTCTTGAAAGTCAGCCAAGCCTATACTCGTGGTAATTTTAATTGATTTATCGCTAATAGAGAAATCGTAACTAGCCATCTTTTTCCTAAATGCTTCAAAGTATTCACGACCGCGTTCTAGCTCTATTTCAGGTAATATTATGGCAAACTCTTCCCCGCCAACCCGTGCAACCGTAAACTTTGAAAACGTAGATCGGATTAATGAACCAACCTGCTTTAAAGCCTGATCGCCGCCTTCATGGCCTAATGTATCGTTAATGTTTTTGAAAAAATCGATATCAAGCAATGCCAAAGTATTTTTCTGGTTTTTACTTTTAAGGAGCTTTTCTGCATATTGATAAAAGTAGCGTCGGTTATGAAGCCCTGTTAAGTGATCCCTATGTGCGCTTTCTTTAATATCTGAAATTAACGACAGTTGCTCCATTGTTTGAAGTACTCGACAATGAAACTCTTCATTCATAAATGGCTTTGTTAAAAAGTCATTGGCGCCGTATTTAATAAATCGTGCTGATAGGCCATGCTTTCCCGCGCCCGATAAGCCAATAATTGCTAAGTCGTCTCGGCCTCTAAAATTACGTACCGCTTTGACAAGTTCAAAGCCATCCATAGAGGGCATAGCGTAGTCGGTCATAAGTAGCTTTATATCAGGATTAGCTTTTAATATTTCGAGTGCTTGTTGTCCATCATGGGCATCTGTTACATCAAACAATTGCTTTTCTAGCATTTGCTTCATTAACGAGCGACTTAGTAATGAGTCATCTGCTATTAGTGCTTTACAGCCTTGATTTCTGAGTAATTGCGCAACGAGCTTAACGGCATAATGGTAAGAATCGCGATTATCTTTAATAACATAATCAACTACGCCCAATTCAAGCATTTGTTGGCGCTTGTACTCATCTATTTTTGAGGTTAAAACAACCGTAGGAATTTTTTTAGATAAAGTATATTTTGCAACTTCACCGTGCGGAGCATCGGGTAGAGTTAGATCAACTAACGCAAGCGTATAATCGTGCTTTTCTACATAGGTTACGCATTCTGCTAGAGACCAAGCAAAATCAATTGCTACATCAAGGTATTGTGCAGTTAAGTGGCGAAGCACCTGCTGCACTACTTTACTGTCTTCAACCACTAATACTCTTTGCATAAAGCTTCTCTTTACCTTTAATTAATTTTGTAACAAAACGACAAATACAACGCTATTACTGCAATAGCATTAGCCATAAACATCCGGTGTAGAGTGCACTTATGTGCTTGAAAGCGTAATCCATTAGATTTTTTTGGTGATAGCTTGTATATAAAATCAATACAAGTAGGCCCGCAATATACCTGAATTCTGTGATTAACTAAATAAAGAAACCAAATCCCAAATAACTATAAAAGTGGTTAGCACGCATCTCTAAGCGCATTAATACCTTACTTAACTAGTATTATCGGCCACTAGTCTCAATACTTTTGTTATTTAACTCATTAATGTCTTTAATGGTGTATCAACAATAATAAGGACACCTAATGAAGCTTAGTCGTATTATCAGTTTACCGATAACCGTTATTGCATTAATAATCAGTACAAGCACGCTTGCCGATAACCAACGTCGTATTGATGTAGACAGCAAAGTTGTTACTCAACATAAAGCTAAAATCAACGGTCAACGCTTTAATTACACCGTTGCCACAGGCACACAACCTGTATGGGATGATAAAGGCGACGCGATTGCGACATTGCAATACACTTACTACACACGCGACAAAGTTGACGACAGGACAACTCGCCCATTACTTATTTCATTTAATGGCGGGCCAGGTTCGGCTTCTGTATGGATGCACCTTGCTTATACTGGTCCTCGCGTATTAAAGATTGATGACGAAGGCTATCCAATTCAACCTTATGGCGTAAAAGACAACCCATATTCTGTACTTGATATTGCCGATATTGTTTACGTAAACCCTGTAAATACTGGCTACTCTCGCGTACTTGAAAACGAAAAAGGCGAACTTCCTTCTAAAGCAAAACAAAAAGAGCTATTTTTTGGTGTTAATGCCGATATTAAATACCTTGCAGAGTGGTTAAATACTTTTGTAAATAGAGCTGAGCGCTGGCGATCGCCTAAATTTTTAATTGGTGAAAGCTACGGTACAACACGTGTATCGGGTCTTGCTCATGAGCTTCAAAATAGTCAATGGATGTACATAAACGGTGTTGTTCTCGTATCACCCACTGATATTGGTATTAAGCGCGACGGCCCGATTAAAGCCGCTAACCGCCTACCTTACTTTGCAGCGACTGCTTGGTATCACAAAGCACTTAAAGCCGATTTACAAGCTAAAGATCTAGATGAGTTATTACCTGAAGTTGAAGAGTTTACTGTAAACGAGTTAATCCCAGCGCTTGCTAAGGGTGGCTTTATTAATGCTGAAGAAAAACGTCGAATTATTACAAAAATGGCACACTACGCTGGCTTATCAGAAAAGTTTGTTGAACAAAATAACTTGGATATTCCAACTCAATTTTTCTGGAAAGAGCTACTACGTGAACGTGGTCAAACTGTGGGTCGCTTAGATTCTCGTTATTTAGGAATAGATAAACGAGGCGCGGGTGAATCCCCAGACTACTGGGCTGAACTTACCTCTTGGTTACACTCTTTCACTCCTGCAATTAATCACTACTTACGTGAAGAGCTAAACTATAAAACAGATGTAAAATATAATTTATTTGGTAATGTTCACCCATGGGATAGAACCGGTAATAATACGGGCGAAAATCTACGTTTAGCAATGGCGCAAAACCCTTACTTAAACGTGATGATTCAATCAGGATACTTTGATGGTGCAACCAATTACTTTGACGCTAAATATACGTTATGGCAATTAGACCCAAGCGGTAAAATGAAAGACCGTTTGAGCTTTAAAGGCTACAGAAGTGGGCATATGATGTACCTTCGCCACGCTGACTTAGAAAGCTCTAATAACGATTTACGTGACTTTATACAGGACACTTTACCTAAGAAAGGGGAAGCGGCTAAATACTAAAATATTTAAAACATAAAATGGCTCTTTATGAGCCATTTTTTATGTGCGTTTTTCATATCGTAAACAATAGCTTTTAAGTTGCGTTACTACATCGTTAAAGCATACTTCAAGCTGCTGTATATATTCACCTTTAACTATTTCACTCTCTGCATGTGTTTCTATCTGCTGGCATATATTTGCCAACTCAATAGCCCCCACAGACTTTGAAGACGATTTTAATGCATGGGCCTGAAAAGCCAAATCAACATAATTTTTACTCTTAGCATACGCATTAGCTAATTTAATTTGCTCCCCTGCCGTTTGTAAAAACGCATTAAACACCATGCAGTGCACAGTAGGATCATCACCAAGCATTGCTTTTAATAACGTGATATCTAGTTGATCAAAACTATCTGAAGCTATATTTTCACCATCAGATTTTTCTGATCGCGTGTTGACCACTGTTTGAGAGTGCTCCATCAATAACGACTTTAATTTAACAAGCTCAATGGGCTTGGTTAAAAAGCCGTTCATTCCACAATCATAACAATTATCTATATTGTTTTTGGTAATGTTGGCCGTAATTGCAATTATAATAAGTTTATCAAAATGAGTGTTTTCGCGTATTTTTTTGGCTAACCCTAACCCATCGAGTAAAGGCATTTGAATGTCGGTTAGTAAAATATCGAAGTGTTTATTTTGCAGAGTTTCCCAGGCTTGTTCCCCATTACTTACAAAAGTAGAACACACTCCAAGCATGGTTAATTGCTGCCTTAATACTTGCTGATTTGTAACCTGATCCTCTGCTACTAAAACCTCAAGCGTAGGAAGAGTTACTGTATCTAAACTTTGAAGTGTTATTTGAGGAGATTGCACTTGTGCTGGCAAGTCAGTTTGCTCAAAGCTGTTAAAGTTTAGTGTAAAACAAGAACCTTTGTGCTGCTCACTTTGCGCGCTTAAAGAACCCTGCATACGCTCTACCAGCTGCTTAGTTATCACTAAACCAATACCCGTACCGTTTACTTTACTGGTTTCAGCTCCTAAACGGTCAAAAGGTTTAAATAAGCGAGAAATGTCATCAGGAGCAAATCCACATCCGGTGTCTGTTACATCTATTTCGCATTGTTTATTACTTAACACCCGGCAATTTATATTAATGCTGCCATTTGGTTTGTTGTATTTAATCGCATTTGAAAGCAAGTTAAGCATCACTTGTTTAAAGCGGCGCTGATCAATATAAATACTCAACCCTTCTAAGGACTCGAAACCTTGGGTATGCAGTGTTATTGATTGCCCTTTAACAAGCTCAGTGACAAGCTCTACTGACTCCTCTAATATGCTTTTAATAGGCACATAAGAAAAACTAAACTGCATATTACCCGACTCAATAGCGGTCAAATCAAGTACATCGTCTATAAGTAATAGTAAATGTTCTCCAGCTTGATAAATGCTCTTCGCGTTTTCTTTTTGTATTTTATTAGCACTTTCATCATATCCATACAGTTGGGCTAAGCCTAAAATTGCATTTAATGGGGTTCTTAATTCGTGGCTCATACTGGCCATAAAATCTGACTTTGCTTTACTTGCTGACTCAGCTTGAATTCGTAATACATTTAATTTTTGATGGTTATTAGCAACCTCATCAACCATGTTATTAAATGCACTTATTACACTGCCCACTTCGTTTTGTTGTTGTTTATCTATGTGGCAGTCAAAGTCACCTTTGGCTAAACGTGAAAACCCCTGTTTTAAAGTCCTTAAAGGCGACGTAACCCTGTAATCCACCAGCCAAGCTAAACCTATAAAAACGATAACTAAAATAATAAATTGTATATATATTAAGGTGTAATGAAGTTTTGAAGATTCGTTTATTTCATTCGTAAAATTAACAACCAAGCTAATATTAGCCAGCGGTTTATCTAAAAACACCACCTGCTGAGATAACAACATGTCACCGTTTTCATTTGCTCCAATCCAGTTTTCAAGCGGGTATAATTGGTTATTTGAATCCACATCAACAATTTTAATACTTTTCCAATTAGGGCGAGTTTGGAGTTGGCTGTCTATTTCTTCATACAGCTCTGCATACTGCCTAGTTAACAACGGAGTCGTTATAGAAGTCGATAACTGCGCTAAAGAACGCTGAGCAGCCTTTGAAAGCCCATCGTTTACCCAACGCGCTTGCTCAGGTAAGGCGTAAAACATAAAAAGACAGGCCATAAGCAAGCCACAAAGCAATACAACAATAAAGCTTTGTGCCCTCAGACTACGAAACCCTCTAATTTTCAACATAAAATGAGCGCAAGCCCCACTGAGTTAACTGCTGATACTCTGCTAAAGTTGCAATACTAGGTTTAATAATTGGGATACCTGCAAGTAAATGTTTATGATCTGGGCTTTGCCCAATATCTAAAATAGCTTGTTGCACTTTTAACTGTATTGCAGGGTCAACCCTTGGATGGGCTACAATTGGATGGCGACTAATTTCACGCGTTTTATAGAGAATTTTAAGCTTATTTTGTAAGCTTTCTGGTTGCTGTTTAAATGTGCCCATTACACCACCACCCGCCATTGTTGAATGCAGTGCTACATTTAAATATACCGAAGGGTGGGTTTGAACATATACAGGCTTTATTGTTAGCCCATACAACAACGCTAAGTCGGCTCTCATTAATAATGACGCACCTAATGCATTAGGTGCAGGGAATGCTATTTCGGCGCCCTCTAGTTGGCTTAAATTATCAATATTACTGTCTTTGTTTACGAGCAAAATACCTTGCAGCTTTCGCCCTGCATCTTTTATTAGTGGCAAATACCCCTGCTTCTCATATGCTACAACACTGTGCCATGGATTCATGTATGCAAAGTCGTACCCGCCATTAGCAAAGGCTTTTTCAAATACCGGAATAGACTCAACTGTAATTAGCTTTATTGATACCCCTGTTTGCTTACTTACTTGCTTTAACAAAGGTTGCCAAATAGCATTTAGCTTTTGCGGCTCATATTGCGGCACTACACCAAAAGTATATTCTTGAGCCAATAAGAGTGAGCTGTGCATCAAACATAATATAGCCACTAAATACTTCATCAATTCTCCAAATAATAGCGTGTCATTATTGCTTAAGCGTAGTTAAAGACTACTCAACACACCATAAAATTATTATATATTCGATATTTAGCACTGACCTACTTTGATTACAGGTCGTTTTGGAGTGTATTTTTATGTGTGAGCATATGATGTAAATTAATAAAGATGTTGTAAGTACTTTTTAGGCCGGCTTTATTGCTTAGCCAAGTAAGGATTGATCCATGAGGCAAAGCTGGTTGGTATTTCGCTCATCTGCACTTTTATTTCAAAAATATTATCACTGTGGCTTTGATAATACACACTTACGCCATTTTTGTTTTTATACAAATGCCATGTTGGCTCAGCGTAAGTGTTAAAACTAACTAATAAAAGAATAACGAATAAGCACTTTTGTAACTGAATTTCATTACAAAAGCGCATCATTTATTTTTGCCAGTAAGGTTCTATGTCAAATGAAGCAAGGCGACTTTGCTCCATCGCACTAACCAGATATTCAGACTTTTGTTCAAGCCATGACTGGATTTTAGCAAGCTGTTCGTCTTCTTGCCCAGCACATAACTGCTTTAAATACTCAAGCGTACTTAACTCATAAATACCATGAGAAATATCAAGCCAAGGCAATCTAAACTCTAGGCGTTCCTCTTTATCAAATAACGATCCTAAGCAGTTACCGCTCAGTAAACTATTTTCAAGTTGAGTGCGCAGGTTTAAATACGAAGCGACATCGAGTGTTTGTTCTTTAGGGAGTAATTCGTGCAGATTTTTCCAGTCTTTATTAAAAAGCCTACTCGCAATGGACGACACGTTTTGCTCAGCCGCTTGAAGCTCTATTTGCCCCCAATCTTTACGCCACTGTTTATCAATTAACCACGTAGTTAACGACAGTAATAAACGATTATAACGCGCGCTATGAAACAGTGCATTTATATCGTCAATGCTTGGCTGTAACTCTTTTAAATCACCAATGACTTGAGTAAGTGCTGGAGCAGCATTAATTTTTTTATAAAAAGCATGGCGTTTAGACGTGTACGTTTTTAATTGAATCGCGTTTTCTACCCACGCTAATTCGCTTAATAACCATTTAAGCTCTGTACGTAAATGTTCTGTACTTTCTTTGGATACTATATCGTCGTACAGCCAAAAAGTATGGCGTATTAGGCTAATGCCGTCAGTTACGCGTTTAAGCGTTTTTAAACTTGGCTTATCGAAATAGCATTGCTCATGCTTTTGCACAAAGCGAATGCCAAAGTTCATGGCTTCAACTAAAGCACGCTCTTGGGTAGTCGACTTTGGTAATTGAACAAAACCAATAGATTTGCTTGGTATTAAAGGTTTTTCATCTGCAAGGCGATAACCACGCGCGGCCTTAGAGTATAATCCTAAACGGATACAGTTCTGGCTAACCAGTACATCTGCAAACGCAAACAACTCACTACGACTGCCCTCAACAAGCTCAATTTCAAGCTCGCTAATAATTTCAATTTTACCCGAAGCCGCAATTTCACCTTTATCGAGTACAACTTCAATTTTAGCGCCACTTTCGGTTTCAATTAACCAAGTACGACGAATAAAGTTAGTACTAAATATTGGATACAAGTTTTTTGAGATTGCGCTTATTTGCATGCCATGAGGCCAAATATCAGCATCAAACGCCATTAAATTAGGGCGACTTGATTCAATTGGTAAATTGTACTCTGGACGTTGGTGTAAACCACCTACAACTTCACCTGCAAGCTTTATAGTTTGCTCGCATTCGCTGTCAGAACAGCGAGTTCTAAAGCCTATGTCAAGCGCTCTAAGCTCTCGGCTTGGCGTGTCGTAGTATGCATTTTGTAAGCTGCGTGACGGTTTATTCTTCACCGTTTTTGCAAATTGAGTAATTAACGAGGGGATCAGTGGAATAACGGCATCTGATACCAAAAATTTCAGTTCTATCTCAGTATCCATTCGGTTTGCGGATTACCTTTAAAATAAATAAGTGCTCAAAATAAACAAAGCACACTAACAATGCAAATTTTTTAGCCTTATTTTAGTGCCTGTTGACCTTTGTGGATTAAAATTCGTTCTATCTAGAGGCAATTTAATCGCGGGGCGAGGTTTGTAACCTAGTGGGCTAGGTAACTGCTACTGGGTTACAATATCAGTCTTGCTATTGAGCTATTTAATCCATACTATCTAACTACTTATGTGAAATGAAAATCACGTTCATAACGGACGCAGTTAGATCAACAAGGTAGATAAATGCTAAAACATTGTTTATTAGGGCTACTTTTAACAGCCACCACATTTATGAGTTATGCAGAAGAAGCAAAACCTGCAAATTCAACTAATGCAAACACCGCTTATATTATCGATAATTTATATACTTTTATGCGCTCTGGTGCGAGTAAGAATTATCGACTACTCGGCTCTGTAGATGCTGGAACAAAGTTAACCTTGTTATCTGCTGAAGAAAACGGCTTTATAAAAATTAAAGATGATAAAGACCGCGAAGGTTGGATAGAAACTAAGTTTGTTACCAAAACGGCAGGCTTACACCAACAGTACAAAACACTAAGTAGCGAAATGAGTACTATGCAAGAAAACCTGCGCCAAGCTCAAATAGAACTTCCGCAGCTACAAGAGCAAAACCAAACTTTAACTGATCAAAACCTGCAGTTATCGGCCCAAATTACTAAGCTTAAAACAACGCTAGAGCAAGAGCGCACCCAAAAGGAAGCTGCTAGCTCAAAAGAGAAGCGTCAGCTACTTACTTACGGTGGTGCTATTGCGTTTTTAGGCCTGTTTTTAGGTATTATATTAACGATAGTGTTGTCGCGTCGTAAGCGCTACGAAGGTTGGGCATAACCCTCCTTTCTATTGAATACAAAAAAGCCGCTTTATAGCTAACACCGATCAGTTAAGGTATTTTTGATCGGTTGACCGATCTTTTGGTTGCTTCACAATACCCTTATCATCTTTTGATTATGAGGGTATTTTTATGCTTAGTCATTGGTTACTTGATACGGATATATTCGCCACTCCTGACTCTTTATCTACATTTCAGAAACATATCCCTCTTGAGTGGATTTCTAATGTGCTCGAACAGACCGATAAAGCAAGTATTCGCAAACGTAAGTTACCTGCTGAGCTTGTCGTCTGGCTTATCATTGCAATGGGTCTTTTTCGCGACCGCTCTATTAGTGACGTTGTTGAGAAGTTAGATTTAACACTCACTGATACCCTGGGCGATACGGTTGCTCCAAGTGCTATTCCTCAAGCGAGACAGCGCCTGAGTAGCGACCCCCTCCAAGCCTTATTTCACCTATGTGCAGCCCATTGGACACAAGAAGAAGATGCTGATGATACGTGGTATGGACTCCGGTTATTTTCTGTCGATGGAACGCAATTTCGTGCACCCGATACACCAGCTCTTGCTGAGCACTTTCACTATATTAAGCACAGTAAAAACCGTCATACAGAATATCCTATTGTACGCCTATGCGCCTTAAGCTCCTTGCGTAGCCGGTTGATACACCACGTTGCCTTCGGGCCCAGTTATCAAGGTGAGGTGAACTACGCAAAGCAGTTATTTGGTCATGTAAGTGATAACAGTCTAACTATTTTTGACCGATGTTATCTCAGCGCTGAGCTACTGATTAATTGGCGTAAGCAACACCCACAGTCGCACTGGATGGTCCCGATTAAAAGCAACACGCAATACACCGTCATTGAATCTTACTCTGAGCATGACTTCAAAGTAGAGATGAGTGTATCTGCGCATGCCAGAAAACAAGACCCTTCGCTTCCTGAGTGCTGGCAGGCCAGACTGGTTCTTTATCCTGAGCCAATGGGGCCTGGAAAAATAAAAGGTCTGCTGTGCTCTTTGGATGATAAACAGGCTTTTGGTGCACAGGCCATTCTTGATGTCTATTTCGAGCGCTGGGAAATTGAAAATAGCTATGGAGAAATAAAACACCAGATGCTTGAGGATAGTATTCTTTTGCGTAGTCAGACTGTGGATGGAGTCAATCAAGAGCTATGGGGTATATTGCTAGCCTACAATTTAATTCGAGTAGAGATAAGTCGAATAGCCAAAGAGGCTAAAGTCTCCCCGCTGAGAATTAGTTTTGTCATGGCTTTGCGGGATATACAGGATGAAATACTCTGGTGTGCCATCGCTTCGCCAGGTTCAATTCCAAAGAAATTAAGGGCAATGCGAGAACGAGTGAAACGTTATATTCTTCCAGAAAAAAGAAAACGGCCCAAAAGTAGGACCGTTCGAATTTCAAAAACTCGGTACACCATTAAGTCAAAGCATGCTTAACTGAATGGTGTTA
>NZ_WTKV01000022.1:0-84154 GCF_011378705.1 Pseudoalteromonas sp. SA25 | reverse complement strand
CGTATCGGAGATTGGGAAATAGATACCGTCATAGGTAAAGGTCATCGAGGCGCCCTTGTTACCATTGTAGAGCGGGTCACCCAATTCACTGTATCAACTCAGGTGGCAGGAAAAACAGCGGAAGCCGTCACTGCGGCGACGATAGAACTATTAAGGCCATATAGGTCAGCGCTTCATAGCATCACAGCTGACAATGGAAAAGAGTTCGCTTATCACGAGCAAATCACAGAGGCTTTAAGTGTACCTGTTTATTTTGCTCACCCTTATCACTCATGGGAGCGCGGATTGAATGAAAACACGAATGGATTACTACGCCAGTATTGGCCGAAGAGCACAGATTTTAAGGCGGTAACACCAGCGCAAGTTATACCCGTACTTGAGCAACTTAATAATCGTCCGAGGAAGACACTTGGATTTGAAACGCCTGCAAAATTGATGCAGGATCACTTGGCGGCTAAAGCCGCCTAAACGTTATGCACTTCAGATTTGAATCCGCGATATATTAAAATGCAACCTGTCTATCGTAATAAGTATCTGATTGATATACTGGAGCTCAAATAGGACATTGAGAATGCAATGAGCAACAAACGACTTTTATTTATTCCAGTATCATCACCAGAAGGCATTGGTGAATATATGCGCTCGTTGTTGTTGGCTCAAAGTTTAAAGGCAGAACTTGCAGATTCTCTCGATATTCACTTTATATTAAATAAGCATACAAGCTACGCAAAAGATTGTCCTTTTGAAGCCACACTACTCGAACACTCAGCGACTAAAGAGCTTGATTCTGTTTGCGACTTTATAGAGCAATTTAAACCTGATGTCGTTGTTTTTGATTGTGCAGGACGTGCAGGGCATATGAAGGCGGCTAAAAAGGTAGGCGCTAAAGTTATATTCATTTCTCAGCATGCAAAAAAACGAGCTAAAGGCTTAAAACTTAACAGAATTAATTTAATTGATACACATTGGGTTGTACAGCCTGATTATTGTATTGAGCCACTTACATGGGCTGAAAGTACGAAGTTAGACATGTTTCCCTTGGCATGTCCTCGTAATGTAGGTCCTTTTGTTACATTTGCCTCTTGCGCGCAAAAACGTGATGTTTTAAATCGCTATAACTTAGTATCGGAAGGCTATTTTATTGTAAATGCTGGCTCAGGCGGACATGTATTAAATAACCTTAATTGCGCTGATGTTTACTTTAAAGCCGCGCTTAAAATTACTAAGCACACTGGTTTAAAAGCAGTTGTTGTGTTTGGTCCCAATTATAAGAAAGCCATTCCTGAAAGTGATGAGGTTACTTGTTTAGCAAGTCTGCAAAGTATTGATTTTTTGGCATTAATGAGCCAAGCTAAAATCGCATTACTTAGCGGTGGAGATACTTTACTGCAAGCAATTGCAGTTCAAACCCCGGTTGTGGCATGTGCTATCTCAAAAGATCAAAATACACGTTTGGATCATTGTGTTAATGCAGGTGTTGTCATAAAAGCAAATCTTGATATTGATGAAATCACTACGAAAATAGCTCAGGTTATTAGCGAGCCTTTCTATAATGAATTCGTTGCTAAATATAGCCAACTTGATAATACACATAGCTTCGATGTGATCACTAATGGCATAAAAAATATGCTTATAGGGGATCGCTAATGAATATAGTGATTGTAATTGATTCACTAGTAGGTGGTGGTGCTGAAAAAGTAATGCTTACCCTTGCTGAGGAAATGGCCAAGTTACAGCACAGAATCACTATTTTGTCTCTTGCTAACTCTATTGAATATAATATCCCTGAAGTACTTACCGTGGAGAGTTTATTCGCACATAGGGCATCAAAAGTAGATCGATTTTGGCAGCGTAAAAATAGCATTTTAACACTACAAACTTGGTTTGAAAAAAAACAAAGCGAGCTGGGCAATATTGATTTAGTGCTTTCTAATCTTGATAGAAGTAATAACTTGCTCGCGCGTAGTAATATCAAAAATGTTCATTTTGTTATTCACAACTCCGTTAATGCAGAACTTGCACGTCAAAAAAAGTTAGGTCCATTTTCATATTTATATCTTAAAAAAAGTAAGCAAAATTTAAATGGTAAATCACTTATTTGCGTATCAAAGGGTGTTGAAAAAGAAATAATACAAGGGGATTTAATTAACCCAAGTGCAATTGCGACTATTTACAACCCGTTCGATTTTGAAAAAATAAGACAGCAAGCAAATGAGCAAAATAACAATATCCCAAATGAGCCCTACTTAATTCATGTAGGAAGACTCGCCAAACAAAAACGCCACGATATATTATTTGCAGCATTTGCAAAGCTTGATAAAAA
This sequence comes from Pseudoalteromonas sp. SA25, assembly GCF_011378705.1. Taxonomy (NCBI): domain Bacteria; kingdom Pseudomonadati; phylum Pseudomonadota; class Gammaproteobacteria; order Alteromonadales; family Pseudoalteromonadaceae; genus Pseudoalteromonas; species Pseudoalteromonas sp. SA25. The sequence goes on along the minus strand of NZ_WTKV01000022.1, from coordinate 81,831 downwards.
ATACAAGTTAGTACTTTTATGTAATAAACCGGCTAAAGCGCTAAAGCTTGCACAGGAATACGGCATAGAAAAACAGTTAGTAGTGCCAGGATTTCAACAAAACCCGTACAACTGGATTAAGCATGCCAAAGCTTTAGTGTTGAGTTCTGATTTTGAAGGACTTCCAACGGTATTAATTGAGGCTTTAGCGGTGGGTACTCCGGTAGTTAGCACTAATTGTACATTTGGACCAAGCGAGATATTAACAGGTGAGCTGAGTAAATATTTAGTACCCGTTCAACAAAGTGAGGCATTAGCCAATGTTGTTAGGCAGGTACTAGCAGATAAGCCAAATGTAGAAAACGCAGATATTCTAAAACAAGTACAGGCAGAGCAGGTTGCTCTGCAGTATTTAGCATTGGCTAACTAAGTTAATTTATATTAGGTTAACTTATATTAGCGAGCGCTTTGAGGTAGTTGCTATGCAGAGTTTGCCAGTCGCTCGCTTGCCAATTGAATGGCTCGTTTCGAGCTTGTTCTTTTAAAAACGAGCGCTCAAGACGTGCCGTATTACTTTGTTGCCATTGTGGGTCAGGCGCTCTTATTTCACCTCTATCAAAGTCGATAATATACACATCACCAGTATCATCAAACAAAATATTATTAATGTTTAAATCGGCGTGATACACACCTTTTGAATGAAATAGCGCGATTGTTTTAGCTATTCCCTCTAACTCATCTTCAGTCAATGAGCGTTCAATTAATATGTCGAGTACACTTTTAGCGCCTTTAACAGCCTCGGTAATAATATCACCGCGGTAAATTAATCCGCTGCGGGTTACTTTAGCTGCAATAGGGGTTGGTACGTTTAAACCAAGCTCTATAAGTTTACTCATTAAGCTAAACTCTTTATACACACGGGTTTGTTCAAGCCCAGGGTATAAATACTGATCGCTTAGCAATTTACCCACTAAGCCACCGCGCCAATAATGCCTAAGTACGGCTGTTAATTCGTATTGCTTAAAAAACCACGCAGTTGCTCGACCTTTTTTAGCGCCCACAATTTTATTTTGTTGTTGCCAATAATTTGCATCAAACCAATCGAGGGTAATTTGGCTCGTGTATTTAGGGTGGCTTAATAGAGTGTGGTTGCCTTGCACGTGTTGTTTAAACATAGCTCTGCGTAATTGCTAAATAATGTGCCTATATTAGCGCGTTTTAAAGCTGAGGATAAGTGCTTGCAATAGCGTGATTATAATTTAAGATCGGCTTTTGTATTTAATACCTAAGGGAATGTGTGACTCAAGCTCCTAATTATTCATCTATTTGTATATTAAGACTCTCAGCCATTGGTGACGTATGTCATGGTGTGAGTGCTGTACAAGCTATTCAAAAAGCACACCCTAATGCGAAAATTACGTGGGTTATTGGCAAAATAGAAGCCATGCTACTTGCCGACTTACCGGGCGTTGAGCTGGTGGTATTTGATAAAAAGCAAGGCAAAGCAGCGCTTAAAAGCTTAAAGCAACGTTTTAAAGGTCAACAGTTTGATGTACTACTTAACATGCAAGTTGCATTAAGGGCTGGGTTTGTAGCGCGTTGTATTCCGGCAAAAGTAAAAATAGGCTTCGATTGGGCGCGTTCAAAAGAATTACATAGCTTATTTATTAATAAACGAATAGCCCCAGAAGCTCAGGCGCATGTGCTTGAAGGCTTTAAAGGTTTTGCAAAAGCCATTGGTGTAGCTGATTATAAACCGAGTTGGAACATGCCATATACAGAGCAAGACCAAGCGGTTGCCGATGAACTACTAACACCAGTATACCTAACTAATAAACTATTAGTAATATCGCCAGCAGCAAGTAAAGCACAGCGTAATTGGTTAGCTGATCGTTATGCCACATTGGCTGATTATGCAAGCGAGCAAGGCTTTAAAGTGGTATTGACGGGTGGTCCAACAGAGCTTGAAATTAACCTAGCAAATAGCATTGTAGAGTATAGCAAAACACCTATTTTAAATTTAGTGGGCAAAACGAAACTCAAAGAATTGTTGTGCGTGTTAAAGCGTGGCAGCTTAGTGCTCGCGCCCGATACAGGCCCTGCACATATGGCGGTAACTGTTGGTACGCCGGTTATTGGTTTATACGCACATTCAAACCCAGCACGAACAGGCCCTTACTTATATCAAGATTACGTGGTTGAGGTTTATCACCAAAATTTGCTTAAGCAAACCGGTAAAACAGCTAAGCAAGTACCGTGGGGTACGCGCGTAAAAGGCGATGACTTAATGAGCCAAATTACAGTTAATGATGTAAAAGCGATGTTTGACCATGTTGTACAAAAAGAGTCTTTGTAATGAATGTACAACAAAAAAATAAAGCGCTTTTTTTAGATCGAGATGGCGTGGTAAACGTTGACCATGGTTATGTGTATCAAAGCGATAAATTTGAATTTATTGAAGGTGTTTTTAGCACTTGTAAAGCATTTTATGATGCGGGCTATAAAGTTATAATCGTCACTAATCAATCTGGAATTGGTCGAGGTTATTACACCGAAGCTGATTTTTTAGCACTAACGCAATGGATGAAAGCCCAATTTAGTGCGCACAGTATTGAAGTTACCGATGTGTACTTTTGCCCTCATCACCCTAAAAAAGCGCACCCTGAATATTTGAAAGAGTGCAGTTGCAGAAAGCCTGCGCCAGGTATGTTATTGCAAGGCATACAAGAGCATAACATCGACCCTGCTTGCAGTATTATGGTGGGCGATAAACTCAGTGATATGCAGGCTGCGAAAAAAGCAGGGATCACTACCCGCGTTTTAGTGCGTTCAGGTCAAAGCTTTGATGAAAGTGCCAAGCAAGAGGCTGATTTAATTATCGATTCTATAAACAGTTTACCTGCACTTTTAAAGACATAAATAAACTAAACAGATTAGCCTGTAAACTGGCAGGAATTCCTTCCAGTTTAGGGCGTTTGCGACGAACTGCAAACCGTGCATTTTCCCCATTAAACTTTTACAATACCCCTCATAATAAACAGTCGCTTAAATGTGGTTGTTTACCCGTTCAAATAAATGGAGAACACAGATGAGAGCATCTGCTTTTTTTAGCCAGCTACAACAGCAAATTGAAGACGTAAAAACCGAAGGTTTGTATAAAAGCGAACGTATTATTAAATCTCAGCAGCAAGCTCAAATCGAAGTTGCGTCAGGTAAAGTAATCAACTTTTGTGCTAATAACTACTTAGGTTTAGCTAATAGCCCAGAGCTAATTGAAGCTGCGCAAAACGGTTTAAATAATCATGGTTTTGGTGTTGCGTCTGTTCGTTTTATTTGTGGCACGCAAGATATTCATAAAACACTAGAGAAAAAAATCAGTGAGTTTTTGGAAACAGAAGACACCATTTTATATTCTTCATGTTTTGATGCAAACACCGGTTTGTTTGAAACTATTTTAGGCGCAGAAGACGCTATTATTTCTGATTCATTAAACCATGCATCAATTATTGATGGTGTACGTTTATGTAAAGCTAAGCGTTTTCGTTATGCAAATAACGACATGGCTGATCTTGAAAAGCAGCTTATTGCAGCAGATGAAGCCGGCGTTAAAACTAAGCTAATAGCGACTGATGGCGTGTTTTCTATGGACGGCGTTATTTGTAATTTAGAAGCCGTGTGTGACCTAGCCGATAAATACGATGCACTTGTAATGGTTGATGACTCTCACGCAGTTGGCTTTGTTGGCGAAAACGGTAAAGGTACACCTGAGTACTGTAATGTATTAGACCGTGTAGATATTATCACCGGCACATTAGGCAAAGCGCTAGGTGGCGCTTCAGGTGGTTATACATCAGGTAAAAAAGAAATTGTTGAATGGTTGCGCCAACGTTCGCGCCCTTATTTATTCTCAAACTCATTAGCGCCTTCAATTGTTACTGCATCAATTAAAGTACTTGAAATGCTAGAAAGTGGCGGCGAGCTTCGCGCTAAACTTTGGTCAAATGCTAAATATTTCCGTGAGCAAATGGAAGCTGCTGGTTTTACGTGTGCAGGTAAAGATCATGCAATTATTCCAGTAATGCTGGGAGATGCAAAAGTAGCCTCGTTAATGGCTGATAAGTTACTTGTTGAAGGTATTTACGTAACCGGTTTTTCATTCCCAGTAGTACCAAAAGGGCAAGCACGTATTCGTACACAAATTTCAGCGGCGCATAGCATTGAGCAACTCGATATTGCTATTGATGCATTTACCCGTATTGGTAAAGAAATGGGCGTTATTTAATTTTATTTTAAACCGAAGCCTTGCTTCGGTTTTTTAGTTGAGTGTGAATTATGAAAGCATTATCTAAATTAAAAGCAGAACCGGGCATTTGGATGACAGATGCGCCAAAGCCAGAAGTAGGTCATAACGACTTACTGATTAAAATTCGTAAAACAGCTATTTGTGGTACCGACGTACATATTTACAAATGGGATGAATGGGCAAGCAAAACTATTCCTACTCCAATGGTTGTTGGTCACGAATATGTTGGTGAAGTCGTTGATATGGGCCAGGAAGTTCGTGGCTTTAAAGTAGGTGACCGCGTATCGGGTGAAGGTCATATTACGTGTGGGCACTGTCGTAACTGTCGTGCTGGGCGTGTACATTTATGCCGTAATACAACAGGCGTAGGTGTAAATCGTGAAGGTGCATTTGCAGAGTATTTAGTTATTCCTGCGTTTAATGCATTTAAAATTCCAGATAATATTTCTGACGAACTGGCTTCTATTTTTGACCCGTTTGGCAACGCTGTTCATACCGCATTATCGTTCGACTTAGTTGGCGAAGATGTACTTATTACTGGTGCAGGCCCAATTGGTATTATGGCAGCAGCGGTTGCAAAACACGTTGGTGCTCGCCACGTCGTTATTACCGACGTGAATGAATACCGCCTAGATTTAGCCCGCAAAATGGGTGCATCTCGCGCGGTAAACGTGGCAAGCGAAAAGCTTGAAAATGTAATAAAAGACTTAGGTATGACAGAGGGCTTTGATATTGGTCTTGAAATGTCAGGTGTGCCAAGCGCTTTTAATTCAATGCTTAATAACATGAACCACGGCGGTAAAATTGCCATGCTAGGTATTCCACCATCTGATATGGCAGTTGATTGGAACCAAGTTATTTTTAAAGGTTTAGTGATTAAAGGTATTTACGGTCGCGAAATGTTCGAAACGTGGTACAAAATGGCAAGCTTGATTCAATCTGGTCTTGATTTGAACCCAATCATTACACATCAGTATTCTGTGGATGACTTCCAAGCTGGCTTTGATATGATGATTTCAGGTCAGTCAGGTAAAGTAATTTTAAACTGGGATTAGTTCCTAACTAAATTACAAGAAGGGCGGCTTTAGCCGCCTTTTTTATACTATTAATTAAAGAGACTTCAATGGCATTTAAACACATTTCTATAGCGCAAACGTTAGAACTTCTAGATAAAGAAGACGTTGTAATTGCAGATATTCGCGATCCAAATTCGTATCAAGCTGGTCGTATTCCAGGCTCAGAAGCGCTTTCTAACGGTAATATTGCACAATTTATGATGGAAAAAGAATTCGATCAGCCAATTATTATTGTGTGTTACCACGGTATGAGCTCTCAGGGCGCAGCTAGTTATTTAGTTGAGCAAGGTTTTGAAGACGTATACAGCATGGATGGCGGTTTTACTGCTTGGGAAGCGTCTTATAGCGAGAAAGTAGAACGATGATAGAGCTTGGCAGTTTAAATAACCCACGCGCCGCACAAGGCTTTATAGATTATTTAAAAAGCCAAGGCCTAGATGCAAAGATACACTCAGCAGATGGCAGTAATGTCATTATTAGCGTGACTGTGGAGGACTTTCATCAAGTTCAGCCTTTATGGGTTGAGTTTACACAAAACCCTAATCATGAAAAATACCAGCAAGCATCTTGGGATGTAGGCAGCACACAATCGCCGCTTAAATATCAAGGGCAATCACTTAATCTTATGGCGCGGTTTAAAGCCCTTAGCTGGCTTAACCAAACTGTTAGCATATTAAGTATTGTTATTTATGTCGCTTTTTTATTAGGGGGATTTGATGAAATTTATACAGCCCTGCAATTTAATCCATCACAACCACTTAGTTGGTTGACTCCCGCGCTCCTTCACTTTAGCGCGATGCATATTGTGTTCAATTTAATTTGGTGGATGTCGCTTGGTGACAATATCGAAAAGCAATGCGGAAAACTAAGCTTAATAGGTTTGTTTTTAGTGACTGCGCTTATTAGTAATTGGGCGCAGTACTTAATGGCTGGGCCAAATTTCGGCGGATTAAGTGGTGTTGTATATGGGTTACTTGGTTTTTGTTGGATCCACAGCTTTTTAAACCCTAAAAAACCAGCGCTGGTTAGTACGGCTATTGTTGGCTTCATGTTGATTTGGCTGGTGTTAGGTTTTGCTGATGTATTGTTTGTTGGTATAGCTAATTGGGCGCACTTAGGTGGATTAGTTAGCGGTATGGCTTTTGCCTACACCGCCAAAGTAATTAACGCAAAACGTTAAATACTAATGATATAAATACTTAGTGAACAAGACTTCACGGATGATCTCTTGTCCTGTTTCTTCTTTTAAAAGGCTTTTTAGTTTTTCGGCGCACTTTACGCGTATTTCTTCACGGCCAGTAAGGGATTTTATTTTTTCTTCAGGCTCTTTAGATAAAATCTCTACTAGGGCATCACGTAGTAATGGCGTGTGGTGCTCTACTACTGCAATATCTGAAGTGTCATTAAGCATTAAATCAATAGTTACACGCACATAGCCCATTTTTTTACTTGATGCGCCAATGTAGTTGGTGATTATATCGGGCTCAAAACCAAAATAACCAACTGTAGATTCAGCACGAGCTGTAAAGCTTATGACACTTACAAAGAACGTAAAAAGACCTGCGTATACTATTTTTTTCATATTTAAAGCGTTTCTTAAAACTTGTTACAAATAGTTTATACTTAATAGTGGGTAATAAACAGCGCCAAGCTATTATTTATGGTTATAAAACATCACTTTTTCAAAAGCTTTGGCAATGGTATCATCTCGTTGTTTTTTATTTTGTTGAGCTATTGTGATTACTTATCCTCTGTCTATATCTGCTAATTGGCAGTCCACTTCATATGTAAGTGACTTATCTCCTCTAGAGCAAGAATGGCTTTTTGAACCTAATTCTTTAACTGCTAAATTAAAAAGTAAATCACAAATTTTTAGTGTAAGAGTATTAAGCGAGCAGTTATTTACTTTAAGTCTAGAGCAAAAGTTATTACTAAACAGCACAGCTAAAACAGCTATTAATAGAGAAGTACTCTTATTGTGCGATAACAAACCTGTGGTATACGCACAGAGCTGGCTTCCTAAAAATGATTCGAGCAATCCTTTGCACAATATGGGTGAACGACCTCTTGGTGATGTGATTTTTCAAGACCCAGCACTAAAACGAACGGATATAGAAATTGCTTATTTTGATGCCAAGCACCCCGTTCAGCAATTAGTTGCAAAATTAAACCTACCCGAAAAAAACTTACTAGGGCGTCGAAGTGTATTTGCACTCAAAGAATATAAATTTTTAGTGTGTGAAGTGTTTTTACCAGGAGCATATTTATACTCATGAAATTAGCCGCTTTAAAGCCAAAACATATTTCTTACTATATACAGCTAATGCGTATAGATAAGCCCATTGGTACCTTGTTGTTACTTTGGCCAACATACTGGGCTTTATGGCTTGCTAATAGTGGGATGCCGAGCTTACTCAACTTTATTATATTTACGCTGGGCGTTGTTGTTATGCGAAGTGCAGGGTGTGTAATTAATGACTTTGCAGATAGGAAAATAGACGGCTCTGTAAAACGCACAGCTCAGCGGCCGCTAGCTTCAGGGCGGGTTAGTAGTGGTGAAGCACTTAGCCTATTTTTACTGCTCATAGTTATTGCGTTTATTTTAGTATTAATGCTTAGCGTTAATACTCTTTTGCTTTCTTTTGGTGCTTTGGCTTTAGCCTTTTGCTACCCTTTTATGAAACGCTATACACAATTACCACAAGTTGTTTTAGGGGCTGCATTTGGTTGGGCTATTCCAATGGCGTATATGGCTTCAATAAATGCATTACCGCAGCAGGCATGGTTATTATTTATAGCCAATATTTGCTGGACAGTCGCTTATGACACTATGTATGCGATGGTTGATAGAGATGACGATTTAAAAATAGGGGTAAAATCAACCGCTATTTTATTTGGTAAATTCGACCGCCACATAATCTTTTTACTTAATGCTGTATTTATAGCGCTGGTTGCGTTTATTGGTATAAGTAATCATTTAAGTGTCGCGTTTGGCGTTGGTTTGAGTGTAGCTGCTGGTTTATTGGCATATCAACAAACGCTTATTCATAAGCGTGAAAGAGATGCCTGCTTTAAAGCGTTTTTAAATAATCATTATGTGGGCTTGGCTATCTTTATAGGGTTATTACTTTCATACCCAATAGCATTTTAAAGCCTTAATAAAGGCTGTTAAAATTCTCTATTTAGAGCTATCGGGGTGGATCAATAATGCCGCTAATAGAGGCGTTTTTTCTAAACCATCCAGCAATAGAATAGCGTTCGTCAACTGCAGGAAGCACTTCATGAGCAAAACGTTCGCTTTCAAACATAACCAATGTGCCAGCAGTTGGTTTAATGGTTATTTCTACTTCTTTACTTTTAGGTTTATATATAACAAGTTCCCCACCTTGCTCTGGCGTATTTAAATAAAGCACCGTTGTAAATACACGATTAGATCGACCTTTAAATGCATCTAAGTGTTTTTTGTAAAAATCACCCAGTGTATATTTTGCATAATGGCATTCGTAATCAAATAGCCCCATAAAAAAGCTACGATTTAACGTGGTTTTTATACTTTGCATTATTGCTTGATACGTAAGCTGTGCTTGAGAGCTGCCGTCAAACCAATAGGTTTTGTCAGTGCGAATAGTTTTATCTATTTGTAAGTTATTTAATCGACCAATACCGGCAAGGCTAAAGTGGGGGTTTATACGGTGACAATCTGCAACTAAATCGTTAACTAAATCGGCAATAAGCGCGTTATGAATTACGGTGTATCCTTGGCGTTCTATATCATCTAAATAGACATCAGGACCAAAAAGTGTGTTCATTCACATCAGCTGTTTAAAAAAGGTGCGACAGTGTAGCCGAAAAGCGATTTAAAGCTACTGTTTATTGTGCCGCACTTTTTCAAAAAGAAGGGTTAGTTAAATGCAGCTCCCGCCTTTTTTATAAGCGACAACAAGTGTTCTACATGTTCGGTAATAGACGTTTGTTGGCTTGTTTGTACAACGAGTTGTTCGTGATTTAAATCTTTATTTGTTTTTAGTTGTACGAGTTCAGAGTTCTCTGCGATTGTGTTTGCATGCTCAATGCTTGCTATAGCAAAGTGATCTGATTTAACTACACCAGCCATTACTTGCTCAATGCTACCCACTTTAATACTTGATGATTTATTTAAAGAATCAATTGCTTCATTAAGCATAGTTTGCACTTGTTTAGATTGAGAGAAGCAGCCAAACATAGGGTAGCTATCAAGATTTTGCTTACTTATATCGTTTTTATGTGCAAGAGGGTGATTTTTTGAAACAAATAATACAAGCTGATCAGGTAAGTGAATGTCACTGCCAATACTATTAATAGCTTGAGAGTATACACTTATGTCTATTTCACCTTGTTGGAGTCTGCGTGTTAGCTCTTGTTGATCTTGTAACTGCATTTCAATTTTTATATGAGGATATTGAGCTAAAAACTGTCCACAAGAAATAGGTACTATGCTGCTTGCCTTATTGGTATAGCCAATAACAAGTTTTTCATTAGCATTACCGTTTACTGATTGAAAAATCCGTTTTTTCGTTAGCTCAAGTTCAGATAGAGTCGTTTTAGCATATTCAAGGAAAAGTTCGCCTTCAGGCGTTAATTTAACAGAACGAGTTGAGCGTTTTACTAACTCATATCCCATTTCATTTTCAAGTGTTTGAATGCTGCGCGTTAGCGCTGAAGTACTAATTTGGGTTTGTTCAGCTGCTTGTCTAAAGTGACGTAATACACCAAGTGCTACAAATTGCTCTAATTGTTCAAATCTCACTTTATAGTCCCTTTTTATAAGTAAGTCGCAGATACCACGGATATCAAATATATTAATTTTTATTCTAAAGTTTAGTAAAATTCTATATTGAAATACGGTTGCAAGTTCATACGTGTTTCCAGCAGGATACCCCCCTTTTAGTATTAATTAAAGAGGAAAGCGACCAAATAGTATTACTTTTTTAATTGATAACTAGTTGTTTATTGTGTTTTGTCTATATTTTTGCAATTAACTATCTAGGCAAAGTTATTTTAACTCAGTGGGTTAGTTAGGAGATTGGAATTTAATTGTTCTAATTAATAAAAAAGTACGCCCCAAAATAGGGCGCACATATAACATGATTATGACAAATAATAGGGTGTTTTATCTATAAGAGTTTATTTTACAAAATTTCTATTTATTCGGCTGCTTAATGGTTTATTTTCAATGCTTTGTAGTTCTATTTCAATCGCATCACAGGAAATATGTATTTCGAATAAAGACGTTAATAACGATAAACTTAAGCAAGCTAAGCTAATGCCAAATAAAATAATTCCTGTGGTATTAAATTCAATAAATAAAGCAAACATCGAAAATGTACACAGTAAAAAAGAGGCTACGCCGTATACCTGCATTGTTCTTATTAAGTTTATTCGTTTACGTAAGTTAGTGATTTGAGCGACTACAACAGGTCGGATAGATTCACCTTCACGCGCATTTAACTCTCTAATTAATTGCGCTAAAACTAAAAATCGGTTTGTATAGGCTAATAATAGCAGCGATATGGCCGGAAAAAGTAAGCCCGGGGTTGTAAGTGTCATGTTTATTCCTTAAAAGTGCAGCATGCTAATAATTTAGCGCAGGATATTGATAACACAAAATAAATGAGGTGAATATTGCAAAATATTAATAATAAAAATTCAACTGATAGCTCTTTTCAATGGGTTACAATTTATAAAGCCGAAAATACCCTTGAGGCTAATATTATTAAAGGTTTAATACAAACCAGTGGCATCGAATGCAAAATAAAAGGTGAGATGCTCCAAGGCGCATTGGGAGAAATTCCATTTGATCAAGCACAAGTTAGTGTGCAGGTTTATGCGATAAAAGAGCGCCATGCGCGCCAAATATTGGTAAACTATCAACAAGTAAAACAATCCGCTCCAGATTGGGTATGCCCTAACTGTAATGAGCATAATGGATCAACATTTGATTTTTGTTGGTCGTGTGAGACGTTAAAGAATGACTAAAGCAAATAATTTTCAGCGTATTAGAGAGCTTAACTATTTACAAAAAGCTGTTTTAGCAAGTGCTTTAATAGAGCGAATGCTGCCAAATTACGGTTTATTTAGCGAAGCAACGGGGTTTGGTGATGAAACCTTACTTCGTAATTCGCTTAATGTTTGTTGGGAAAAAATATTACTGCCTAAAAGTAAAATAGATCTCGAAAAACAAGTTGAAAAAATAGAACCAAATGTTCCTGAACTTGCTGATTTTGATATGTTTGGTACTTACCCTGCTATTGATGCTGCAACGTCTTTACTTAGCTTAATGCATGGTTTAATGGCGCAAGATGAGCAAGAGTTCATTAGTGTCAGTAAAATATCTCAAGCAACAGTGGCCCGCTTTATTGAATATCAAATGACGGTTGAAGGTGAGGTTGCAGATAACACGGCCGTTAGAGAGCATCCATTAATGCAATACGAAATTGAAGTATTAGGTGAGCTAATTGATTTTGTAGAAAATATGGGGCGTATTACCTCTGATAGCGTGAAGGCACTTAAAAAGTTTGCCCTAGAAGATGGCCAAACAAATATTGGCCTTACGTTATAAAAACAGCGAAGTGAAATTTTAAAGGCAGGAGAAGTACAGTGCGAATTTTAGGCATTGAATCGTCATGTGATGAAACAGGTATTGCAATATACGATGACGAAAAAGGCTTGTTAGCTCATCAATTATACAGCCAGGTAAAAGTACACGCTGATTATGGCGGTGTAGTACCGGAACTTGCATCGCGCGATCATGTTCGTAAAACGCTACCACTTATAGACGCAGCTTTTGCACAAGCGGGTTGCGGCCCAGAAGACTTAGATGGCATTGCTTATACTGCAGGCCCAGGTTTAGTTGGAGCATTATTGGTAGGTACTTCTATTGGTCGTTCATTAGCATACGGTTGGGATATTCCAGCTGTTGCTGTTCATCATATGGAAGGGCATTTACTTGCTCCGATGCTTGAAGAAAATATTCCTGAGTTTCCGTTTATTGCATTGCTTGTATCGGGCGGCCATACCATGATGGTTAAAGTAGCGGGTATTGGACAATACGAAGTACTAGGTGAGTCAGTTGATGATGCCGCAGGCGAAGCCTTTGATAAAACGGCTAAGTTACTTGGTCTTGACTACCCTGGAGGTCCGCGCTTAGCTAAAATGGCCGAACAAGGCGTTGCGAAGCGCTTTATTTTTCCTCGCCCGATGACCGACAAACCAGGTCTTGATTTTAGTTTTAGTGGTTTAAAAACTGCAGCATCAATCACTATTCGTGAAAATGACGATGACGATCAAACTAAAGCTGATATAGCGCATGCATTTCAAACAGCGGTTATTGATACGTTGGTTATTAAGTGCAAGCGAGCGCTTAAACAAACAGGTATTAAGCGTTTAGTAATCGCCGGTGGCGTAAGTGCAAATACACAGCTTCGACTGCAGCTTGAACGCGTAATGAAAGGTATGAAAGGCGAAGTTTTTTATCCGCGTACTGAATTTTGTACCGACAACGGTGCAATGATTGCTTATGCAGGAATGCAACGATTAAAAGCAGGTCAGTTTGCAAGTCTTGATATGAAAACAAAACCTCGCTGGCCAATAGATAGCCTTGAGCCTATTTAATTATACCAATTGCATTAAATTAGTGATCTATTATAGCGATAAGAAAATAGCTCAATAACAAGGCTGAAATTATGATACATAGTTGTTCTATATAAATAATTTTTAACGTAGTTAGTGAGTTATTTAATACGCTAGAATGATTATGTTTTTAATAAAATTGGTATTACTCTTACATTAACTGTTTTTGTTTTCATCAGTGGGTGCTTTTTTAGCACCCACTTTTGGTTCTTCCCCACTAAATAATCGGATAATATTAGTACGGTGACGAAATATAATTAACAGCGTGATAAAAGTAACGGGAAGAGTATAAAGTGGTTTTATTAGCCATGTATATAAGGGCGCTAAAGATACAGCTACAAGCGCTGCCAGTGATGAATAGCGTGTTATTGCTACTATAACTAACCAAGTGCACACAAGTAACCCAGCCAATGATAAGCCAATAGGTAATAATGAGCCAAATGCCGTTGCTACTGCTTTACCACCTTTGAAGCTAAAAAATAGTGGGTACATATGGCCTAAGCAAGCTGCTACTGCGACTAAACCAAGCTCTAAAGGTTCAACTTCTAAAAAATAAGCCCCCCATACCGGAATAGTGCCTTTTAAAATATCAAACACTAAAACCAAGCAAGCCGGAAATGCTCCGCCTAATCTATAAACATTTGTAGCTCCTGGGTTGTTAGAACCACTATTACGAGGGTCAGGGAGTTTGAACAACCGCGACACTAGAATAGCCGACGAAATCGACCCAAGTAAATAAGCTAAAACAAACATTAAAGTGGCTAACACACGCTTCCTTATTTTTTAATTACTATACCAATTGATAGTACTTTTAAGCTATTATTGGCAGCAAAATTTATCGTGAAAATTATTAACAGGCTATTTAATAGCTAGTTTGGTTATTTTGCTATTGTAGAAGTTATTTTCACATATTTAAACACTGGCTAAACCATATACAGTATTAATTTTATTGATGCTTTGTATAGTTGCTTAGTCGTTTGTTGTTATTTGGAGTATCAATGGATAAGGTTTTTATATCTCAATTGCACGTCGACACTATTATTGGAGTGTACGACTTTGAAAAAGAAAGTAAACAGAGCCTTTATTTTGATATTGAAATGCTTAGTGATATTAAGCCTGCAGCCGAAAATGACGATATTAATTTAGCACTGGATTACTCAAAAGTAAGCGAACGCGTTATTAAGCACTGCACTGCAAAACCTGTTGAGTTGCTAGAGACTTTGGTTGAGCAGTTGGCTGAGATTATTTTAAGCGAGTTTAATACGCCACAAGTTACTATAAGAGTAAGTAAACCTGCAGCAGTAGCACAAGCACAAACTGTAGGTGTTGAAATTACACGTGTTAAGGCAACTGACTAAATGGCTCAAATCTATATCAGCCTAGGGTCAAATATAAATAAAGCGCATTATATACAATGTGCATTAATTGCACTTAAGCAGCACTTTGAGCACATTGTGCACTCGTCTGTTTTTGAAAGTGAAGCAGTTGGGTTTGCTGGCAATAATTTTTATAATTCAGTAGTTGGCGCTACAACTGATATGTCGCTTGCTGATGTATGCGCTTTATTAAAAGAAATAGAGCGTGATAATGGGCGTACAGCGAACGATAAAAAATTTAGTCCACGAACGCTCGATTTAGATTTACTGTTTTATGATGATGTAACTTGCGATTCCCCAGCGCAATTACCACGTGATGAAATAACTAAAAATGCATTTGTATTACAACCTCTGAGTGAGGTTGCCCCAGATTTTTATCATCCTGTAGCTAAGCAAACGATTGCGCAGTTATGGAATGAATATAATAACCCTCAACAAAAGCTATGGAAGGTGGAGTTTTCTAACCTATGAGTATTATCGAAATAATTATTTTAGCCCTCATACAGGGATTTACTGAGTTTTTACCAATATCGAGTTCTGCGCATTTAATTCTCCCATCGCAAATTTTAGGCTGGGAAGATCAAGGGCTTGCGTTTGACGTAGCAGTACATGTTGGTACTTTAATAGCCGTTGTTATTTATTTTCGTAAAGAAGTAGTAGATATACTAAGCGCGTGGTTTAAATCTTTTGGTAAGCAAGGCACTACCGATGACAGTAAATTAGGCTGGTGGATTATACTAGGTACAGTGCCTGCCGCTATTTTAGGTTTACTTTTAAAAGACTTTATTGAGTTATATTTGCGAAGCGCTTGGGTAATTGCTACTACCACCATTGTATTTGGTTTGTTGCTTTGGTACGCGGATGCAAAAGGGAAACAAATTAAAACTATTTATCAGCTCAATTGGAAAACGGCACTTATCATTGGTTTCGCACAAGCTGTTGCAATGATCCCGGGTACTTCTCGATCAGGTATCACGATGACCGCTGGTTTAATGTTGGGTATGAATAAGCAAAGCGCAGCGCGTTTTTCGTTTTTACTAGCGATTCCGATTATTTCTATGATGGGGCTTTATTATATTGCAGAGCTTGCACTGGGTGACCATGTAGTTGATTGGAATACATTATTGCTTGGTGTGGTGCTATCGTTCTTATCGGCTTATGCATGTATATTTATGTTTTTAAAAGTAATAGAGCGAATGGGTATGTTGCCATTTGTAATATATCGTTTATTACTCGGTGTCGGTTTGATTGTATTTTTAACGCTATAAACAAACTTAATTAGTAAAACCAAAAAAAAGCACCTTTAGGTGCTTTTTTTAGTTTTAAACTCAGCTTATAAATTTAATAAATAAGCTTCAATAAAACGGCGTTGGTTAGCGGCTTTTGGCGCTGTTTTAAATATAAGTGTATTACCATTTTTACGTAGTTTTAGCTCATTAGTAAATTTACATTCGATAGCATTGAACTGAGCTATGTCGTTTTTAAAACTTTGGTCTTTTTCGCACATGTATGCCATTTCGTTTGCAACTTGTGCACAAAATGAACCCACTGGATATTCTTTTAGGTTTTCATCATCAATGCTTTCCCAATCAACATTGGTATTTATTTTTAATCCGCATTGCTTATCTATTTCGCTATTAGCGGCAGCTATATTTTTTTGTTGATACCCTAAATGCTTTTCACGATTAAACTTCGCTAGTTTAGCTTGAGTACCTTTATTTAACTGTTGATCGTATTGCGCTTTTAAATCTTCAACAATGGCAGGGTTTGACTCTTCTTTTTTTGATAAGTAAATTCCATCACGAGTGTCTGGAATATAAAGATTGTAAGAGCAACAGCGGTAGCCTTCCTCAACACTTACTAAACTTCTTTGTGTACCATCGTAAGTATATTTGTAAGCTTTATTACTACCATGAGGTTTTAAATCGGTTAAAAATACAATGCCATCAATATCATGGTTTATGCCTGTTACTTTTACTAAAGCTTGTTTTTTATCTGTTGTTGGGGCAATAACAACATTAACGCCTTCGCCCGAACTTAGTTCTATTGGGTACTTAGCAAATTCCAAAGCAAAGCTTTTTTGACTAAGTAAAATACAGGCTATAAAGAATAGTTTTTTCATATTAAGTCCTTTTTAAGTTTTAAAGTTATACAGCAAGCTGGTTTATAACATTGATAATAATTGATTAAAAGCAATACAGGGTAGGTGAACGTGCCTATTTTTTGATTTTTAGCGTTTAAAAAACTAATTAACGTGTTTTTGGCACGAGTGAATTGTGCAGACGTACATAGTAACTAAGCACGAATTTTGGCATTATAGCGCCATTAAACTTTGCATAGCTGTAAAGTGAGCATACGATTTAAGGAAAGTATATGCATATACATATTTTGGGCATTTGTGGCACGTTTATGGGTGGCATTGCAGCCATTGCTAAATCATTAGGTCATAAAGTAACGGGTTCTGATCAAAACGTTTACCCACCAATGAGTACGCAACTTGAAGAGCTTGGCATTGAACTGACTCAAGGCTACGACGTATCTCAATTAGAGCCAAAACCAGATATGGTAGTTATCGGTAATGCAATGAGCCGTGGTAACCCGTGTGTTGAATATGTGCTTGATAAAGGTCTGCCTTACACCTCAGGCCCTGAATGGCTTAAACATAATTTATTACAAAAATCGTGGGTACTTGCTGTAGCGGGTACGCATGGAAAAACAACCACAGCAAGTATGCTTGCGTGGGTTTTAGAATATGCAGGTTTAAAACCAGGGTTTTTAATTGGCGGCATAGTCCAAAATTTTGGTGTATCGGCAAAAGTGGGTGAAACGCCATTTTTTGTTATTGAAGCCGATGAATACGACACTGCTTTTTTTGATAAGCGCAGTAAGTTTGTCCATTACCTTCCACGTACACTTATCTTAAATAATCTTGAATTCGATCACGCTGATATTTTCGACGATTTAAACGCAATAAAAAAACAATTTCATCACTTAATGCGTACATTACCTCAAAGCGGCAAGGTAATTTGGCCTAAGCAAGACGTAGCGCTTAATGACGTAATAGCACAAGGGCTTTGGAGCGAAAGCGAAACGCTAGGCGATGATTGGAGCTATGAATTAATAAAAGCCGATGGTAGTGAGTTTAATGTACTTTTAAATAACGAAAAGCAGGGCACTGTTTGCTGGCAAGCAATAGGCGAGCATAACGTTAAAAATGCAATTATGACTATCGCAGCAGCGCGCCATGTGGGTATAGCTGTTGATCATAGTATTGATGCCTTAGGAGAATTTATTAGCCCTAAAAGGCGTATGGAGCTAAAGGCTGATATAAATAATATTAAGGTGTATGACGATTTTGCGCATCACCCAACAGCAATTAAAACTACGCTTGCAGGACTGCGCGCAAAAGTAGGCGATGAAAAAATTATCGCTATTTTAGAGCCGCGCTCAAACACTATGAAAATGGGCGTGCACCAATATACATTATTAGATTCACTGCGTGATGCTGACGACGTACTACTTTTTGAACCAGAGAATCTAAATTGGTCGCTAAAAGAGCAAGCAGATAAAGCAGGCATGCAGTGCTTTAGCAGCACGCAAACAATTATTGATACGGTGCTTGAAAATATTGAGCCTAATCAGCATATTTTAATTATGAGCAATGGCGGTTTTAATGGCCTTCATCAACACCTTGTTGATGGTTTAGCTGATAAATACAGCGGAGAATAGTGTGCAATTTAAAGATAGAATTACGCTCGCTTTTAGCGGTGCATCAGGTGCGCCTTATGGTTTAAGGTTACTTGAAGTATTGCTTGAGCAGCAATTTCAAGTTTACGTACTTATCTCAAGTGCAGCGCGAGTGGTGCTTGATACAGAATCAAATATTAAGCTCTCTGGTAATGAAGACAAAGCCACTGAGCAGTTAAGTACGCTGTTTAATGCTAAATCTGGGCAGTTAAAAGTATACGGTAAAGATAACTGGTTTAGCCCTGTGGCTTCGGGCTCTGCGGCGCCTAAAAAAATGGTGGTATGCCCGTGTAGTGCAGGATCGGTTTCTGCAATTGCAGTAGGGGCGTCAG
This sequence comes from Pseudoalteromonas sp. SA25, assembly GCF_011378705.1. Taxonomy (NCBI): domain Bacteria; kingdom Pseudomonadati; phylum Pseudomonadota; class Gammaproteobacteria; order Alteromonadales; family Pseudoalteromonadaceae; genus Pseudoalteromonas; species Pseudoalteromonas sp. SA25. Next base: position 63,350 of record NZ_WTKV01000022.1, on the reverse strand, counting down.
ATAACTTATTAGAGCGCGCCGCTGATGTGGTAATTAAAGAACGCGGACAGTTAATTTTAGTGCCGCGCGAAACACCGTTTAACGAAATTCATTTAGAAAACATGCTTAAGTTATCTCGTTTAGGTGTGACCATAATGCCAGCAGCGCCTGGCTTTTATCATAAGCCACAAAGTATTGAAGACTTAGTTGATTTTATGGTGGCGAGAATTTTAGATCATTTAAATATTGAACATAACCTAACAAAACGTTGGGGTTATGGTGAGGGTAAGTAATGAATAAGCAAAATATTGCTTTAAATATAGAAGGCCTTACCAAGGTTTATAAAAATGGTGTTGAGGCTATTAAAGGCGTTGATTTACAAGTTAAAGAGGGCGACTTTTTCGCTTTACTTGGTCCAAACGGAGCAGGAAAATCAACCACTATTGGTGTTATTTCGTCACTTGTTAATAAAACAAAAGGCAAGGTAGAAGTATTCGGTTGTAATATTGATACTGATTTAGAAGCTGCAAAAGCGCATTTAGGCTTAGTGCCGCAAGAGTTTAACTTTAGTCAGTTTGAAACACTTAGCCAAATACTTGTTAACCAAGCCGGTTATTATGGTGTGCCACGTGGCGAAGCCCATAAACGTGCTGATAAGTACTTAGCGCAGCTTGGCTTACTTGAGAAAAAAGACAAACAAGCACGTACGCTTTCAGGCGGTATGAAACGCCGATTAATGATTGCGCGTGCCCTTATGCACGAACCTAAGTTGCTTATACTTGATGAGCCAACAGCGGGGGTAGATATAGAACTTCGTCGTTCAATGTGGGATTTTTTACGCCAAATAAATGAGCAAGGCGTTACTATTATTTTAACTACGCACTACCTTGAAGAAGCAGAGTTACTGTGTAAAAACATCGCCATAATCGATAATGGCCGAATTGTTGAAAACACGACCATTAAAGCACTGCTTGCAAAGCTTGATAAAGAAACCTTTATTTTAGATTTAAAAATGCCAGCAAACCCTGTAACGCTTGAAGGTTATAAATTTACCATGACGGACGATCACACTGTTGAAGTAGAAGTCGCTAAATCTCAAGGATTAAATGCGGTTTTTAGTGCATTAACAACTCAAGGTAATACTGTATTGAGTATGCGAAATAAAGCAAACAGATTAGAAGAGTTATTTGTTGGATTACTAGAGCAAGGGCGGGGCGAATAAATGTTTAAATATGGCGTAGCCTTAAAGAGTTTATGGATTAAAGAGTGCATTCGTTTTTTACGTATTTGGGTGCAAACTTTAGTACCGCCAGCAATTACGATGAGCTTATATTTTGTTATTTTTGGTAACTTAATTGGTTCACGCATTGGCGACATGGGCGGCTTTAGTTATATGGAGTTTATTGTACCTGGCCTTATAATGATGTCGGTCATTACTAATTCCTATTCCAACGTAGCCTCTAGTTTTTACTCAACAAAGTTTCAAAAAAGCATTGAAGAGCTTTTAGTTGCACCTGTACCTAACTACATCATTGTTCTAGGTTATATGGGGGGCGGTATGACGCGCGGTATTATGGTGGGCTTTATAGTTACCTGTGTATCGTTATTATTTGTTGATATTCAAATTCATAATATTTTTGTAATTATGGCGACGGTTATTTTAACCTCAGCTGTGTTTGCTTTAGGTGGCTTAATTAATGCGATTTACGCAAACAGCTTTGACGATATAAGCATTATCCCCACCTTCATACTAACGCCATTAACTTACTTAGGCGGTGTATTTTATTCAATTACGTTGCTGCCTGAATTTTGGCAGAATGTATCACAAATCAACCCTATAATTTATATGGTTAACGCATTTCGTTATGGCTTTTTAGGTGTGTCGGATGTTGATTTGAGCGTGGCTCTTGGGGTTATTTTAGTATTTATAACAGCGTTATTTACATTAGCGCTTACATTGATCAAAAAAGGTGTGGGGCTAAGACACTAATGAGTGATGCAAATTCACGTAGTATTGTATCTAATCAAGCGGGTATTCACGAAAAGCTTGATGAAATAGTAAATAAGCACTTAGATGCTGAATTTAAAAAGCCAATTGCAGCGCATACCCAAGCCGCATTTGACGAGGTTAATGCTAAAGTACAAGCCTTTAGTGGCCCGCTTATTTTAGACTCGTGTTGTGGCGTAGGTGAAAGCTCAGCTAACTTAGCTAAGCGCCACCCTGATGCACTTATAATTGGTATTGATAAATCGTCGCACCGATTAGATAAGCACGATGTTGAATATAAGCAAACCGACAGTGGTCAGTACATTTTAGTACAAGCAGACTTAAACGACTTTTGGCGTTTAGCGGTTGCTGCTAATTGGCAACCTACACACCATTATTTGTTGTATCCAAACCCGTGGCCTAAATCTAAGCATATTCGTAGGCGCTGGCATGGCGCAGCTATTTTTCCATTTATCGTTAAGTTAGGTGGAAAATTAGAAGTGCGCAGCAATTGGGATATTTACGTTAAGGAGTTTGCTCGGGCGCTTGAATTAACAGGCAACCCTTGCGATGTAACGCTTTATGAGTCAGACGATGCCATTACGCCTTTTGAGCGTAAATACTGGGCCAGTGGCCAGCAAAGCCACCGACTCGTTATTAACTTACTTCGCTAAAGTAAGTTAAAGTGCTAATTCTTCTTCTGTAACCGTACTAACATGTGGCATTGGATGGGCAAAGTAGTTGCCTTGCATTAGTGTCACATTCGCCTTTTTAAGTGCGGTTACTATGGTTGCATTTTCTACCGACTCTGCAATTAATTGCAAACCAAGTTGATTAGCAAAACTGGCTATATGTTCAATAAATAAATAGATATCTTTGTCATTCACTATTTGCTTTATTAGTGCGCCATCTAGCTTAATACCATCTACTTCCAGCTTAAGTACGTTTGATATATTTGAATAACCACTACCAAAGTCATCAATAATAACCTTAACGCCTTTCGTTTTAACCATTCCAATAAATGCTTTCACCTCAGAAAAGTTGGCAATAGCTTGGGTTTCTAAAAGCTCTAGTGTGATATTACCAGGATGCGGGTAGCGCTTAAGTTCGTCCGCAATAAACTCACTTAAATTAGGGTCGAGCATATCTTGTGCTGTTATATTTAAACTCCAGCAAATATCGGTTTTTCTAAAGCGACTAACACATTGTGAAAATATAGTACGGGTAAGTATTCCGTCCATTCTTGAGCGAGTAACAACATTTAAAAATGCATCAGGTTTCAACACTTCCCCTTGCGCCGTTACCATTCGAGCTAAACATTCGTATTGAACGACCTTGTTGGTATTTGTATCAATAATGGGTTGAAAGTAAGGCACTATACGGTTGTTATCAAACGCTTCACGCACCTCTTTAGCCATTTCAACATTGTATTGATATTGCGTTTTTACATCGTGTAGCGCTTTTGAGTAGTTAACTACGCTATGCCTGCCTTGTTTAGCTTGCAGCGCCGCTATATGAGCGTTTTCAAGTAGTAGTGATTTATTGCCACTGGCAATACCTGCACATAGGGTTATGTAAATAAAAGGGTCAGTTAACACTGGGGTATTAAAGTTATATGTTTTTACGAGATCGGTAAATTCGTCATTACTCATTTCTTTAGGCGCGAGTAATACTATTTTGTTGGTTGCCAGTCTGTATATATGGCAATGCGCAGAGCTTCTGAGTTTAAAGTGAATAAGTAAGTTTTTCATTACTTTATCACCCACTTCAGTGCCGTAGAAACTGTTTATATCTTCTATTTCATTAACCCAAATAACGGCTAACTGCATGTGATGAGCATTACTTTTTTTAATAAAGTACTCAAGAGCAATATGATTTGAAAAACCAGTACTTGAGTCAGTTGCTAAAGAGCGCTTTAGTAAATAAATATATATGGCGGCAACAAGTATCGCGATAAAAAAGAAGAAGCTAGCCATTGCAGCAGCTTTCGATACACTTTCTTTAAGTTTCTCGTTTAAATTGTAAATAGTTATATCGGCACCCGTTAAATAGGTATTGCCGTTAATAGGGTCAACGTAAGGAATAAAAATAGTTTTAAAGTGGCCCCACTGATCGCTCGATATTTCAAATACAGGCTCGGTTGAGTAAAAAGCACTTATATTTGCATCGGTAGCTTCAGGGTAGAGATCTAAAAATTGAGTTACTTTGCCATTATTCTGATCGTCTTGCGTGTAGCTTGATGAGCTAAAAAGAACCTTTCCGTCTTTTAAAATCATTGAATACACATAAGCAATATCAAGTGCTTGAGCAAACTCAGAGAGCTGTTTACTCTTATTTTGATAGTAAGAAAAACTTATGTTGTCGCCTTGATTAACCGCACTTAAGTAATTTTCACCTAAAATATGTTTTACGCTGGTGGCTGCATTAAGTAAGCGATTATCAACCGACTGCATTATTTCAGCACGCGTGGTTTGGTAAGTGTAGTAAACATAGGTAAGTAAGCTTATTAAAAACAAGCTAAAGCCTGCCACTATCCAACTAACTTTGACTCTTCCTTCTGGCATATGTGTCCCTTTTTTGTTATCAAATTTATTATACCCAAAATAAGTAAATGCCCAATAAATAATTAGGTTTGGTAGAGTTTTAATTAAATTATCATTTTTTTGTCATCGCTTTGATTGCTTTTATAGGTTTAAACGAGACATTTTAGTTATATTGCAGTAAAGTTAGCGCAATTTTTAAAGAAACACGATTGCTCTAAATGTCCTAATAAGTAGGCGTTTTTGATGGGTAAGCGCGTGTTTTAGCTACACACACTAGGTATTGAGATGGATCAAAAGCGTTGTGCCGTCGCCTCTAAAGAAAGCCTTAAGCGTATATTTACTGTACCTGAAGCGCCAGACTCAACTTTAAGCAAAATCGAGCTTGAAATTTCGAGTAATTTAGCAGGTTTTCTAAACGAAAATATAGCGGCAATTGAAAAACCATTACATGAAATCGAAAAAGATTTTCAGTCGGCAGTGATCCCAGAGGATCCAACGTTTGTATCTGCTTATGCCCAAGACATAATGGAGCAACTTGTTGCGCATTCTGTGCATACAGCTGCGCCTAGCTTTATTGGTCACATGACCTCTGCCTTGCCGCATTTTTTATTACCGCTGTCAAAATTGATGGTAGGGCTAAATCAAAATCTAGTAAAAATAGAAACGTCTAAAGCGTTTACGCCTCTTGAGCGTCAAGTGCTTGGAATGATGCATCATTTAGCTTATGGACAAGAAGACTCGTTTTATTCTAAATGGATGCACAGTGCTAAAACCTCATTAGGTGCATTTTGCTCTGGTGGAACTGTTGCTAATATTACTGCGCTTTGGATTGCGCGAAACCGCTTATTAAAACCCGATGGCGATTTTAGAGGTATCGGCGCACAAGGCTTAATTGCCGGTATGCTGCATTACGGTTATAAAGGTTTAGCAGTATTAATATCAGAACGCGGACATTACTCACTAGGTAAATCGGTTGATTTACTCGGTATTGGTCGCGATAACTTAATTGGTATTAAAACCTGCGAAAATAATAAAGTAGATGTAGGAGCTATGCGCGAAAAAGCACGTGAGCTTGAATCGCAAGGCATTAAAGTAATGGCGATTATTGGGGTAGCGGGTACAACCGAAACCGGTAATATTGACCCACTTGATGAAATGGCCGACTTAGCACAAGACATTAACTGCCATTTTCATGTAGATGCTGCATGGGGAGGAGCAACCCTTTTATCGAACACGCATCGCCCTTTACTAAAAGGGATTGAGCGAGCAGATTCAATTACCATCGATGCACATAAACAAATGTATGTACCAATGGGAGCGGGCTTAGTTTTATTTAAAGATCCCGCTGCAACTGATGCAATAGAGCATCACGCTGAGTACATATTACGTAAAGGTTCAAAGGACTTAGGTAGCCACACGCTAGAAGGCAGCCGACCTGGTATGGCAATGTTAGTACATGCTTGCTTACGTGTTATTGGTCGTAAAGGTTATGAAATGCTGATTGATCGAAGCATCAAAAAAGCACATTACTTTGCTGATTTAATTAAAGCTGATGAAGACTTTGAGCTTATTTCAGAACCTGAATTGTGCTTATTAACGTATCGTTATGTACCTAAGCAAATTAAACAAGCAATAGCCGATGCAGATGCTGCAACTCGGTTAGATATTTTTGCCTCTCTGAATCGTTTTACTGCCAGTATGCAAAAACGTCAGCGAGAGTCTGGTCGCTCATTTGTATCACGTACTCGTTTAACGCCTTCTAAATACGACAATCAACCTACAGTTGTATTTAGAGTGGTACTTGCAAACCCGCTTACTTCAGGTGCTATTTTAAAAGAGATATTAGCTGAGCAAAAAGAGTTGGCAGCAACAGATCCGGTATTCAAAAAATACTTAAGAAAGTATATGTAATCTAAATACAAAAAAGGGTCCATAAGGACCCTTCTTAATATCAAAAGTACTTATTAATGTAAAATACGTGCTCTAATTGTACCCTCAACAGCGCTTAGTTCTTTAAGTGCTACTTCAGATTGATCTGTATCTACATCAATAACTACATAACCAATAGATGCGTCTGTTTGTAGGTATTGCGCAGCAATGTTAATACCGTGCTGTGCAAACGCTTGGTTAATTTGCGTTAGTACACCAGGGCGGTTGTGGTGCACGTGTAATAAACGGCTGCGATTAGCAAGTTCAGGCAGCGATACTTCAGGGAAGTTAACGGCAGTAATAGTTGAGCCATTATCTGAGTATTTAGCCAGTTTGCCCGCTACTTCAATACCAATGTTTTCTTGTGCTTCTTGTGTAGAACCACCAATGTGCGGCGTTAAAATAACATTGTCGAATTGGCGCAGTGGCGATACAAATTCTTCATCGTTAGATTTTGGCTCAGTAGGGAACACATCGATTGCTGCACCACTTAGTTTTTTCTCTGTTAGTGCTTCTGCAAGTGCATCAATATCAACAACAGTTCCGCGTGAAGCGTTGATCAAAATAGATCCCTGCTTCATAACAGCAAGTTCTGCACTACCAATAAGGTTTTTAGTTTGCGGTGTTTCTGGTACGTGTAAACTAATAATATCAGAGCGTTGTAATAGCTGAGTTAGGTTGTGAACTTGCTTTGCATTACCCAGTGATAACTTATCTTCGATATCGTAATATTCAACGTTCATACCGATATTTTCAGCCATAATACCTAGCTGAGTACCAATGTGACCGTAGCCAATAATACCTAATGTTTTACCACGTGCTTCAAACGAACCATTTGCTGTTTTTAACCAGCCACCACGATGAGCCGCTGCATTACGCTCTGGAATACCGCGTAATAAAAGTAGGATTTCACCAAGTACAAGTTCAGCAACTGAACGAGTATTAGAAAATGGTGCGTTAAATACAGCAATACCGCGTTCGCGTGCTGCATCTAAATCAACTTGGTTTGTACCAATACAAAAACACCCAACAGCAACTAGCTTGTCAGCTGAGTCTAATACGGCTTGGTTAATATGAGTACGAGAACGAAGTCCTACAAAGTGAACATCTTTAATGCGCTCTTTTAATTCGTCCTCAGGTAAGGATGTTTTAACGTAGTCGATATTGCTGTAACCGTTACGTTTTAGCGTTTCAACAGCGCTTTGGTGAACACCTTCAAGCAAGAGAATTTTAATTTTGTCTTTTGCTAACGATACCTTACTCATAACCTCATCCTATTTAATTTGTGGCCCATTTTTAGTACCGATAATCACTTTATCAGCACCACGCATTGCAAATAGGCCGTTGGTAACTACGCCAACAATTGAATTTATTTGTGCTTCAAGTTGTTTAGCATTGGTAATTTTTAAGTTAAATACATCTAATATAACGTTACCGTTATCGGTAACTACGCCTTGGCGATAAACAGGGTCACCACCAAGCTTTAATAATTCTCGTGCAACGTAGCTGCGAGCCATTGGAATAACTTCTACCGGAAGCGGGAAGTCGCCTAATGTTTTTACTAATTTGGTGTCATCTACAATGCACACAAATTGTTTAGCTACAGCGGCTACTATTTTTTCGCGAGTAAGGGCTGCACCGCCACCTTTAATCATTTCGTTTTGATCGTTTATTTCGTCAGCGCCGTCAACGTATACATCTAAAGCAGCAACGTTATTAAGCTCAAATACTTCAATACCTAACGCTTGTAAGCGCGCGGTTGAGGCTTCTGAGCTTGATACAGCGCCTACAATAGTGTCCTTTACTGAACCAAGGGCATCAATAAAGTGATTAACAGTAGAGCCTGTACCCACACCTACAATAGTGTTTTCTTTTACAAACTCGAGTGCTGCCCAAGCAGCTGCTTTTTTTAATTCGTCTTGTGTCATTGCTTTGTGCTCATGTATGTCAGAAATATGCGGTTAGTAATCAAATTTAATTGTTACCAACAGTATGTTTTATCTGGGGTGATAATGGTTTTAAGTGGTACATCCCACGACTCGATTGGTAGAGCCTCAACTTTTTGGCATTCATGTGCAAGGCCAATTAGTTGTGGTTTTTGCCAATTTTGTTCGTGTAAACGTGCCAATGTCCGGTCGTAAAACCCACCTCCCATTCCTAGGCGATTACCTTGTTTATCAAATGCAACTAATGGCATAAGGAGGTAATCAAGCACTGGTAATGGGCATATTTGAGAGCAGTTCAGCTTAGGCTCCAAGATACCATAGCGATTTGCTCTCATGGGTGAGTTTTTCTCATGGCGCTGAAATAGTAAATTAGCGCCATTGAATGGGTGTATTATAGGTAGGTAAACGGTATGGTTTAAACTCCATAATTCTTTAATTAACAATGAAGTGTCTAGCTCTCCATCGTTACTTAAGTAAATGGCAATATGCTTTGAATTCGTTGTTTTTTCGCTTTTTAAATGTTGAATAAAATTCATTTTTAGCGATTGCGCAGCAATTATTTGCTGATTATTTGACAAGTTTTTACGGGTGTTACGAATTTTCGCTCTTATTTTTGCGCGTTTATTGCTCATTAAATTAATTAACCATTCTTAAAAAGAGAATAAATCGGGAAAAATTAAAAAAACAGCCAGTACGACTAGTAAAATGGTGGCAGTTGCAATCAATGAATATAAAAGTAAGTTACTGCGTTTTTTAGGAGGCGCTAAATCATCACCTAGCATTAGATCGTCACCTTGCCATTCGTCAATACTTTCGTCTGGTGCTTTTAATTGAGCTTCAGGAAGGCGTTGCTCTAACTCGTCTAACTTTTCTTCAAGGCGAATTAAGCTGCTAGTGATGTAATCGAGTGCATCAAAAATACGTTCGTCACGTTGGTTGTTATTTGCAGCAGGGGTTGAGCCATTTTGAATGATGTTTGAAACAGCTTGAAGCTTACTTTTAATGCCTAAGCCTGCTAGTAACTTAGCCTGTTTTAACGCTTTGTCTTTATCGCTTGGTGCAAACAGCGGCTTACCTTTAAAAAAAAGAGCTACTTTTTCATCTGACGTTTTTAATTTTGCAGCTAAATTTGTACATGCTGTTTTTATGTCAACGTTATCGGCAAGTCCTGCAAATATAACGCGAAAGTTATCGGCCATTTAACTGTCCCTAAAGCTTTTATAATGAAATGAGTATATACCTAAAGTACAAAAGAATTCGAGGTCGATTTAATAGTTATTTTGTAGACGCGCTACAAACAATATAGCGAATAAGTTTTAGATGCAAAAACGGCCCTTAAAAGGGCCGTTTTTAATTTACTACAACAATTTTGGCTTAAAGGCCGGCAGCTGCGCGAAGTGCGTCTGCTTTATCTGTACGTTCCCAAGGGAATTCGTCACGACCAAAGTGGCCGTAAGCCGCTGTAGGAAGGTAGATAGGGCGCTCTAAATCAAGCATTTGAATTAAGCCGTAAGGGCGCAGGTCAAAATGTTCACGAATAAGCTCGATTAAACGGCTTTCTTCTAGCTTGCTTGTACCAAACGTTTCAACGCTGATAGAAGTAGGCTCTGCAACACCAATTGCGTAAGAGACTTGTAGCTCACACTTGTCAGCAAGACCAGCAGCAACAATGTTTTTAGCAACGTAACGTGCAGCGTATGCTGCTGAACGGTCAACTTTTGATGGATCTTTACCAGAGAATGCACCACCACCGTGACGAGCCATACCACCGTATGTATCTACAATGATTTTACGACCAGTTAAACCACAGTCACCCATTGGTCCGCCAATTACAAAGCGACCTGTTGGGTTAATGAAAAACTTAGTTGCACTTGTGATAAGTTCTGCAGGAAGTACCGGCTTAATGATTGTTTCCATCACAGCTTCTACTAAATCTTTTTGCGAAATGTCTTCGCTGTGCTGAGTAGAAAGCACTACAGCATCAATACCTACAGGTTTGCCATTTTCGTATGCAAAAGTAACTTGAGATTTTGCATCTGGACGTAACCAGTTAAGCTCGCCGCTTTTACGAACCTCAGCTTGGCGCTGTACTAAACGGTGTGAGTAAGTAATTGGAGCAGGCATTAGTACTTCTGTTTCGTTACATGCGTAACCAAACATTAAGCCTTGGTCGCCAGCGCCTTGCTCTTCTGGGCTAGTACGGTCAACACCTTGGTTAATGTCAGGAGACTGTTTACCAATAGTGTTTAAAATTGCACATGAATCGGCATCAAAGCCCATGTCTGAATTTGTGTAGCCAATGTCACGAATTGTTTTACGTGTAATTTCTTCGATATCAACCCATGCGCTAGTAGTGATTTCACCACCAACCATAACCATACCGGTTTTTACGTAAGTTTCGCATGCAACACGGGCATGAGAGTCTTGCTCTAGGATAGCATCAAGTACCGCATCAGAGATTTGATCGGCGATTTTATCCGGATGACCTTCAGAAACTGATTCAGAAGTAAATAAATGTTTTGCCATTGTAATTCTGCTCACAAATATTGCGCTTCACAAACGTCGGTATTAGCGCTAAAAAATTAAGGGGCGTATTTTATCGAAAACAAAACACCTTGCATAGTGTTTTTACGCCTAGACGTCTAAATAAAATTACTAATAACTTTTTGGTCTTAAAAAATATTCATAATGCCTCACTTTTATAGGGTTTTTAATTGCACACAGCCCCCACAATAAGTAAGAATGGTCGGTATAAACGAACCCAAGTTACTTGGGTGCATAAACAAACACATAAATACCCGCGCAAATACACATAAAGGTAGGAGAATTCATGCCATCTCGCAAAGAACTTGCAAATGCTATTCGCGTCTTGTCAATGGACGCAGTACAAAAGGCCAAATCTGGTCACCCTGGAGCCCCTATGGGCATGGCTGATATCGCAGAAGTATTATGGCGCGATTATCTAAAACATAACCCAACGAATCCAGAGTGGGCTGACCGTGACAGATTTATTCTTTCAAACGGCCACGGTTCAATGCTTATCTATTCTCTATTGCACCTAAGTGGTTACGACTTACCACTGGACGAAATTAAAAACTTCCGTCAAATGCATTCTAAAACACCAGGTCACCCTGAATATGGCTATGCACCAGGAATCGAGACTACTACGGGTCCATTAGGTCAAGGGATCACAAATGCCGTAGGTATGGCAATTGCTGAAAAAGCGCTAGCTGCACAGTTTAACCGTGAAGGTCACGATATTGTTGATCACTTTACCTATGCATTTATGGGCGATGGCTGCCTTATGGAAGGTATTTCTCATGAAGCAGGTTCACTTGCAGGCACATTAGGTCTGGGTAAACTTGTTGCATTTTGGGATGACAACGGCATCTCAATCGATGGCGAAGTAGAAGGTTGGTTTACAGATGATACACCGGCTCGCTTTAAAGCATACGGTTGGCATGTAATTAGTGGTGTTGATGGCCACGACAGCGATGCTGTAAGTGCTGCAATCGCAGAAGCAAAAAGCGTTACCGATAAACCTTCACTAATTTGTTGTAAAACAATTATTGGTTACGGCTCACCTAATAAATCAGGCAGCCATGATTGTCACGGTGCACCACTGGGTGATGACGAAATTAAAGCATCTCGCGAATTTTTAGGTTGGACTGGCGATGCTTTCGAAATTCCTGATGATATTTACGCACAGTGGGATGGCAAAGAAAAAGGCAAGCAGCTTGAATCAAGCTGGGACGAAAAATTTGCAGCATACGCAAAAGCATACCCAGAGCTTGCAACTGAATACAAACGTCGTATTAATAACGAACTGCCTGGCGATTGGGCTGCAAAATCTCAAGCGTACATTGAGCAATTACAAGCAAACCCTGCAAACCCAGCGTCTCGTAAAGCATCTCAAAATGCATTAAACGCATTTGGTCCGTTATTACCAGAATTTATGGGTGGCTCAGCCGATTTAGCTGGCTCAAACTTAACAATTTGGGATGGCTCTAAAGGTTTAACACGCGATGATGCAAGCGGTAACTACATTTATTACGGTGTGCGTGAGTTTGGTATGTCGGCAATTATGAATGGTATTGCCCTTCATAAAGGCTTTATTCCTTACGGTGCTACGTTCTTAATGTTTGTTGAATATGCAAAAAATGCTGTACGTATGGCTGCATTAATGAAGCAACCAAGCATTTTTGTATACACGCACGATTCAATCGGCCTAGGTGAAGATGGCCCAACTCACCAACCAGTAGAGCAAATTGCAAGCATGCGTTTAACGCCTAACTTATACAACTGGCGTCCATGTGACCAAGTTGAGTCGGCAATTGCATGGCAACAAGCTATTGAGCGTAAAGACGGCCCTACATCGCTTATCTTTACTCGCCAAGGTCTTGAGCAACAAGCACGTGACGCACAGCAATTAAGTGACGTTAAAAAGGGTGGTTACATCCTTAGCTGTGACGGCAATCCAGAGATTATCTTTATTGCGACGGGTTCTGAAGTACAACTAGCACAAGATTCAGCTAAAGAGCTACGCAGCCAAGGTAAAAAGGTACGTGTTGTATCTATGCCATGTACTGATGCCTTTGAAGATCAAAGCGCAGCATACAAAGAAAGCGTATTACCGGCATCTGTTTCACGCCGCGTAGCAGTAGAAGCAGGTATTGCTGACTACTGGTACAAGTACGTAGGCCTAAACGGCGCAGTAGTAGGTATGACTACCTTTGGTGAGTCAGCACCTGCAGGCGAGCTGTTTGAGCACTTTGGTTTTACAGTGGCAAACATTGTAAGCAAAGCAAACGAGCTTTTTTAATCGCTTTGATTAAATAAAGTAAGTAATTGAAAAACCCGCACATGTTGCGGGTTTTTTTATGCCCTTACATGAAGCAACTTCACCTTGATCAATGCAGCTTTCCTTGCAAGAAAGTAAGCTATCAGGCAAGGTAGTGCGATAAAATTTATAAATAAAAATCTTAAATTAATAGCAGGAGCTAAAAATGCCAAAGTTCGATAACGTGAGTGTAGTAAAAAAAGCCAATGTATATTTTGACGGAAAAGTGTCAAGTCGTACCGTTATTTTAGGTGATGGCGAAGCGAAAACGTTAGGCTTTATGCAACCAGGTGAGTTTGTTTTTGATACAAACCAAAAAGAGTGCATGGAGCTTTTAGCTGGCCAATGGGATATTTTATTACCAGGCGCAAGTGAGTGGAAAACATTTAACGCGGGTGAATCGTTTAATGTTGATGCAAATGTAAGCTTTAAAGTAAAAGTATCTGATTTTGCTGACTACTGTTGTTCGTACACAGATTAATCAGTACAGCTAGACGTCTGAAAGCCCATGCACTATGGGCTTTGCATAAACTTTGCGCAACGCATGATTTAAATCACCAAAAACCGCAAATAAACCTCAAATATCTCTCTTTTTTCCTTGTGTTAATCTAAATAGCCCCCAATACTATTTATGAGGTAACAAATAAAAGGATACCCTATGAAAATTAATCTTTCTGGTCACCATGTTGAAGTTACTGACTCTATTAGAGAGCACATCAACGAAAAATTTTCAAAAATCGAGAGCCATTTCCCATCGCTTATTGCACTCGAAATTATTTTGTCTAAAGAACATCATAAAATCCAAGCTGAAATTAGCACTAATTATGAAGGCACGCGCATATCGGTAAAAGGGGAAAACGAAGTTATGTACCCTGCCATTGCAAGTGCGGCTAAAAAACTCGATGCAGCACTAAAACATCGAAAAGGGCAGATAAAAGCAAACTTACACGAAAAGCCTGTTAGCACTACACCTGAAATCGCACACGAGATCATCCAAGAGATGGATCTTAAATAAAATTTAGTCACAAAGTATTGTAAAAAAGAGCCGTATGGCTCTTTTTTATTGCCTGTAATTTAGGTAAGTTATGCGTTCTTGCAGTTTATTAATTATAAAGGTTAGGGTCTGTTTATCTTTCGAGGTTGAATTTACAGCTGTATGTTGGGCTTTAAGGCAAGGCAGAGCCTATGTAGTGTGGTTCTTCCCCATAAATAGGCGATAACGCAGCATAAAAGCCCAACATACGCTGCCCAAAGGGTTCTGCCTAGGGACGATTAACTCTTTATTGCTCGATTTTTACTTAGCCCACTAGGTTACAAACCTCGCGCTGCGATTAAATCGCCCCTAGGTTGAATAAATTTCAATCCTGAAAGGTCAACAGACCCTGATAAAAAGAACACACAACACACATATTTTGAGAAATTAATGCACACAATAAAAGCAGTATGGAAGTCTCGACTAGGTGCGCTTGGGCCTGGAATACTCATGGCAACAGCCGCTATTGGCGGATCTCACCTAGTTGCCTCTACGCAAGCTGGGGCAATATTTGGCTGGCAATTATTTTGGCTTATCCTCGTTGTTAATGTTTTAAAGTACCCATTTTTTCGCTTTGGTATGGAATACACACTCGCCACTAAAAATAGCCTAGTGGAGGGCTATAAAAGCAAAGGTCCGTTTTACTTCTACAGTTTTATTGGCTTAAACATTGTTGCCGCTGTTGTTAATACCGCCGGCGTATTACTGCTTACCGCAAGCTTACTGCATTACGCCTTACCCGTGGTTATTGAAGTAACCTTGCTTTGCTGGATGCTGCTGGGTGTATGTTTAGTTATATTGCTACTTGGACACTTTAAAGCGCTAGATAACGTTGCCAAAGGTATTATGGGGCTGCTTACGCTCGCTACTTTGATTGCCCTTGCCATTGCATTTAGTAACGGCCCAATGGCACCTGCTGATTATGTGGGACCTTCACCGTATGAACTTGCCATGCTTAGCTTTATGGTGGCTTTAATGGGCTGGATGCCAGCCCCTATCGAAATATCTGCATTAAGTTCTTTATGGCTAAAAGAAAAACAAGCGCAGCAAACAGTTTCTAAAAGCCAAGGCTTGTTCGATTTTAACGTAGGTTACTGGCTTACAGCTGGCTTAGCCTTGGTATTTTTTAGCTTAGGTGTATTAGTGCAGTACGGGCAAACCAGTAGTATAGAACTCGGCGGTGTCGCGTTTGCCAAGCAGCTTATTGATATGTACGCATTAACAATAGGCGAGTGGGCAAGGCCGCTTGTATCAGCAATCGCCTTTTTATGTATGTTTGGCACTACACTCACCGTGCTAGATGGCTACGCCCGCACGCTTAACGAATCTCATAAACTACTTGGCTTTAAGCAATCAAAACACAGCTTAAATATTTGGTTAATACTACAAGCACTTGCCGGTATGGCCGTTATTTTATTTTTTAAATCAGCCCTTGGCCCCATGCTTACGTTTGCTATGACACTTTCATTTGTTACAACGCCTGTATTTGCATGGCTCAACTTTAGCCTTGTGCGATCAGAGCCTGCTATTAAGCATAGCGTTTTACTACGTAGTTTAACGTGGTTAGGTTTGGTGTACTTAGTTGGGTTTGCTGTCGCTTTTGTAGTGTGGAAACTAGCATTCTAAATACAGCCACTTACTTTAGGGTTTTAATTAAAGCCCTCAAGCATTAAATTCTAGGATTAAACGAGGTATAAATGGATATTAGAATAGGTGAGCTTTCAAACCCACACGTTATAAAGTTACTACAAGCGCATCATAACGATATGTTAAAACACTCACCCGTTGAGAGCGTACATGCACTAGATGTGAGTAAACTCACTCAGCCCGATATAACTTTTTATAGCTTATGGATTGATAATAATTTAGCGGGTGTTGGCGCTTTAAAAGCACTAAATACAACGCATGGCGAAATTAAATCAATGCGCACATCAAGCAGCTATTTACGCCAAGGCATAGCCGCTAAGTTACTCACGCATCTTGTTGAGCAAGCGACCTTGCGAGGTTATAAAAAGTTAAGCTTAGAAACCGGCACTGCAAAGACATTTTTGCCCGCACAAAAGCTTTACGCTCAATTTGGTTTTAAAGAGTGCGAACCCTTTGGTGATTATGAGTTAGATCCTTACAGCTTGTTTATGAGTAAAGCGCTTTAGCTAAAGCAAGAGATACCTGCCGCTACTCGTTTAAAATCTTCAATTGAATTTATACGCTAACTGCGTATACTTTAATGTATGAAAAGCCTATTTGTTGAATCAAACATATTCGAAAAGTACCGAGAGTTGTACTTGAGTGATGACGAGTATCGTTTATTTCAAGCAGATCTAATGGTTAACCCAAAACAGGGCGATGTTATTCAAGGAACAGGCGGCTTACGTAAAATACGAGTTGCGAGCAAAGGAAAGGGTAAGCGTGGTGGTTCAAGAGTTATATATTATTACTTGGACGACAAAAGACGTTTTTATCTACTCACTATTTACAGTAAAAACGAAGTAACCGATTTAACAGCAGATCAGAAAAAGCAATTAAAAGAATTCTTAGAGGTGTGGCGCAATGAGCAAACGTGATTTATTTTCAGAATTAACTACAGCACTTGTGGACGCTAAAGCGCATTCACAAGGAAAGCTTACGTTACGTTCTCATGCAGTAAAGGATATCAACGATCTTGCTATCTCACCCAATGAAATAGTAAATATTCGAGAAACATTTAATATGTCGCGTGGGGTATTTGCAAACATTCTACATACATCAGCAAGAACGCTCGAAAACTGGGAACAAGGACGCAGCGCACCGAATGGGCAAGCGATAACTTTGCTAAAGCTTGTACAGCGTCATCCTGAGACGCTAAATCATATAGCTGAGTTATAGAGTTTTAATAAGGTAGTACGGGCTGAATGCTTACTCGTCACAATAAACGTCGCTGAATTTATATTTACCTTCGTATTTTTTAAAAAGTTTCGATTCATCTAGTTTAGGTAAGTCTAAAATATCTTCATCATTTTCAGCCACTGTTTTTGATAGAAGCTTATACCTGGGTGAAATAGTTTCGTAAAACTCTGCGGTATTTATCTCTATGCTTTTTATAAGCCCTAAAGCTTCGCTGCCCCAGTTAACTAAAGATGAGTTGACTAATGCTGTGTTTTTATATTTTAGTTGCTCTTTTTTTAAGGTGTCATGAGCGCGATATTTATCTTCATAATCCCGAACACTCGCCTCCTTAGTTGCCTTTATTCTAGAAAGCTCAGCTTGCAAAAATGCATCTGATAAACCTTTTTCATCAGCAATTTTAAAAGCTTCAGCATCATCATACTCTGAAAGTCTCAAATGTTCATATAGATCGAAAATTTGAACTTGAGATTCTCTAAGCTCGAAAGAGATACAGTAAAAATGTGATATATCATTTAGCAAAACAATACTTAAATTGTACTTTTTTTCATTAACCCAAGTGTTTCTTACTTTCCAAGCTATACAGGCTAAAGCGATAGTTGCTAACATTATTACAAAGGTACTGGTAGAAGTTATCCAGTTAGCAAGGCTATCTTGTTTAAATTTGCTTAGTAGTATATCCATAATTGAATTCGTAGAAATACCTACGATGAATCCAATTAATATGAGGAGAGTACAAATAAGCCATTCATTTGAATAAATACTTTTTTTCATGTTATTCCTTTAACTCAGCTCTTTTATCGCTCTACTTATCCCATCTAAACTCAGCGCATACATGCGGTTGTTCATTAACTCTTTTATAAAGCCAATTGATTGATAGTACGGCCAGTGTTCAACGGGTTGTGGGTTGAGCCAGGCGACTTTATCAAAGTGGTTTGTTATACGTTGTAACCATGCACTGCCGGGCTCTTCATTGTAGTGTTCTACAGAGCCGCCAGCATAAGCTATTTCGTATGGGCCCATAGTAGCATCGCCAACAAATATTACTTTATAGTCGCTGGTAAATTTATTAATCAGCGTCATGGTGTCTATTACGTTTGAATGGCGGCGCGCGTTATCTTGCCATACATGCTCGTATAAACAGTTGTGAAAGTAGTAAAATTCTAGGTGTTTAAATTCGCTGTGGGCGGCGCTAAATAATTCTTCGCAGGTGTGAATGTAGTCATCCATTGAGCCGCCAATATCAAACAGCATGAGTACTTTTACTGCATTGTGGCGCTCGGGCGCCATTTTTACATCAAGCATGCCGCCTTGTTTTGCAGTAGCGCGAATAGTCTCGTTTAAATCAAACGTGTCGCTTGCGCCAGTGCGGGCAAACTTTCGTAACTTTTTAAGGGCGAGTTTAACTGTGCGCGAACTAATTTCTCTGTCGGTGTCGAGGTTTTTGTATTCTCGTTTATCCCACACTTTTACCGCTTGGCGGTTACGATTGCCGTCTTGACCTATGCGCACGCCTTCTGGGTTATAGCCGTATGCACCAAAAGGTGATGTGCCGCCAGTGCCTACCCATTTATTGCCACCTGCGTGGCGTTTTTGTTGCTCTTCTAAACGCTCTTTTAGGGTTTTCATAAGCTCATCGAGCCCGCCCATGGCTTTAAGTTGGGCTTTTTCTTCATCGCTTAGGTTTTTTTCGAATTCTTTACGTAGCCAGTCTTCAGGTAAGTTGTGCTGTTGCTTTAAGCTCTCGAGCAAATCGAGGTCAGCAATACCACTAAAATAGTCGCTAAAGGCTTTGTCAAATCGGTCAAAGTGCGTTTCGTCTTTTACCATTATAGTGCGTGCTAAATGGTAAAAGGCGTCTACGTCGGCAAATATAACGCCTTTTTTTAAGGCGTTAATTAAGTCGAGTAACTCGCGCAGGCTCACCGGTAAACGGTATTTACGTAGCGTGAAAAAAAACTGTACTAACATATTAGGGCCTGTTTATCTTTCGAGGTTAAATTTGCAGCAGTGTGTTTGGTATTTAGGCAAGGCAGAGCCTATGTAGTGTGGTTATTCCCCATAAATAGGCGATAACACAGCATAAATACCAAACACGCGCTGCCTGAAGGTTCGTCCTAGGGACGATTAACTCTTTGTTGCTCGGCTTTTACTTAGCCCACTAGGTTACAAACCTCGCGCCACGATTAAATCGTCCCTAGTTAGAACAAATTTTAATCCTAAAAGGTCAACAGGCCCTAGCGACGGCTCATAAAGGCGAGTTTTTCGATTAGGCTTATATCTTGCTCATTTTTAAGTAATGCGCCAAACATGGGCATTAATCCGCCTTTTTTAGCTTTGTCGTGCAGTGTTTTAGCGTCTATGTCTTCTGCCATAAGCAGTTTAAGCCAGTCGAGTAATTCGCTAGTGGATGGCTTCTTTTTAAGGCCGTTAGCTTCGCGCAGGTTAAAAAACACCTCGAGTGCTTGGCGTACTAAATCCTGTTTAACGTTAGGGTAGTGCACGTCAATAATTTGCTGCATTTCGTCGCTGCTCGGAAAATCAATATAGTGAAAAAAGCAGCGGCGTAAAAATGCGTCCGGTAATTCTTTTTCATTATTGGAAGTGATGATCACAATAGGGCGCTCTTTTGCGACAATACGCTCGTTAGTTTCATAAACATGAAACTCCATTTTATCAAGCTCAAGTAGTAAGTCGTTTGGGAACTCTATGTCGGCTTTGTCTATTTCATCAATTAATAGTACTGGGCGTTTGCCGTTAAGCTCTGCATACGTAAATGCCTGCCAAAGCTTACCTTTAACGATGTAGTTGCCAATATTGTGTACACGCTCGTCACCTAATTGGCTGTCGCGCAGGCGCGAAACCGCGTCGTACTCGTATAAACCCTGCTGCGCTTTAGTGGTCGATTTTATATGCCACTGAATAAGCGTGGTATCTAAGCTTTTAGCCAACTCCTCAGCCAGCATGGTTTTACCTGTGCCTGGTTCGCCTTTAATTAAAAGTGGTTTTTCAAGCATAATGGCAGCATTTACAGCTTGTTTAAGCGCGCTACTCGCTATGTAATTATCAGTTGAATTAAATTGCACGGTGTACCCTTGTCTGGTCTGAGGAGTAAGTTATTTTGTTATAATGCCATAGTTAAACGGCAGGTCCAAGGTAGGCAAAACGCTGTATGACCTCACCTTCTTTTTCAACAGTTTCTAAAAACATACTAAGTGGGCGCGCCCACATACCAAATTCACCATATAGCGCTTGATAAATCACAAGCTGCTCCTCGGTTTCGCTATGGGTGGCAACATGAACAACTTTGTATTGCGGCCCTTTGTAGTGTTGGTATATGCCTGGTTTGAGTGAAAGTGGTTTTATTGCTGTAGTCATGTTTTGATCTCTTGTATAATTTGGCTTTGCACTTTTAATGTTAACTAATTTGCCAATACTATGAACTATATTTCGCTAGATGATTACAAAAAAGCATGGGTTTTTCGTCATAAAGACTTACCTGTATCAGATGAAGACGCAGTAAAAATAAAGCCTATGGGCGATGAGCGCGCAGCCGTACTTTGGACAACCATGGTAAGCCGTGAGTTTGATCACCCAGATTTTTTTGAAGACACCGATTGGTGTGGCCAAGAAAAAAGCTTTAGCCAAGAAGTAGATTGGCAAGATGCGTGGGAAAATGGTGATGCGCAACCACCAGAAGCAATCTTAACGTTTTTAGATTGGGAAGCTAACACCACTGTTTATTTTTGTATGGCACGCGATAATATTATCGAAACAACATTTGATGTATTTAAACGCAATTGGCAAAACTTTATGTTTTTAGCTGATGGCAGTTTGCTGATTGGTAAAAAGCGTAATACGGTTGTGCAATTTTTAGAATCAGGTAAAGCAAAATTAGGTGAAAAGCCAAGCGCTTAATTAGTGCGCTGCGCTTAAAAAACATTCAATACTGTGTTATAAAACATTTACCTGAATATTTTTGAGTACAGCTTTTGGTCGCTAAAAATCAGTCACTTGGTGCTCAGCAGCAAGTTGAAATTTGGCAAACTGATGCACAAAAAGTGTTGTATGCACAATTGTGCAATGCGTTTTATCAGCGTGAGGTTCAGCGATTAGTTGCAGAGCCTAATGCCGATAAACTGCGCCGTCAGTTAAAAAGCCTACCTTATTATATTGAGCGAGCTGCAACGTTAGTTGCCAATGGTGACACGCCTTTTACGCTTGATGCACAAAATGGTACGTGGCTTGAAAAGCAAAAACCGACCCCACCCGATGTGAATGTTCAAGCTAATGAACTTTTTTATCAAACGTATGCCAAAGTGGGGCTTATAGTGCCCGTTATATTACATGGCTACGATCAGGTGCGTCTTAGAATAGACAGTATCGATCAGTTAGGCGAAAATAAGCTGCATTGTAACGAGCTTGGTTGGTTTGATTTTTTAGGAAATGGGCTAGAGCAGCAAAATGCTCAGTTAATAAAGCCAAGTAAAGTGAGTTTAACCGCGGCATGTTGCGGGCATCAGTGGCAATTTTCGAAGCGTTGTATGCCACGGGTTTTATCACTACGCGAAATGCTTTTAGCGGGTAGTATTAATTGGCGCAATTTAAAGCGCCCCTTAGCGTATTAAAGTTAAGGTATTTGGAATTTAAAATAAGGAGTGTTAAATGCGTATTTTTCAAGTTGGCTTACTGTGCTTAGCACTGTTTGTACAATACAGATTATGGTTTGGTCATAATGGTTTACAAGACTACACACGGCTAAAAGGTGCTGTAGCGTCGCATCAAGAAACCAACGAAAAGCTCATTAAACGTAATAAAGTACTTAAAGCAGATATTGAAGACTTAAAGCTTGGCCAAGAAGGCATTGAAGAGCGTGCACGCAACGAATTGGGAATGATTAAACCGGACGAAACATTTATTCGTGTTTTACCGGGCAAACAATATGACAAATAAACAGACTATTGCAGCAATTGTACCTGCTGCGGGCGTTGGCAGTAGAATGCAGCACAATGCGCCTAAGCAATATATACAATTAGCCGGTAAAACCATTTTAGAACACACCTTAGCTAAACTTTCTCAATTATCTCAATTACGTACTATTGTTGTTGCCCTTAGCGACAGCGACCCCTATTTTGACGAACTCCCAATACTTGATAAGCGCATTGTTCGCGCCAGTGGCGGAAAAGAGCGTGCAGATTCAGTACTCAATAGCTTACTTTTTTTAGCGCCTAACCCCCCAACATGGGTGTTGGTGCACGACGCTGCCCGTCCGCTAGTTAATATCAGTGATATAGAACGTTTAATTAGTGAGTGTATAAGCGCTGATGAAGGGGGTATTTTAGCTACCAAAGTAAAAGACACTATAAAACGTGGCCACACTCATGCATTGCAAACTGTGCCGCGAGATGATTTATGGCAAGCACTTACCCCCCAACTTTTTAAATATGACGAGCTTAAAAATGCACTTCAAAACGCATTAGCAAGTGGGGCAACTATTACCGATGAAGCAAGCGCAATTGAATGGGCGGGTAAACCGGTAAAGCTTGTTGCAGGTCGCAGCGATAATATTAAAATAACCACGCCAGAGGATTTAGATTTGGCTGGATTTTTACTACACAAACAACAAAACGAGAGTGCATTATGATACGAATTGGCCATGGTTTTGACGTACATAAATTTGGCGGCGAAGGCCCGTTAACTATTTGTGGTGAAAAAATTGATTACCCACAGGGCTTTTTAGCGCACTCAGATGGTGATGTTGCTATTCATGCATTATGCGATGCTATTTTAGGCTCGCTTGCAATGGGTGATATTGGTAAGCACTTCCCAGATACGGCAAGCGAGTATGAAAATATCGATAGCCGTATTTTACTTCGCCATGTGGTGAGCTTAGTTAAAGAGCAAGGTTATGTAATTGGCAATGGCGATGTGACTATTGTTGCACAGGCGCCAAAAATGCTGCCACACATTCAAGCTATGCGTGCTAATTTAGCCAGCGATTTAAATTGTGACCTTAGCCAAATTAACGTTAAAGCCACTACTACCGAAAAGCTAGGCTTTGAAGGACGCAGGGAAGGTATTTCGAGCCATGCAGTGGTTATTATGAGTAAAGAGTCTATGAGTACAAAAAACGCATGAGCGATCTAAATTATTTATACGGTGCGCCGCTTTCTAAAGCTGATTTTAAAACCACTGCTGAAGACTTTATGGTTGATGAAGACTTAGGTATAGAGTTTACCGGTAGTGGCGAACACGTGTGTTTGCAGGTGGTTAAAAAAGGCGAAAATACGCAATATGTTGCCAAGCTAATTGCGCAGCGTGCGGGTGTTTCACCGCGAGACGTAAGTTACGCCGGCATGAAAGATCGCCACGGTGTGTGCTCACAGTGGTTTAGTGTAAAAGTACCGATTAAAAAGCCTATCGATTTTAGCGATTTAAATAACGAGAGTATTTTTATTGTGTCGCAACAGCGCCACGACCGTAAATTACGCACGGGCTGCCACAAAGGTAATAAATTTACTATTACGCTTCGTAACGTAACCAAGCCCCTTGATATTTTATGCCGCATTAACGCAGTACGCGCAGGTGTGCCTAATTACTTTGGCGAACAACGATTTGGGCATGGCGGTCATAACTTAGTTATGGCTGAAAAAATGTTTGCCGGTGAGCGCATTCGCGATAAAAAACTGCGCGGTATTATTATTTCAGCAGCGCGCTCTCATGTGTTTAATCAAATAGTAAATTTACGTGTTAAAGAGCATGGTTTAGCTAAAACAATGCACCGTGAAGTATTTATGCTCAGCGGCAGTAATGCATTTTTTGAAGATGCAATTAACGACGAAAACATAGAGCGATTAGCTACTGGCGATATTATGATGTCGGCACCTATGGTGGGGAAAAGCGAAAAAGGTTTAACTGAACAAGAAAAAATATGGCTTGAACCTTTCCAAACATGGTGTGATGGCTTGGGTGAGTTAGGCCTTAAAAATGAGCGCAGAATGCTGCGTTTAATTCCGCAAAACTTAACGGTTGAGACCATAGATGAAACCAGTTTAAAGCTGAGTTTTGGTTTGCCAAAAGGGTGTTTTGCAACCGCATTATTACGCGAGCTGGTGGATTACACAGATGCAAGCCCACGAGAGCGCAAAGAAAAGGATAATGACATAAATGAAGATACTGTTAAGTAACGATGATGGTGTAAATGCTAAAGGTATTGCGGTTTTATATCAGGCGCTTATACAAATTGCAGACGTAACCCTTGTTGCACCAGATCGCAACTGTAGTGGCGCAAGTAATTCTTTAACATTAATGAACCCGCTACGAGCGACTACACTCGAAAATGGTTTTATGTCGGTAAATGGCACACCTACTGATTGTGTGCATTTAGGTGTCAATCAGTTAGCTAATGAAAAACCAGACCTTGTTGTTGCTGGCATTAACCATGGTGCCAATTTAGGCGACGATACGCTTTATTCTGGCACCGTTGCAGCTGCAACTGAAGGTCGCCATTTGGGCTTACCTGCAATTGCAGTATCGCTTTGCTCACATAAGGGCGAGCATTTTGAAACAGCCGCTGCTGTTACCGTTAATATTATTAAAGGTTTGGCTTCGCATCCGCTTCCTAAAGATCAAATCATAAATATAAATGTGCCAGATATTCCATTAAGTGAATTAAAAGGGGTGCAAGTAACACGTTTAGGCGCTCGTCATAAAGCAGAAACCATGACCAAACAAACCGATCCTTGGGGTCGAGATATTTATTGGTATGGATCGCTGGGCATAGAAAGTGATGCAGGTGAGGGTACCGACTTTTACGCAATCAATAACGGTTATGCCTCAGTTACGCCATTAAGTGTTGATATGACAGCCAAAGACAGCCTAAAAGCAGTAGGAGACTGGTTAGCCGATTTGGAGATTAATCGTGCTCGCTAATTATACCCGCAGTGCAAAAGCGCTATCTGACTTACTAAAGCGCGAAGGCGTTGAAGATACACAAGTACTGAGTGCTATAGCTGATATTCCGCGACATATATTCGTAGACGATGTGCTAAAACACAAAGCTTATGAAAATACGGCGCTACCTATTGGGCAAGGGCAAACTATTTCCCAGCCTTATATAGTAGCGCGCATGACAGAGCTACTTCGCTTAGCTGGTGTACGCAATAAAGTGCTGGAAATTGGTACTGGCTCTGGATATCAAACTGCAATATTAGCCAAAACGTTTACAAAAGTTTATTCGGTAGAGCGTATTAAAACGCTTCAGTGGCAGGCAAAGCGTCGATTGCAACAACTCGATTTATATAATGTAACCATGAAGCATGGTGATGGTTGGCAAGGCTGGCAATCACAAGCACCTTTTGATGGTATTATAGTGACTGCTGCGGCCTCTAAAGTTCCGCAAGACTTACTTGCTCAGTTAGCCGATGGAGGCGTGTTATTAGCGCCCATTGGTGAGAGCGATCAAAAATTAGTAATGGTTATTCGCGAAGGCGATAATTATAAAGAGCATGTTATTGCTCCCGTTAGATTTGTGCCGTTAGTACCTGGCGATATTGAATAGGAATTCATTTTGAAGTTGTTTACCAAGTTATACGATATGGCCCTAGTGTGGGCAAAGCACCGCCATGCGGAATGTTATTTAGCTGCAATGAGCTTTGCAGAGTCAGTTTTTTTTCCAATACCGCCCGATGTAATGCTTGCACCTATGTCGCTTGCGCAACCCAAAAAAGCATGGCGTTTTGCAAGTTTTGCCACAATAGCATCGGTTGTTGGTGGAGTAGTTGGTTACTTGCTTGGGTTTTGGCTATTTGAACCCGTTGTTGAGCCATTGATTGCACAAATGCACTGGCAAGAAAAGTTTGATATCGCATTAAATTGGTTTAAAGATTACGGTGTTTGGGTTGTGTTTTTAGCTGGTTTTTCGCCTATACCATATAAAGTATTTACCATTGGCGCAGGTGTTTTACAAATGGCATTTTTGCCATTTTTACTCGCATCGGCGATTGGACGTGGTGCGCGATTCTTTTTAGTTTCAGCCTTAATGAAGTGGGGCGGGGCTAAAATGGAAGCAAAATTACGTCAATATATTGAAATACTTGGTTGGGGATTAGTGGTATTAATTGCGCTAGCGTACTTTTTATTGCGTTAAGCGTTAAAAATATCAATTGTCTAATTTGGGAGAAAAATACAATGAATAAACAGTTTTTACTGTATGTGACTATATTTATTGGTGTTTTTCTTTCTGGTTGCTCTTCTCGCCATGTTCCTGCGCCTGTTAGCAGTCTAAATAATAATGTTAACGATTTAGGTCATACTATTAACATTAATGGAAGCAACTATAAAGTACAAAGAGGAGATACCCTTTACTCTATCGCCTTTAGTGCTGGGCAAGATGTTAGATTACTTGCAAAAAACAATTCAATTCCATCACCTTACACTATTTTTCCTGGACAAAATATCTCCTTAATCCCTAAGCCTAAAAAAATAAAAAGGGACGAAAAATATACGAATTCGAGTAAAAAGTCTACAAAAAAAACACAAAAAAATAACATAATATTAAAGAAAGAGCTTGATCCCCCAAAACAACGAGAGTATGTTCAGAAACAAGCCAGTAACAAAGTTAGTAATACTAAACGTTTGTCGAGCAGTAAAGTTAAGTGGTTTTGGCCTGCAAAGGGCAAAATTACCAAACGCTTTTCTAATAAGGAAAACGGTTATAAAGGTTTACAGATTACTAATCGCAAAGGGGCTTCAGTCTTAGCTGCGGCACAAGGAACAGTGGTATACGCGGGTAACGCTCTACGAGGTTACGGTAGTTTAATCATATTGAAACATAACGATGATTACCTAAGTGCTTATGCACATAACTCGAAATTACTTGTTAAAGAAAAGCAGAAGGTTAAGGCAGGACAAAAAATAGCAGAAATTGGTAATTCAGAATCTCCGGTCACCGCGCTTCGTTTTGAAATTCGCTACCGAGGGCAAGCTGTCAATCCTGCTAAATACCTACCCTAATTTTCAGGTATTGATAATTGCTCGGGAGAAGGCTTATGGCTAGCGCAGCAAAACTTGACAAACACACTACGACTGACGAAAAATTCGATGACATCGCTGCTGATGAAAGCACAACTTTACTAGATAAAGTAGAAGACGATGAAATCTTTGCAAAAGAAGAAGTAACTAAAAATCTTGATGCAACCCAACTTTATTTAGGCGAAATTGGTTTTTCTCCTTTGCTTAGCGCAGAAGAAGAAGTGTTTTTTTCTCGCAAATCACTTCGAGGTTGTGAAGCCTCACGCAAACGTATGATTGAAAGTAACTTACGTTTAGTTGTTAAAATAGCACGCCGTTACAATAACCGTGGCCTTGCTCTACTCGATTTAATTGAAGAAGGTAACTTAGGCTTAATTCGCGCTGTTGAAAAATTTGACCCTGAACGTGGCTTTAGATTTTCTACTTACGCTACATGGTGGATACGTCAAACAATTGAACGTGCCATTATGAATCAAACTCGCACCATCCGCCTACCAATACATGTTGTTAAAGAGCTTAATGTTTACTTACGTACAGCGCGTGAATTAACTCAAAAACTTGACCATGAACCAACAGCTGACGAAATTGCAGCTTGCCTAGACAGACCCGTTGAAGACGTAACTAAAATGCTACGTTTAAACGAGAGAATAGCATCGGTTGATATGCCGATTGGTGGTGAAAACGACAGTGTACTGCTTGATATCATCCCAGATGAAAAAAGTGCAGGCCCTGAAGGCGAAGTACAAAATAATGATATTAATAAACACATTGTAGATTGGTTAGGTGAATTGAACCCTAAACAACGCGAAGTGTTAGCACGTCGATTTGGATTACTTGGCTACGAGCCATCTACACTTGAAGATGTAGGTCGTGAAATAGGCTTAACACGTGAGCGTGTAAGACAAATCCAGGTAGAAGCATTACGTCGCTTAAAAGACATTTTGCAACAAGAAGGTTTAAGTACAGATAGCTTGTTTAATCAGTTTTCGTAACTAGTTAAATAGTATAAGAGACTATGTGTGTTAAAAAGCCGAAGAATTTATTCTTCGGCTTTTTTATGCTTGTAAATTAGATGATATAAATTACAACAATGCTTTTAGTTTATATAACAAATCGTGCGCTTGGCGTGGCGATAAATTATCAGGGTCAATTGCGCTTAACTGCTCTTCCACTTCAGAAGGTGTACTTTGTGCAATTTCGTTATTAAAAGTAAATGCTTGTTGCTCAGTATTTGGTGCAGTAACGCTTTGATGATTTTCAAGTAACTTAAGTTTTTGCTTTGCTTGTGCAATAACAGCTTTTGGCACACCCGCAAGAGCAGCTACCTGTAAACCAAAGCTTTTGCTTGCTGCGCCATCAAGTACTGTATGCATAAAGGCGATTGTATCGTTATGCTCTATTGCATCAAGATGCACATTTACAAGGCCCGTGGTTTGCTCAGCAAGTTCTGTTAATTCAAAGTAGTGCGTAGCAAACAATGTTTTAGCAGATATTTTTGATGCTAAATGATCGGCTGTTGCATACGCAAGCGAGAGACCATCATAGGTACTTGTACCGCGACCAATTTCATCCATTAATACTAAAGACTGCGCTGTCGCGTTATTTAAAATAGTGGCTGTTTCGGTCATTTCTACCATGAAGGTCGAGCGACCTGATGCTAAATCATCGCTTGCACCAATACGTGTAAATATGCGATCGATATTGCCAATTTTAGCGCTGTCTGCAGGTACGTAACTGCCAATGTGAGCCATTAATACAATAAGTGCTGTTTGGCGCATATAGGTTGATTTACCGCCCATGTTTGGACCTGTAATAATCAACATTTTACGTTGGCTGTTTAATTCAACAGGGTTGGCAATAAATGGTTCTTTCATCACTTGTTCAACAACAGGGTGACGACCTTGCTTAATGCTTATATTGTCGTTATCACACAGTTCTGGTTTTGCATAATTGAGTGAAAGTGCACGTTCGGCCAAGTTATTTAATACGTCTAAATCGGCCAGTGCTGCTGCCATCATTTGCAGCTGTTCAATATGTGGAGCGATAAATCTGAACAGCTCTTCGTATAGTTGCTTTTCAAGCGCTAAGGCTTTTGATTGGCTACCAAGTACTTTATCTTCGTGCTCTTTAAGCTCAGGAATAATATAGCGTTCGTTATTTTTGAGCGTTTGGCGACGAATGTAGTCGGCTGGCACTAAGTGGGCATTGGCGCGGCTTACTTCAATAAAAAAGCCATGTACGCGGTTATAGCCAATTTTAAGCGTACTAATACCCGTGCGTTCGCGTTCACGTAACTCTAGTTGATCAAGTACGTCGGTTGCACCTTTACTTAAGTTACGCCACTCATCTAGTTCGCTGTTGTAACCTGGGGCAATAACGCCACCGTCACGAATAAGTACCGGTGGGTTTTCTATCACTGCACGTTCTAATAACTCTTGTAAATCAGGGAGCTCAGGCGAGTGCTTGATAATACCCGCTATACGAGGATCGTTAGCATCACCTAGCAAAGTGTGTAGTGGCGCAAGTGCTTGTAATGCGCTGCGAAGACGAGTTAAATCGCGCGGGCGAGCTGTGCATAAAGCTAGGCGTGCAATAACACGCTCTACATCACCAATCTCTTTTAATGATTCGTGTAATTCACCGCACAGTTGTACATCTAAAATAGCGCTAATTGCATTTAAGCGTGAATTTAGCTCGTCTTTATTACGTACAGGTGTATGAATACGGCGCTTAAGTAAACGAGAGCCCATAGGTGTTGCTGTTTTATCAAGTACCTGGGCAAGTGTATTTTCAAACCCACCTGATAAATTAACGGTAAGTTCTAAGTTTTTACGAGTAGCGGCATCTAAAATAACAGCGTGTTCGTTGTGCTCAAGTGTAATTGCACGAATATGTGGCAGTGCAATACGTTGTGTATCTTTTACGTATTGCATTAAACAACCGGCAGCAACAAGCGCGCTGTGGGCTTTATCAACACCAAAACCAACTAAATCTTTAGTACCAAACTGATCGCATAATAAGTGCTCGGCCGTATCTAAGTCGAACTCCCACTCTGGGCGGCGGCGGGCACCTTTTATATGCTCAATTAAATGAAAGTTTTCAAAGCTTTCGCTATACAGAAGTTCTGCCGGAGCTAAGCGCTGAATAGTTGAGCTAAAGGCTTCGTCGGTGTTAACCTCTACAACGTTAAAGCGACCAGAGTTAATATCAAGGTACGCGATACCGTACAGACCTTTTTTACTTTGCCAAACGCTAGTAAGGAGGTTGTCTTGTCGTTCTTGTAAAAGCGCTTCATCAGAAATTGTACCAGGTGTAACTATACGAACAACTTTACGATCGACAGGGCCTTTACTGGTTGCAGGGTCACCCACTTGTTCACAAATAGCGACTGATTCACCCATTTGTACTAGGCGTGCTAGGTAGTTTTCTACTGCATGATAAGGTACGCCCGCCATAGGGATAGGATCGCCACCGGCTTTACCGCGATGAGTTTGCGAAATATCGAGTAATTGAGCGGCGCGTTTAGCGTCATCAAAAAAGAGTTCGTAAAAATCGCCCATACGATAAAACAATAAAATATCGCGATGCTCTGATTTTATTTTTAGATACTGCTGCATCATAGGGGTTTGTTGTTTTATAGTGTGTGGTGCATAAAGATCAAACGACATGTATTTACCCAAAGGCTGAATATGGAATTACATCAAGAGATTAAAACACTTGCTGCGCAATTAGGCGCTATTTTAACGGATAAATGCTTATGGATCACTAGTGCTGAGTCATGTACTGGTGGCGGAGTGAGTTATGCCCTTACAGATACGCCCGGAAGCTCTGCTTATATTGACCGCGCATTTGTGACTTATAGCAACCAAGCAAAGCAAGACTTACTAAATGTAAGTGCCAGTACATTAGCGCAATTTGGTGCTGTGAGCGAGCAGACAGTACGTGAAATGGCACTAGGTGCAATAAAGGCAACAAATGCAAATATATCTATAGCTGTATCGGGTATTGCAGGACCTGGCGGGGCAACAGAAGGTAAACCCGTGGGACTTGTGTGGTTTGGCATACAAATTAATGACAAAGTACTGACCTTTAAACAAGTATTCTCTGGCGATAGGGCTCAAGTTAGACTGCAAGCTATTGTATTTGCATTGAAAAGTGTAATAGATGAGATAAAATAAAAAAATTAGCTTGATACTGTGATTTCATACAGTATACTTGATTCCATTAGCTGGATTTGGAGAATAAAATGAACGATAACAAACAAAAAGCGTTGGACGCTGCACTATCACAAATTGAACGTCAATTTGGTAAAGGCTCAATTATGAAATTGGGTGATAACAAAGCGTTAAACATTGAATCTGTATCTACAGGCTCATTAGGTATTGATATTGCTTTAGGCATAGGTGGTTTACCTATGGGACGTATTGTTGAAGTATACGGACCTGAGTCATCTGGTAAAACAACGCTTACTTTACAAGTTATCGCTGAAGCGCAAAAAGAAGGCAAAACATGTGCCTTTATTGATGCTGAGCATGCTCTAGATCCAGTTTATGCACAAAAGCTTGGTGTTAACATTGATGAGCTTTTTGTATCGCAACCAGATACCGGTGAGCAAGCATTAGAAATTTGTGACATGTTAGTGCGCTCAAGCGCGGTAGACGTTGTTATTATTGACTCGGTTGCTGCACTTACACCAAAAGCTGAAATTGAAGGCGACATGGGCGACTCGCACATGGGCTTACAAGCACGTTTAATGTCACAAGCATTACGTAAGCTTACTGGTAACATTAAACGCTCTAACACGTTATGTATTTTCATTAACCAAATCCGTATGAAAATTGGTGTTATGTTTGGTAACCCAGAAACAACAACAGGTGGTAATGCACTTAAGTTTTATGCATCTGTTCGTATTGATATTCGTCGTATTGGTTCTGTTAAAGAAGGCGATGAAGTTGTTGGTAACGAAACACGCGTTAAAATTGTTAAAAATAAAGTTGCGCCGCCGTTTAAACAAGCTGAATTTATCATCATGTATGGTGAAGGTATTTCTAAGCAAGGCGAGTTAATTGACTTAGGTGTTAAGCACAAAATTGTTGAAAAAGCAGGTGCTTGGTATAGCTACTGTGGCAACAAAGTTGGCCAAGGTAAATCTAACTCAATTAAGTTTTTGAAAGAAAACCCAGAAATTGCAGATGAGATTGAAGGCAAGTTACGCGAAATGCTTTTACTAAAAGCAACTATTGAACCAGAAGATGGTGAAGATAAGTTAGGCGATGACGCTGACCTTTAACAGCCTAAAATGAGTTTTTAAGCTTGATTTGACCCGAGCATTAAAAAGCGCTAATCAGTAATGATTAGCGCTTTTTTGTTGTTAAAAACTTAAAGTAGATAAAATAAAAACGACACATTAAAAATGTGTCGTTTTTTAATTTAATCTATAAAAAACATGCGGTTACATCGCGCATGAGTAGGCACTGCACTAGTAATTACTATACTAAATGAAGAGCAGAACGATCATACGCTATACATTTTAATCAGGAGAAGAGTTAAAGAATGCGACCTAATTAAAATAGAATTTTAAAAGCGATAAGTTAAGCTAACTTTTCCGCTAATAGGAGAGCCATAAAAACCAACATTGGCTAAGCTAGTAATATGTTTTTCATCTGTGATGTTATCAATGTTAGCTTGAATTGATAAGTCTTCGCTAGCATCCCATCGAGCAAATACGTTCATAAGTAAATAAGAATCCTGCTTAACATTACTGGCTATATTTTCTGTTTTTGATTGCCATTTACCGGCTAAACCAAATTTAAATTCAGGTAGTTGAGGCAGCGTATAATCTAATGAAAAATTAACAACATTTTCAGGTTCCCATTCATGAGAACTATCGCCTGCGTCATCATTTATATCTAAGTATGTATATGCAAATACAGCATTTAGATCATCAGTTATATTTCCGGTTAATTCTAATTCAAAGCCTTGGGTATCTTGATCAGCTCCTTTATAGTAATTAAATCCAGCTGCGTTTAGCCCTGCATAAGTTGCAATATTGTCTTGTTTTGCACTAAATACGGCAAAGGTTGCAAGTAGTTGATCATCAAACCATTGAGTTTTCACTCCAACTTCGTAATTAACACCTTTACTTGGATCTAAGAAGTTACCATCGTAATCGTATTGCTCTTGTGGCTGATAAATATCGGAATAGCTTACATATACATTAACATCATCATTAATTGCATACGTTGTTGCAAGGTAAGGGCTTACCTCACTTTCATCATTATCTATATCAACGCCTTGGCTAAAGCCTGTGCGCTCATAATCGATAGCGTTAAAGCCCGCAATAACAAATAAGTCACTTGTTAGGTTTAATTTAGTAGAACCAAAAAAACGCTTTAAAGTAACATCAATATCAGCATACTTAGTTCGTTCACCCCAAATAGGTTCAGCAATCGCATCTAATGCGTATGGAAAAGCAGGCGCTAAACCATAAGCTTCAGTTGTTGCTGCATCGTAAGAGTTAGTAAAAGAGTAAGATGTACTTTGTGAAATACTACCACCAAGCATTAACTCATGCTCTTGACCAAACAAGCTGTACTCACCTTTAGCTGTTATATCAAATAAATCAGCTGAGAATTCTGTATCATATCGTCCAGGAATACTGACTAAACCTAAATTAGTTTCACTATCAAACATTCCATAAGCGTCATAAAGGTAAAGTAATTTACTTTGATCTTCTGAGTCTTGGTAATTATAAGTTGTTTTAATTTCCCAGTTATTATCGAATACATAAGTATATTCAATAAAAGCTGTGGTATTAAGAGTATCCCATTTAGTCCACTCTTGGGTTGTGCTTGTACTTACATCCCACTGCGCTTGTGTGCCATCGGCATATGAAAGTGGTAATCCTCCCCACATGGTTCCATCTGTATTCGCATCTTGATGTGAAGCACCAAATGAAAGTGTTGAATTACCAGTAAGTTGTCCATCAACTACAGCAGAGAAGTAAGTACGATCGTTTTCTAAACCATCAAGGTATGAATCAGAGCTTTCTGCAGCCCCAACAACACGTGCAGCCCAGCTACCAGAATCTGTTAATAAAAATGAATAATCAGCTTGTAAGCGCTTTAAACCATAAGTACCTACAGAAATACCTACTTCACCTTCATTCTCATTTGTTGGGCGTTTTCGAACATAATTAATAGTACCAGCTGCATTACCAACGCCTGTTAATTGCCCATTAGCACCACGAATAACTTCTATTTTTTCATAACCGTAGCTTTCCATAGCGCCAGTAACAAGGCCCCAGTTATTAGGTAGACCAACACCATCAACTTGAGTGCTTTTAATATCAAAACCACGAGACGTGTATCGTGTGCGGTTAGTTTCACCTTGTTCTACAGTAATACCCGTAGCCATTTTCAATGCGTCATTAATACTATTTGCTGCAAAGTTTTGAAGTTGCTCTGCGCCAATTACACTAATAGATTGTGGTGTTTCGTTAAGCTCCATAGTTAAACCGGTAGCACCTTGGCTAACTCGATCTTGGCGTACACCTACTATTAATATTTCTTCCATTTGTTCATTGTTATTTTCAACTGTATTCTTAGTTGGTGTTTCTTGCGCTTGAGCTGAAAAACCCATAGCTAAAACTAATGAAGAAAGTGCAAAAGTGCGATTGAGTTTCATGTTTTCCCTTAATTAATATTTAATATTATTTGAGATTATTTAAATAATTGGGACATTCTACTATTTAGAATTAACAAACTCAAACAAAAACTATTATCATTTGTAAACGCGTTTACGCTGTTTTAGGGAAAACTACTTAGTCTGTAAATAATATTATGATTAGGGTAAGCGATATGACTTATAAAAATATGGTTGTTTTTTTTAACTTAAATTGAATTATAAAAAAAGCGGCCTAGGCCGCTTATTTAAAGTAGTTAGCTTTTTAGTTATTAAAAAGAGTATTTAACAGAGAATTGTAAACGATCTAAATCGCCATCTACGCCACTTTCAGTTTCACGCTCAGCATGTTTTAGCTCAGCTCCAAATGTTAGGCGTTTAACAGGGGAATATAAAATGTTAGCGCTATAGCTTTGGCTTGATTCAGTCGGATCACCAGAAATAGCTAATAAATCAGTGTTGTTATCAGCAGAGAAGAAAGAGTATAAGAATGTTGAACGCCATTGGCTTGTCCACTTGTGCTGGTAAGCAACAAAACCAGAAGTCGAATCAATGGCATCTAGTTCATCGCCATTAAGTACTGCGCCGTGAGCAACGTTTAAGCCTACGTAACGGCCTAAGCCTTTACCTTGAGTAAGCATAAATTTAAGGTTGTCTTCACCAAGGTTTATTTTACCCGACGCACTAATACCAAAAGATGTTTCATCTGCATCAACACTGCCTACTTTATAAGTTAGTTGGCGAGCAAGCGCTGCAACAACAATGTTACCCCAATCAGCTTTGTGTGTATAACGGGCTGTAAAGTCAGGCAATGATGCATCATCAGTTACTACCATACCGCTAGTAGTAGAAATTGTACTTTCTGGGTTTTCTAATGAGAAAGACCATGCGCCAGTGGTATATTTAATTTGCGATTGGCGAACAAATATAGTGCCTTCAGCTGGGCCTACAAAATCAAGCGTTTCAGCAAGGGCACCCACGTTTTGAAAGTTAGACCATGTTTGACCAAATAACCAACCGTCGTATGTCACAAACGCATGGCGAATACGTGGAGCATAAGAGTTTGATACACGTTCATTGCCGCCAGCAGCTGAGGCTAAAAAATCAATCTCAATTTTAGTGTTAACGGTCTTACCGTTATCCATAACAGTGGCTGTGCCAAAGTTAAAGCGTGACTCGCGAGCATGCATATCAAACACAGCATCTGAGCTGTTATCGTCGCCAACTGTTAGCGTACTTGGTACGTAAAAGTCACGACCTACGTTTGAGCCTGCAGGCGCACCCGCTGAATAATCACTCCACATAGAGTCGAGTTTAATGTATCCACCGTAAGTAAATTCGGTATCACCAATTTTTGCAGCAGTTGCCGCGTATGAAGTACTTGATAGTGCACATAGTACAGCGCTTGCTGCCAATGTTTTTAATGGGGTAAATT
The DNA here is from genome assembly GCF_011378705.1 of Pseudoalteromonas sp. SA25. Lineage (NCBI taxonomy): Bacteria > Pseudomonadati > Pseudomonadota > Gammaproteobacteria > Alteromonadales > Pseudoalteromonadaceae > Pseudoalteromonas > Pseudoalteromonas sp. SA25. The sequence continues at coordinate 27,060 of NZ_WTKV01000022.1, read as the reverse complement.
TCATTGTGGTGTCCTTTATAGGCTACTTGTTATTTATTACTTTTTTTTCATAGATATTTGTATTACTTGCTACGAGTATTACTTACGAATAAAAAGGGTTGTTAATTTGGCTTTCAATTCACTTTCTATTTTCATTCGTTAAATAAAGCATTTTAGTAAGTACAACAAAATATCTTTATTAGAGTACGAGAACACTGTTGAATATGTGCAATATTTACTCAATTACCTATTGGTCTATAAGACTAAGGTTTGAGAGCAGATTAGTTTGTATTTACTTACATTTAACGCGTTGTATTATTTATGTAAAAAAATTGAAAGCAGAAGGATTATAAACTACAAATGAGGAAATTGAAGGGGTGTACAACTAAGGTCTAATACTTAATGTAGCACTGCTGAGTAATCCTTGATAAAAGCTTAAGGCAAGTAATTTAAATGGAGACTAAGATGTCACAAAGTATCTATCCAGTTCCTGCGCATATTAAAGATGCGACTCTTGTAGATAAAAATAAATATAATACGCTTTACAAGCAATCTATTGATGACCCAGAAAGTTTTTGGCGTGAGCATGGCAAACGTCTTGATTGGTCTACCCCTTATACAAAAGTTAAAAACACATCATTCGACAAAGGCCATATAAATATTAAATGGTATGAGGATGGCTACCTTAATGCTTCGTACAATTGTATCGATCGTCACTTAAAAACCAAAGCAGACAAAACTGCGCTTATTTGGGAAGGTGACAGCCCATCTCAAAGTGAGAATATTACTTATCAACAATTGCATGATGAAGTAGCCAAGTTTGCCAATGGTTTAAAAAAGCTAGGTGTTCAAAAAGGTGATCGTGTAGCGATTTATATGCCTATGACGCCTCAAGCTGTTTATGCAATGCAGGCTTGTGCACGTATTGGTGCTATTCATTCGGTTGTATTTGGTGGCTTTTCACCTTCTGCGATTGCAGATCGTATTCGAGATTCGGGTGCCAAAATTGTTATTACTTCGGATGAAGGGCGCAGAGCAGGTAATTGTGTTCCATTAAAAGCAAATGTAGATGAAGCGGTAGCGCAAGAAACTGTAACCTCAATTGAGCATGTTATTGTGCACCAATTAACCGGCGGTGAAGTTGATTGGAATGAGCACGATATATGGTGGCATGACCTAGTTGCTGATTTACCAGCAAAGTGTGAACCAGAGCCAATGAACGCTGAAGATCCATTGTTTATTTTATATACGTCAGGTTCAACAGGTCAGCCGAAGGGTGTTGTGCATACTACTGGTGGCTACTTAGTTTACTCATCAATGACACATGAATACGTATTTGATTTAAAAGAAGACGATGTGTATTGGTGTAGTGCCGATGTAGGTTGGATCACAGGCCACAGTTACATTGCATACGGGCCATTAGTAAACGGTTGTACACAAGTATTATTTGAAGGTGTACCAACTTATCCAACTGCAGGACGTATGGGCGAAATTGTTGATAAACACGGTGTAACTATTTTATATACTGCGCCTACAGCAATTCGTGCGCTAATGGCGAAAGGTGATGAGCCAACAGCTTCGTCAAATCGCGATAGTTTACGTATTTTAGGCTCGGTTGGTGAGCCAATAAATCCAGAAGCATGGACGTGGTATTACGAGAGTATTGGTAAATCTAATTGTCCGATTGTTGATACGTGGTGGCAAACAGAAACCGGTGGCATAATGATTACGCCTCTACCGGGTGCAACTGATACAAAGCCTGGCTCTGCGACCCATCCATTTTTTGGTATTGCGCCAGCATTATTTGATGCTGAGGGGAATAACCTTGAAGGTGCTGTGGACGGTAATTTAGTTATTTTAGATAGCTGGCCATCACAAGCGCGAACTGTTTATGGCGACCATGAACGTTTTGAACAAACTTATTTTAGCGCTTACCCAGGTGTTTACTTTACAGGTGATGGTTGTCGTCGTGATGAAGACGGTTATTACTGGATCACAGGACGTGTGGACGATGTACTTAACGTATCAGGCCATCGCTTAGGTACTGCCGAAATTGAAAGTGCGTTAGTTGCGCACGAAGCAGTAGCAGAAGCAGCAGTAGTGGGTTACCCGCATGATATTAAAGGCCAAGGTATTTATGTTTATATCACGCCTAACGAAGGTGTAACAGTAAGCGATGAGTTAACCAAAGAGGTACGTAACTGGGTTCGTAAAGAGCTTAGCCCAATAGCATCACCAGATATGATTCAATGGTCTCCAGGTTTACCAAAAACGCGCTCAGGCAAGATTATGCGTCGTATTTTACGTAAAATCGCTGCAAATGAGCACCAACAACTCGGTGATACGTCAACGCTTGCAGATCCATCTGTAGTCGATGAACTAATCGAGAACAGATTAAATCGTTAAATGTGCGTTAAAAACTTGATTACAAGTTGATTCTAAACGTAGTATATCGGCTGTCAGTAAGGGTTTTATACCTAACTGGCAGCCGAATTTATTAGGAGTGAACCATGAGTCAGTTTTTAATAGCGGACGACCATCCGTTATTTCGTGAAGCACTAAAGGGCGCATTGAGCGCAAAATTTGAAGGTTTAGAGGTTTTTGAATCATCCGATTTTGACAGCACACTGCAAGTGTTAAGCGAGCAAGAGGATCTTGATATATTACTGCTAGACCTTCACATGCCAGGTAATGGTGATTTATATGGTCTTATTCGTATTAGAGAAGAATACCCAAGCTTACCTATTGCCGTTGTTTCGGGTAGTGAAGACGCTAATATAGTTTCTAAAGTAATGGGTTACGGCGCTATGGGTTTTATTCCTAAATCGTCATCGTCTGATGATATTGCCAGTGCAATTAACCAAATACTTGAAGGCGATACATGGCTACCAAAAGAGTTAAAAAACAAAGTAGCTGAAATTGAAGGTGAAGACCGAGAAATAGCAGCGCAAGTTGCCTCATTAACACCTCAACAATACCGAGTGCTGCAATATCTGCACGAAGGTTTACTTAATAAGCAAATTGCTTATGAACTGCACATATCAGAAGCAACAGTAAAAGCACACATTACAGCCATATTTAGAAAACTCGGCGTGTACAATCGTACCCAAGCTGTTTTAATTGCCGCTAAATTAAAACTCGAGCCAATAGAGCAGGCATAATTTACATTTAAAAAGTCACTTGCTTATTTATGAGCAAAAAAATGCCAGCAACAATGCTGGCATATTTTTATGTGTAGAATAATCAATTAGAATTCAGGTTAATAACAAAATGCATACCTTGTTATCAACACTGTTTTATTACCTCAAAATAAACTACTTAATTAAGCGAATTGGTACAATGCTAAGAAAACACTACAGTTTTATTACCATTAATAAATAACTTATGCTCTGATGCAAGTTGGAGTGCTTTACAAAACACTGTTTTCTCTACATCTTTACCCACTTTAGCCATCATTTCGGCGGTATTAGCATGTGTAACGCTTGTTACATCCTGCAAAATAATAGGGCCTTCATCAAGCTCGTTGTTCACAAAGTGAGCGGTAGCACCAATGATTTTTACGCCGCGCTCAAATGCTTGATGATAAGGTTTAGCACCAATAAATGCGGGTAAAAATGAATGATGAATATTAATTATTTTGCCTTCGAAGCGACCCACAAATTCAGGGCTTAAAATACGCATGTATTTGGCAAGACCAATAATATCAGGGTTGTAGCTGGCAATTAAATCACCTACTTTTTGATCGTGCTCGCTACGAGTTAGTCCTTCGTGCGATACAACATGAAACGGCACATCAAACCCTTTTGCTAAAGGCTCTAAATCAGCGTAGTTAGCAATAACGGCTAATACTTCAATATTAAGAGTTTGTTCAAATTGCTTTAGCAACATACCACCTAAACAATGGGCTTCTTTAGTTGCAAGTAAAACTACTTTAGTTTTTGCACCGCAATGTAGGGCAAGTTTAGCGCCTTGTGGCAACAGTGCGCGTAGTTGATCTAAAAAGTCGCTTTGTGGCTCGCCTGTAAGCTCTGTGCGCATAAAAAATCGCTGTGCGTCTTTATCTACAAACTCGTTGTTACGCGTAATATTTAAATTGTTTTTATGACAAAGCCCTGTGATTTTAGCTATTAAGCCTACGTCGTCAGCACATTGGGTGGTTAGTATATAGCTCATTGTCCTCATTCTTACCCTGTGATTAATACTTCATTATTTGTGTTTTGGCACATAAAGCAAGGGCTTTGTGGACTAATCCAATATTAATCATGTTGTTGAGTATAAAAGAGGTAGTAAAGTTAAAAGGTATTGAATAGAGGTTAATAAAGGATAAAAAAATGCCACCTAATTTACAAGGTGGCATTAATACTAATAATCCAGAGTTTAAGTTAATTAACCCTTTGGCTCGGGAGATAAGTTTTCTTCTTGTCTTAAATACCCTGCAGCTTCTTCGTCATCTTTAGCTATCGCTTGCTGAGTAGGTATAGCACGCGTTTGCTGATTTAATTGATGTATTTGTGACGCATTACCTAAATCACGCTCACTGGTGATTGAGGCGATAGATTCACGGTCTTTCAAGAACGCGATAACGTCTTTTTTGATTGCTTGTAATTGTCCTTCGTCTTTATGCATTTCCATAATATGGCGAGGATGTTCAAGATTTTTCATACCTGTTGCTGCAAACGTAGTAGAAATAACACGAGAAACAATAATCCAAGGCGTTATGCTACTGCGTACTAACGTATTTTCTGAGCGAGTACTATCGTGAATACCAGTACCTGTTGATATTTTAGACTCAGTAAATGTGCCTTCGCATTTAAAGTACACTAGTAGTGATTCAAACTGCATTTCAGCAAAAAATAGATGAGCTGTATTTGTAAGCAATTGCGCAAATGCTTTAATAAGTATACCTATTAGCAATAAGTGAAAGCTTGTCATTAATAGCTCACTAAATTGAATAACATGTTGGTTATTAAATGCTTGTTTAAAGCTACTAATATTTGCAGCGTCAACGTAATGATAAATATTAATAAACGAATACGCTAAAAACACAGTAAACGCTAAGGCTATAATATAAAGCAAGTTACCACTTACTAAAGCAAGTAACCTTGCTAGCGTAAAGTTTTTACCTAAGTCTATTGAGTGCAGTTTAGGTTGAATCTCTTGGATCATTTCACCTTTAAAACCGCCTTTACCTTCAATTTGTTCTTGAAGCTTAGGATCTAATTCGCGATAAACTCTGTTAGGTACTTCTTTATAACGACGGTTAGCCATTACTAGATTGTCTAGGTTTATAAAAATTTCGTCTGGATGAACAGACTCTTGCCAGTTTTCACGTAGTTCTGATACTTCAGCAGAAGGGGTAACTGCATTTAAACGCGCTTTAATCATAATAAAAGCAATTGCGCAGCTTAGAGTGGCTAATACAATAATCGCAATTAAGTACATGCCAGCATGAAGACTAGGTAGTTGCTCAATCCAGCTATCTATTTCTTGTTTGCTAATGTGTTGTTCTTTCATCAGCCATGACATAGAAAGGCCAATAGCGATTGGTAGAATAAAAGATAAAGAAATAATTTTAGCGAGTGCACCGGTACCAAGTGCTTCAATATTTTTTTCAGCGTTTCTAGAAATAGGTTTACCCGTAGAGCGCCACGAAAAAAGCACGTAGAACATTAATATGGCACTATAAACAGGAAATGCTAATTCGCCTGCTTCACCGGTAAAACCCGATAAAGATACAAATGCCACAAGGCCATAAGCAATAAGTGCAACAAGGGTACTTACCCATGAGCCAAATAAGCGCTGAGCAACATTACGAATAGGATAAGGTAGGAATAATAACTTAGGGATTAAGCTGTGAAGTAAACGTGATAAAAAACCATTAGGCTCTTTAAACGTACTGTTTTTACGACCAACCAGCATTTCTTCGAGTGATTGCGCGGTGTAGGCTACTTCTTTTTGTTCTTCTTGGGCGGTTGATGCTTGTGATTTGCTGTAGTTATAAGCAAGTGAAGTAGGGTGGTTTCTGCCTACAAAATATTTAAGAGTTGCATAAATACCACTTGAAAGTGAGCGAATGCCGAATGCTAAAATAAGCATGCCAAACACCATTAAAATCCATCCAGCGGTTGTATCTTCTTTTACTGAGCCCGCAGCAATAACAAGTAAACTGATACCCGCTATAGACTCAATGAGTCCTCTTACAGCTGTTACTTTACCTTCAAGTTTGAAGGGGTTTTTTAGTCCAAGATCAATCGATCCATAATCAAAAGCCATTGAATGCTCCTTTTAAACAGCATGCCCAATTAAGGGAGAATATAAGCGTAGTTATAATAACCATTATATATATCGTATTTTTGTTTTTGCTCAATTTTTGATTATATATCAATAAAGTCGTTCAGTTTAAGGTTATTTTAAAGTGGTACATTCTATGCTTTGAAATATAAGCTTAAGCGAGTTAACAATATCTCTTTTAAATGCTTGAGGAGGAATGATGGAATTGATTTACGTTGATGATAGTTTGCCCGGAATTACCCGAAAGCAAAAAACAAACATTGGCAGTATTTTGACCCAATAGGAAAAATAATTAAAGAGAAGGCAGTTATTGAGCGCTTAAATTCACTCGCGTTCCCGCCTGCTTATAAAAGTGTATGGTTTTGCCCTGAAGAAAATGGGCATATTTTAGCAACAGGTTACGACAGTAAAGGACGAAAACAGTACCGGTATCATCCACTATTTACACAACAACAAGATGCTAAAAAGTATCAAGCTTGTAGTGTGTTTGGACATAAGCTGCCGTTACTTAGGGCTCAATTAATGGAAGCATTGCAAGGTGATGAGCTCGATTATGAACGTACTTTAGCAGCCATTGTTAGATTAATGGATTTAGGTGCTTTACGGGTGGGGAATGAACGTAATGTAAAACAAAATAAAAGTTTCGGAGCGACAACCCTAAGATCAAGGCATGCAAAATTAACAGGTAAAAATATTAGATTAAAATACCGTGCAAAGTCAGGCAAAGAAAGGGAAGTAAATATAACGGATAAAGCATTGAGTAGTGTTATTAAGGAACTTCAGGACTTACCCGGCCAACACTTGTTTCAATATATAGAAGGGGGGGAGCGCTCTAACGTTACCTCTACTGAAATCAATCAGTATATTCAAAATATAATGGGTGAAGAATTTAGCGCAAAACACTTTAGAACATGGCGAGCAAGTGTGATTGCTTTTAAAGAAGTGTATGAAGCAAAAGGCGCTATTACATTAAAAACAATGCTTGATGAAGTGTCTTCAAAGCTTGGGAATACGCCAACAATAGCGCGTAATTCTTATATTCACCCTGATGTTATTGAGCTTTGTAAGAAAAATGAATCAGAACAAACTCATTGGCGCGACAATTTTAAATTACCCCGTAAAACAAAGTATCTTAGTCGGTTTGAGCGCGGTTTATTAGAGTTTTTAACGTAACGATAAAGGCTGTAGCTTACAGCCTTTATGCTAAGTTTTTATATTATGCTATTGCAGCATAAACGTTTCGTATTCTAAATCTTCAAATTGTTTTGAAAGCCAAAACAACCCTACTACCGAGGTAATAATAGTCGCTAATGCAAAGCCATAGCCATAAAACTGCGGTCCAAAAGCAATTGATAACAAAGTTAGAACAACATTGATTACTAAAAATAACCCCGCTAAAAATAGCACTGTTGAGCGTTTATCTAAATAAAACAAAATATTTAAAATAGATAAAAATATAACTTGTACCCCTACACCGACTACATCAATAAATAAAAGCGTTTTATAGTTTGGATCAATGCCAATAAAGGTAAGTATTTGCTCACCCCATAATAATAAGCAGGCAACGGTAATACCTTGAATTTTAAATATATCGTATAAACCGGCACGTGCAGTTTGGATCATATTGTCTTTTAATATGTAGATCTCTTCAAGAGATGAGCCACCACGAATAGCTGTGTAAAAACGGTCGTATTCTTCTACAAAGTCGGTTTCCATTTTTACTAAAAATACTGCCATACCGGGAATAATAGACAAATAGGCTAAAAATATAGGTAAGTCGTAAATTGGGCTAGCTCTTAACGTGCCAATAATTTGAATTGATGTGCTTGGCGAATACCAAAAAATGATTTTATCAGCCCACACACCAATGTTATAAAACAGACCACAAAAGAATAGGCTGTAATACACTTTTTTATTGCTTAAAAAGTCAAAGCTTATAAGTTTTTCACCAGGATAACGGCGAATAATCATAAACAAAAAGCTAAAAAAGAGCAGAGCTTCGCCTGCAAAAAACGCAAAAAATAAGCCATCTAACTGCCAGTCTCTTAATAAGTATGCAAGTAATACCATAAAGGCGTAACCACTTAGCATGGTTATTAAAATTAACCGGTATTCTTTCATACCCGATAGAAAAATAGCGCCAAGCCACTGATTACATAAGCTTACAAAGGCACCTAAAATTATAATCTTAGTAACAACGGGTATAGGGAGCATAGGCCATACAGCTAAGCCGACTAATAGAGCAGCTATTGTTGTTACAAGCTGTGCACCAAGTAAATTAGGGAGTACTTTTGCCTCTTCTTTTTGAAAAAACAAATCGGCAATAAACCGAGTTAGTAATAACTGCAAGCCACCCGTTAAAATAAGTGAGGCGGCCATCATGAAGGTAACAAGCGTTAAAAATTGAATAATAAGTACTTTAGGTAATACAATTCCTAAACTTAAAATACCAATTAGCATTAACGCTACAATAGAGAGCAGCCAGGGGCCTGAGCCTATTAAACCTGCGTAGCCGTATGCTTCAAAAACTGAGAGCAGGGTATTTTTTTTGAGAATTTTTCGTATCTCAAAACCTATTCCGGCCATGCCATTGTATCCTTATAAAGTTTATCGTAACGGGCAAACATGTGGCTCTCGTCATAAAATTTTTGTACGCGGTCTAAACCACTTTTTTGATACTCAAGCCAAGCTTGCTCATTTGTTAGCATGTTTGATATTTGTTGTGCTGTTTCGCTAGGTGAAGCAATTGAGACAACTTCACCGGCTTTACCTAATGCTTTATCTTCATCGGTTCCGCCTTCGATTATTTCGCGGCACGAGCCAACATCACTAGCAAGTACAGGCACACCGGCCGCCATTGCTTCTAAAAGTACTAAAGGCTGCGCTTCGGAAATCGAGGTTAAAGCAACAATTCCGAGCTTAGGCAAAATTTTGGTAATATCTTGCATACCTAAAAACTTAACACTGTTTTGTAAATCAAGGCTGCCTACAAGTAGTTCACACTCTTTGTAATATTGCGGATCTTCTTCATAAGGGCCGATGATCCAGCCTTCGACCTCTGGTAATATCGATTGCGCTTCTTTAATCGCACGTATAAAGGTTTTAATATCTTTTATAGGCACTACACGTCCAATTAACCCAACAACCGGTGGTATCTGTTTTGGACGCTGATCAAGCGCTTCAATAAAGCGCACTGTTTTAATACCATTAGGTACAACAAATGCTTTTTCTGGCGCTGCACCATCTTTTATTTGGCGCTGCCTATTACCGTCGTATAGCGAAATGATCTTATCTGCTTCTTGGTATGTTGTTCGGCCAATTTGCTCAAAAAAGCTGATCCACATACGGCGAATAAAGCCCATCTCGGTATTTAAGTTTTTACCTAGGCTTTGCTCAGACTCTTTGATCCAACTGGCTTGAATAAGATCTATTTTTCTCTCTTTGGTGTAAATACCATGTTCGGTCAACAAAAAGGGAGTATCGCTTATTACACTGGCACCAGATCCTAAAATACCAGCATACCCGGTAGATATTGAGTGAATAAGTTTAACTTTTGGAAGTCCACGTGCAATTTCGGCTATTTTAAATAGCGGTTTATATAAATTGCGGTATGACCAAAAAAAGTCAATAAAAGAGGATTCATCACAAAAAGTTGAATAGTAATTAGTGAGCACTTGCCACGATGATTCACTATATAAAAAGTCGGCTTCGTTAATACCGTCTTTTTTAGCCAAAGTTTCAAATGCAAATTTTAACAATTCAGTCGGGATAGGCTCGTTACAATCTCTAAAATAATTTTGTAGTTGTTGCCAGAAATCAAAGAGCTCTTTTTTATATTTAACGCCATGCTTAGCTTTTATTTCAGAAGTATCATTTTCCACTAAATAATGAACATGCAGCTTGGTAACGTTTTCAGGTAAAGTATATTGAATCTCGCCATAATGCTCTGGTGCTCCACCTATAAAAACAAGCTCAAAGTTATAATGAGGTAACCCTTCAATTATTTGATGAACCCAACTAGATACACCACCACGTACGTAAGGGTAGGTACCTTCCAAAAGCAGTAAAATGTCTGCATTTTTATTACTCATGCCAATACTCCTGCAAATGACGTAATTCACTGCCTTTAGGTTGTTCTGGGAGTTCTTTTAAATAGCGTTTACAGTCGTCAAACTTGTTCATACAAAAGGCAACTTCGGCTTTATAAGGGAGAACATGACGCCTTGCCATACCAAACTCAGTTGCTTTAAGTAAGTACTCATGGGCTATTTCGTATTTGTCTAAGGCTAAAGATATACGGCCTAAAAATATAAAGGTTGCAGGTGTTTTAACGTGTTCAACACTTTGCAATGCAAGTGCTTCGGCTTTTTCTAAAACGTATTTACGAAGTGCTCCTTGGGCTAAGCCCAAATAACTAAGTTCCCAATAAAGTTCTGCTAGTTGTTTTTGTAAATTACTCAATTTAGGCTGCTTAGTCGTAATGGCTATTTCTTGCTGATACAAACTGATTTTTTCGTTGAGTTTGGTTTCTTTACCATCAAGGGTTGAGTAGGCGAGTAGTCGAATATCATCTTCTAAATCTTTAAGTGCTAGCTTTAAAATAGGAATAGCTTGTGAGTCACTCATGTGACGAGCTGCCATTACAGCACTTAAACGTTTATTTGGTTCACTCGCGTGCTTCAAAATTGCTTTAAGTCCGCCAATAGAATAGGTCGGGTTTGCTGATATTGCTCTGGCTTCAAAAGGAAGTTCAGGTATTTTATGCTCCTCTATTTCTATCTCGTCGTTTTTGAGAGGCTTACAAAGAGCAAACGTAATCGCTACTACAACGCCAATAATTCCAAGTACAGGCAATGTAAATAATAATAAAAACATGAGCAAAAAAGAGCTATAAGGAGTCGTTTTGTATTTTTTAGGTATAAACACATAACTAACAATAGCAAAAAGGATGCTAGCAATAGCATGCAGTAGTATAGCTAAAAACCAATTAGGTGTTTCCAGTACTTCTATTAGTGCAAAGTACTGACAAATACACCCTAATATCGCCGCTACAATAATTATAATCATGAAAGTGAAACCAATCTCTTTATGTCATCTGAGCTTATTGGTAGTGCAAGTTGTTGCTCAATAACAATATCAAGCTCAGCTAAAGTGTTACCAGTGCGCTCTTTACACCAGGTGTTCATTCGGGCGATAAATCCTGCTTTTTCAAGTTCATCAGCTAATGGCATTAATAGCAGTAATACCTGATTTTGATTATCATACAAATAAATGTCTAAACCACGGCGTGCTTCACTTAAATAACTCATAAGTTGAGTCGATTTATCAGTAATATTATTGGCTTTTATTTTTAGCAGCTGCGATGGAATATTGTATCGTTTTGCTTCTTTATTCGCGCGTTTAACTTGGCGAATAAAGTATGGAGACTCTTCATACGTCATTACTGGGTTTGTTATTTCATGGCGCAGTAGGTCGCCAATATGCCCAGCCATAACAGCAAGTAGTGTAAGAGTGGTATTTTTAAGCGCAAAAAATTGTACTCTTTCAACTAAAATAGCGCCATAAATTGTATTATTTACGTCGATAAGTGGGATTGCCATATGGTATTTACTTATACCTAACGCAGTTTTTGCGTCTTTTACTGATACTAATTCTTTTTCTTCAATCATCGCTAATATAAGAGGATCATTTTCAGCTATTTGACCCATTTGGCCAATAGAGGCAAGTGGTGGCTCTAAAACAGTGTCGTTTTCAACTTTATATAAACCCGCTCTTTCTAATAAACCATATTCAACGAATAGGTCGATTATTTTTTGCGCTGCGCTATCAAGTCTTCTTTCTTTTAATAGGCCGATAGAGGTTCTTACTGCTTGTAGCGATTCACGCAAACTTAACGTATGGCCAGCAAGCATTTGCTCTATTCTATCGTGAGATGAATTAATTAAGTGATACTGACGAGTAAATGTTTCAAGGCGATCGGTTACGTACTCAAGCTGAATACTTTGTTGTTGATTAGTACGTTCCCACACATCCCTAAATTCGCCAGTGATCATAATTACAATAATGTAGCCAATCATGGCGTTAATATTGAAGTCGCTTTGTGGTGATAAAATATTTGCTTGAAGTAAAAAAAGTTGACCAACAAGCAAACATAAAATACTAATAAAGCCTTTTGAAAAGCCATAACGTAGAGAAACTAAAAGTGGGCCAAGTACAGGCCACGAAAACCCTCCCTCAGTCCAAAATGGGTCCTCTGCGTTAAATAATACAGGCAGCCCTAAAGCAAGCGCGGTAAATATAAATACCTCAGCCCATATTTGTAGCTCAGGAACGTCTCTTGGTCTAAGGAAATGTGTTTTCACTCACTAACCTCTATATAAGAAATTAAATCGGCAATCACATCTTGTGCTGTTGCTGCAATGCTATCGCGGCCCCAACCACTTTTAGCAATAGTACCCGTCCAAATCGGCGTTGTTTGTCCATTTTCAGTGAGTGATAATGTAAGTGCAATAACGGGTTCGCCGTCAAGCCCAGCTTTGTAGCGCCACTCTTCAATGCTGCCTGTTAGTACATAGTCAGCTTGTTGAGTGCTTAACCACTGCATAGCATTGTCTAAACGGTATTGATCGTCCAGTGGTGGAAGCTCTTTGGTGTTTACGCGAGGTGCGCGTATAAGAGTTGGCAATTTATTTTGTTGCCAAATACTGGCTAAAATATCTTCAGCACGTTCACCAGCAAGCGGTGTTTGAGCATGATTAACAAGCGGCATAAGTGCCACTGTTTTTGAAGGGCTAAGCTCTACATCATCAGCAACTCTGCTGGTGGTACATGCTGATAATAGTAATACCAAACACGGTATAATTAAACGAAACATACTCTCTCCTAACATTAAAAATGTACGTAATAACCTAATTGTAATTGTGTATCTGAGTTACCCACTTTATTACTACTTTGGTAACCCAGCTGTAATTTAAATAAATCATCGCCTAAAATAGACCAGCCAGCACCGCTTGATACCGACACATCAATATCTTCAGTAACTGTTTGATACCCAGTACTTATATCAAATAACCATGACGGGCTTGTACCTAAATATGGCGGTTCTAGCGATCCTGTAGATGCAAAAGAAGACCCTAAAGCAATACGTCTAAATGGCTGAATATCTATAGCCAAAGGGTCAGTGCTTACGGTATTGATAAGTGCATTTACGCGCTCAAAGTCTTGCCATTGGGCACTAAAGTAAGCGTTCCAAATTGGGCGGTCTTTTAAAATGCTGTACTGATAACGCGCGTTATATTCTTGGCCATTGATGAGTGAGCTACCATCGTCTCTTCGAGAAAAAGACATCGCTGCTGCTGAAAGCTGCACATTTTGTCTATTATCAATGTTGTAGTTAACATAGGCTGTAGCTTTATCTAGCTGAGCATAACTAAGTAATGTTTCTGATTGGCGGTTTTCAACATTATATTCAAGTTTTAAACCCACCTGAGTACGAGAATCCCATTGATAACGAGAATCAAGACTAAGACCTTGGCGGCTAACTAAGCTGCCTTGGTGAGAATCTATTTTTGCATCAAAATACCAACGACCAAAGGTCATTTTATCTTCTATCGCAAACAGCAATCCGTTGTTATTAAGGTTTTGCTGATTACTTAAACTTAATTTCCATTGCCCACTAGCGTAAGGGAAATAAACGTTAACATCGTACTGGCTGCTGTTTAAACCAGCCTCTGGCGATAGGTTAATTTCAAGCGCTCTAAAGTAGGATGTTCGTGCATTTCTGAGTAAACTCAATTGTGATTCGTCAAGCTCACCAGTCAGCTCTTCATACCAACGCTGCATTGTTGCGTATGGCTGCTTCAAATAGAGTAGGGCGTTGAGCTCATCTAATTTGCTTAGTGAGCCTTCGGCTATTAGTTGTTTCGCTTTATTGAATTCGCCGTTGGTCATATAAAGTTGTAGTTTTTGCCAAGGTTCTAACTTTTGTGCAGCTCGGCGTGCTAACCACCAGTTTGCTTGAGGCTCACCAATAGTGTCGGGGGCAAGTTCTTCCATTGTGTTTAATTGCATTAAATGAGGAACTGCCATAGCACCTGCCCAGCGGTACATTAGGCCTCTATATGCGTATTTATCTTTAGGTAAATGCTGTAATAAATAGTGATTTAGCTCGGCAGCATTCGCATAATAACCAAGCTGTTTCATTACATCGGCTAAGTTAACCAGTGTTGTTAAGTCACTTGGATCTTCAATAGCTAGTTTACGCAAATAAAAGTAGGCACTGTTATATGACTTTTCGTGAATAGATAGGCTAGCTAAGAGCTGCGTCCACGCATAGGTAGGATCGCTGTCCGAATAGCGAGTTAAAATACGGCTGATCATTACGGTGTCGTGCATTTGCAGCGCTAACCAACCTTGTGCGAGTACAACATCGGGGTCGTATTCACTTAATTTAGCAGCGCGGTTTAGGGTGGTATAAGCCGAATTTAAATCACTTTGATTTTGATACCAATTTGAAAGAATTAACCAAGCAGGGTAGAGGGCTTTATTATAGCGTTGCTTATCAAGTTCAGCGTGAATGCGTGCAACCGATTTAGCGTCATTTACTTGTGTGCTTAATAATGCAATTTGAATCATTTGACGGTCAGTCTGCGATTCACTTTTCCATAAATAATCAAGAAGCTCTTGAGGTCTGTCTTCAAAGCGTAATTGTTGGTAATGCAGCATGTCGCCTACGCTTAAAGGACTTATTTTTTGTAGTTGTTCTAATGAATACAATTCGTGAGCTTTATCCTTAACTCGCATAGCCATGTCTACATTGGCGCTCCAAAACTCATCATCAGCACTTTGTTGCTTACTTTTTAATACTTGCATAGCACTTGTGAAGTCGTCTTCTAGCCAAAAAGCACGTGCTATCCAAAGTAAGTCTTCTTCACTTTTAGGGCCTTTATATGTAGGCCATAAAGCTCTTAATGCTTTTAAATTACCCGTGTCGTGAAGTACTTTCGCTTTCCAATATTGCGATAATGCACTCTTACCATTTATTTGTTCAAAACGGTCAATATTATTAAGTTCTTGTTTTGTATTGCCTATAAATTCGTTTGTGTGCATCCACTTAGCAAAGCCGTTGCCTTTTAATTGTCGGTTTTGTGCTTTGTATGCATATATATCGTTGGCGTCTTGGTATAAATACAATGCCGCAGCGTCATTAACACTGTCAGTAAGCATCGCTGGGGTTACAGCTCTGTTCGACATTAGCCATTTAAACTCTTTAAGCGCTTCTTTAGGCTTGTTCTGCCAGCGCTTTATTTTCCAATTTAGTAAGCGTAGCTCTTTGTCATTTGGAGTTTGTAGTAATAACTTGGCGAGTAATTGCTCAGCCCCTTTTGCATTTCCATTGGCTAAACGCAGGTGCATGGCTTTTGTTAAGTAGTCGGTGTTATTTGGATCGCTCTTTAATAAGTTTTCAATTGCTTGAGCTGCATCCTCTGTGTTGCCAGCTAAGTTAGCTAAATAAAGGGTGCGTTTAACATTGGTTTGATCACCATAGGTTTTCCACCAGGCGTAAGCTTGTATCGGATTATTTGCCCCAAGTGCAGTTTCAATCGCTTTGACTGCAATGCCAGCATTTATGTTTGCTTTATAAATATCGAGTGCTTTATTTGGTTCGCCTGCGCTTAACCAGTAATCGGCTGCAAGGAGTGGCTGTTTGTTTTTTTGATAATACTGAGCAACTATTGCGTTTAACCCAACGGCTTTTGCAATAGTTAGTATTTGTTCGTTCCAGTTTTTATGCGCACCTATTTTTAAAGATAACTCTTCAAAGCGATCGTCAACTTTAGCACCGCTTGCTAGCCATAATGAGTAAAGCAGCTTTATTTCAAGAGTTGCTTTGCGCTCACCTCTAGGTAGTTTTTCAAGCTCGTTAGTTGCTTGCGAATACTCGCTAAGCTCTATATGTAGTTCAACTAATTTTGCGCGTAGCTTTTCGTTGTCAGGCTCTGTGTTAAGCGCTGCATTAAGATACGATTTTTCAAACGTATAATCTTGTGAAAGTGCGTCATCTTCAAAAAATAAGGTGTGAGGAAATAATGCATATAGTGCAAAACAACTTACAGCTAATACCGCTAATATTGTTTTTACAGAAATTAACTGAGGGCGCTTTTTAGCATTCATTATCGAGCGACTCCATTGCAGTTAAGATAACCATAAAATTGGCCCTCTGGCAGATTAAAGTGTGTCACATTAGCGCGTGTTACCCCTTTAAAGTGCTCACCCAAACTAGATACAAACTCGCAAGAACGTGCATTTATTAAATCAAGCGAAGCAGGTACCCACGCTTTAAAGCTAACAGGTCCGTTAACTTGCCAGTTATCAATAACAACATTTGCAGATGCTAAATAAGGTTTTTTACTATTTTGACTGTGATCAAAGCTAAGACGAGCTACGTTATTAATAATGTGTATATAGTCACCTTTTTCAGTAACGCCTGACACACCTCCACTTTGGGCAATGTTTGGCATATCAAAATCAGTAGGAATTCGTAAAGTACGAATGTATTTTGAGCTAAATAACCATTCATTATTACTGTTTTTTGCTAGCGCAGAAAAGTAAAAGTCTTTTGCTACTTTTGCGTAATGGCTCAAATGTACCGGTGTATTTGGCCTAGCTAAAACATAATCTATATTGTGTTTTAGTGCGTCTAATCCTGCAGGAAGTTCACCTGAGTAAAAATGAAAATAAATAGTGTAGGGTTTTAGCCTGTAAGGCTTTTCTGTTATTTCGAAT
Source organism: Pseudoalteromonas sp. SA25 (assembly GCF_011378705.1). Taxonomy (NCBI): domain Bacteria; kingdom Pseudomonadati; phylum Pseudomonadota; class Gammaproteobacteria; order Alteromonadales; family Pseudoalteromonadaceae; genus Pseudoalteromonas; species Pseudoalteromonas sp. SA25. The sequence continues at coordinate 10,005 of NZ_WTKV01000022.1, read as the reverse complement.
GTTTCAGCTAAACGTCTAAACCCGTAAAATGGGCCATGCCATAAATCTGTGTATACGTTTTCATTTAATATGGGTGTATAAATTTGATACAGCAAATCACGTTCAGGTCGGCCAATGGGTGATATGTGTGTAAGGCTAGGATTATCGGCATTTACATCAGTATTACCGCCATTGACGTTTAATACGCCAGCGTCACGGGCCAGTTCAAGCGCTTTTGGGCCAGGTGTTGCATCACCAGACCATAACATCATTACTGTTTTTTTATTTTTAGGTGTGAGCTTTTCATCAATATATTTTATCGAATCTGTAATTTCTTTTTTAAGGCTAATTTTGTTGTAGCCAGGCACGTCTAAATGAAAACCGTAATCGGTGTCTTCTTCATCTATTTTTTTTTGCCCAGATAATGCAGTCCAGAAATAGGGATGACTATAAGTATGTGAAGCAACTTCTACGTAAGGTAGGTTAAAAATACTACGTGCAATGCCTTCAAGTTTGGCACTTTGTTTAGCGTGAATACCGCCTTCTTCAATGTCAGCTTGAATCACTGATGAAGTTAACGGTAGTTTGTAGCGCTTAATTATTTCATCGCGAATCACTTCTGCAGAATATGGTTTACCTGCGTAATGTGCTGGGCTTGTGAAGCCATCGCCATCTATATGCAGCGTTAGCATGCGCCTACCGCTTTCAGTTGTGGTATCAGGCACTAGAATTGGAGGTAGTCCCATTGCTTTGGTGAGTAGTGTACGTGGGTCAATAACCCATTTACTACCTTCCATCGGGAATGTGTCAATTAGCCAAGGAGCAACTACTACTGCACCATATTTAGTTTTAGCAGCTTGTACAACTATTGTGTCATCCGATGATTTTATTGTAATTAAAGGAGTCGCATCAGTTGCTAATTTGAGTAAATATGGTTTGACAATAGAGGGAGGTGTTGTGGCCTCTCCTTTGAGCCAAGATGCAAAGCTATCTTGTTTATATGGACCTTCAGGTAGTGTGTTTAACGACTCAATACCCAAGCTTAATAATAATTTAGTTGATTGTGGTAACTCGCCTAAAATAAGCTCTGGCACCACACCTAAATTAGCTTCAAGCCAATTGTTTAGTGTTGGTGTGTAAAATGCATCGCTGTTTGTCCATGAAATAATACCAGCATGTAAACTTGGATCTACTAACGGCAAATCTCGTTTAGCTACATCAACATAATCAGGAATATATCCCAAATACTCAATCATAGTCGCAAGCTTTAAATGTACGGTAGTATAAATGAGTGGCTTTACGTTACTGTTGTACGGAATTAGGATGCGCCTTGGTACTGGCGATATGGTTGATGTACCCCATGTTTGTAAGTGCCCATCTGTTACCCAAGGAGTAAAGCCAGCTTGTTTTATTTTTTGTGCCATCGCAAGGCGGTTGTCAGGCTGTGCATAATCAATAACTTGTACTTTAAAACCTAAGTTCTGTGCTGTTTTTAATTGTGCGCTTAGCCAAGCTTGATCGTTCTCTGTGGTTAATTTATAGCTATTATCGGTTGGGTTATAGTGGCTAAATAAGCCCTCAGCAACTAAGTCGTTAGCTAGACCCTTTAACTTTGGTAATAACTCAAAGCCTCGGTTAAGAATAAGCTGCTTATTAAACGTACCAGATAAGTTCTTTATAATTGCAACTAAGCCATCTTGTTGATCTGATTTACTGTGTTTGTCATCTAAAAGTTGATAGCTGTCTAGCGTATCTAAAAATAAACCACTGAAACCACGTGCTTTTAAAGTAGCTGCACTATCTTGCATGTGTTGTTGCCAATGCGTAGATGTTAAATCGGCAATGTGGCTATTCCAATTAGGGTTGACCGAAAGTGAAGACTCACTTTTATTAAACGATTCACCCACACTTAAATAGGCGTAAACAGCAATGTTTCGTTTTTTAAACCAATTAAGTTCGTGCTCGGTGACAAGTTCAGGCTGGACGACAACGCGAGAGTAAAAAGTCATTTCGGCTAATGGCATCGGCGCTGAATAGTAAAAAGCTATACTATTATTTACAGGCGTATTAACAGGCGTTGCGAATACATGAGCAGACACTAAAAGTGCAAGGTATAAAATATATTTCATTAATAATTCATTTTTATTAGATTATAACTGTGGCTCAAAGTGATGCGTTCCGATTTTCTAGTTGTTTGGTATTAGTAATATAGGGTTATTATATGTTAATGGAAGTTTAATATCTACATGTTCATTATTTATATGAACCTAAAATCAATACTAACATGAGTCCTGCGTTAACTCATTACATAGCTGGTGATTAGTCGTCTTAGTACGCTATAAAATTAAGTTTAGATCAATGCAGCTGCTAGAACTTTAAATCTCTAATGAAAGAGTGGCAAATTATATATTAATTAATACGAAGGTCTCAGTGTTTTTAGTGTCCAAATACCTTCCTTGTGACTATAATATCTGCTAATTGAGCATAGTATGAGTTTACTCCCACCAATTTGTTTTTATTTACTATGCTTTTAAACCCAATAAAACAATGTAAACAGCCGTAATTTAATTTTTGGCTATTGTCGCTATATATGCATTTATATACCCCGGAGAAATAATGAGTAATTTAAGCTTGAAAAACAAACTGTTGTTATTAGCTATATTGCCCTTAATGCTACTTTTGATTAGCTTGATGCTGAGTTCTTATTATTTAGAGAATAAAAATCAGCAACAAAATTTTGAAGCATTTCAAACTAAACTAATAAGTGACAAACAAACGTTGCTAAGCACCGAGGTGGAAATTGCCAGTAAAATTGTGCGCTATCAAATAGCAAATGGCTCTGAGCAAGATGCTAAAAACGCTTTAAGAGATTTAACATTTGGTCAAGGTGGTTACTTTTTTATATACGACACAAATGGCGTTAGTGTTTTTCATGCATTATTAGGTGATGCTATTGAAGGGCAAAACAAAATAGGGATGACTGACCCTAACGGTAAAAAAATAATAGTGGGTTTATTAGATCAAGCTAGAAAAGGCGGTGGCGCTTTTAACTATCATTTTCAAAAACCAAATACCACAGGCTTAGTTGAAAAAATGGGCTATGCAGCAATGATCCCAGGTACAAACTGGATGATTGGTACTGGCGCATATATGGATGATATAGACGCAGAACTACTTAAATATCAAACAGCAATGCAAGAGCACATGAATGATAAGGTAGTGACCTTATTGCTAATTGCTTTATTTTGGGTTGTGTTAACTATTATATGTGCGTTAGTTGCCGCAAATACAATGGTAAAACCAATACAGCGTATGGCGCAAAGCCTTGACGACATTGCTAAAGGTGAAGGCGATTTAACCAAACGTTTAGACATTGATACTAACGATGAAATAGGCCAACTTGGCGAAGCATTTAATATGTTTGTAAGTAAGCTACATGGCATTATTGCCAATGTGGTTGATGTAACACACGATGTAAAAACAGCCTCTAGTGATATAAATACACAAACACGATTAATTGAAGACAAACTACTTAATCACAATCATGAAACAGACCTTGTTGCGACGGCTATTACCGAAATGTCGGCTACTTCTCATGAGGTGGCTCAAAATACGAATCAAGTGGCAGAGTCAACCCAAGCGGCAACGCAAGAAGTTGCTAAAGCTCAAGAGTGTGTTGATATTTCACTCAGTGAGGTGTCTAACCTAATGGGCGAGATAAACCTAGCCGCAGAACAAGTTGATTCACTCAGTGATCAATCTAAAAAGATTAATAGTGTACTAAGCGTAATTGGTGGAATTGCCGAGCAAACAAATTTACTTGCACTTAATGCTGCAATAGAAGCTGCACGAGCAGGTGAGCAAGGGCGAGGGTTTGCTGTTGTTGCTGATGAGGTAAGAAGCTTAGCAAGTCGTACTCAAGTTAGCACATTAGAGATTAGTGAAATGTTGAGTGAGTTACATAATTTAGTATCGGATGCTGTAGCCGCAATGCAAGCGAGTCAGAATAGTTGTAATCGCTCAGTAGAATCGTCTCGTGCTATTTCAGAAAGTTTAGGTGCGGTAACAACCTCAGTTAGATCAATTAACGACATGAGTACGCAAATTGCGACAGCGGCGCTGGAGCAAAGTAGCGTTACAGAAGAAATAAACCGTAATGTATTTGCCATTCAAGAAATCGTTAATGAACTAACTATTTCAAGCAAAACTACCTCTTCGGTAGGCCAGCATTTAGCTGCGCGTGGTGAAAACTTAGGCCAGCTTGTTGGCCAGTTTAAAATTTAACAAAGTTTAAAGCTTTACAGTAAAAGCCGCTAATAGCGGCTTTATTTTTGTGGCTTAGTTTTAGCTGCTTAGTTTTTATAAAAATTATTGAATTTTTTGTATGTGTTAAGGTCTATCAGCATGCAAATATACCTATACAGTGGAATAACCATGCAAAACATGCCATCAATTAAACGTTGTACTCGAGAAGAGTTAGCGCCAGAGCAAGACTTGGGGCGTTTAGTGTCTTTTTTACGCTCGAGATTAGCCATTCATGTTGATGCCAAGTTACTTCCTATGGACTTAACTTCTGCGCAATATATTGTGGTTGTACTACTTGCGAGAGAGTCGGTTAATACGCTTGCAGGACTTTGCGAGTATATGGTTTATGATCGTGGCGCTATGAGCCGCTTACTAAACCGACTTGAAGAAAAAGGACTCATTATTAAAACGCAATGTGAGCTTGATAAGCGCTCAACTATTTTGTGTTTAAGTGAAAAAGGTAAAGCTCTTTGTCCTGAAATTATGCCTGTAGTAAACGAAGTCTATGCTCAAGCATTAAATGGTTTTTCAGAGTCAGAAAAAAACCAAATAATAGACTTACTATTTAAAGCTATAAATAATCTAGATACATTACCCGAAATTCCCCCCCACAAATAGATTATCAATAAAATAGCGATACTGTTTCAACAGAAAGTTAGCGTGCTAATTAGTTGATCTGATTGTGCGTAGAATCTAACTTTGATAATATAGTTGCCTAGGCAATTAAAGTTATCATCTTGTTAGGTTTGTTATGATTGAAAATAATTTGTTAGTACAATTACAGCAGCAATATCCAGAACATACTTTTATGCAACATCACTTAAGTGTTGTCCATAAGGGACGTTTTGCTAACGCGATTGTGTATCGATATAAAGATAATGAATTTGATTTAATTGTTAAAGATTTTAGCCAAAGCCCGTTATTTATCCGCAAAACATTTGCGCGACTATCTGTAAACCAAGAATATAAAGGATTGAGCCGTTTAGCTGAGCTTGATGCAGTCGCTAACCGCTTTTGTAGACTATCGCCGATAGCCGTAGCTTATAACTATATTGAAGGCACACCACTGCGCGCTTTAATTCATGAAGATAAAACGCTACCAGTAAGCTTTTTTAGCGAGCTTGAGCGTCAAGTAGCAAAAATGCATCGTAAAGGCATCGTGCATTTAGACTTGCGTAATATGGGTAACATTTTATGTGGCGCAGACGGTAAACCTTATTTTATTGATTTTCAGTCCACTATTAGCTTTTCACGTTTTCCGCGCTGGTTGCAACGCTTTATGCGAGGGTCTGACATGTCAGGTGTATATAAAGCATGGAATAAATTGGGTGAGCAACCTCTACCACAAAAAAAGCAGGACTATTTAGAGCGCTTTAATCACGTGCGTAAACGCTGGATTTTTAAAGGTTACCCAATACAGCGTGGCTATGCGTGGGGCGCTGCACTTATTACTCAATTTGTAGATTCAGACTTAGTACGAAATATTACTGATAGACTTTAATTTAAAGCACAAACCGTAATTTAAAAACACCTAATTCATTGTGTGATTTTGCCCATATTAGCCTAGCTAATATGGGATTTTTTTTATTATAAGTAATCCCTTTGGTTTGCTTACTTGTTGTTTAATCCCTCAAAAACAATTCCTTTTACTGTTTTTTTAATTTTTTAAAATAAATATTAGTACTGCATTTAGTTTGCCCATACAATGCGCAAAAATAGCTTGCGCATGCTTAATAAGTTCACGTTTTTTCTGCAATTTTTTATTGTTCAAGTAGACTATAAATAATGTGCGCTTTTAAATTTTAAGGTTTTAAGATGATTGAGTATCCGGTAGACCAACTTCCACAGCTCATAAATGATTTATTGCAATGCGATACAACAGAACGCAAAAATAAATTATTAGCAGATGCGCAGTTAACGCTTTCAACAGAGCACCTGTCATTACTTTTTGAGGCGATACCAAAAGAACAACGACTTGAAATTTGGCAGTTGCTTGACGAAGACACGCAACACGAAATTTTTGTTAATTTAAGTGAAGATAGTTGCTTGTGGTTGCTGCAAACACTAGAAGACACTGAGGCTTTTAAACTTCTTGATGAAGTTAATGTAGAAGAGCTACTGGAACTTGAAGAAGTTATACCAGAGCGATTTGTTGAGTATGCAAAAAAGCAACTCGATGAAGCGCAAACCAAACAATATGATTTAGCGCAGCAATACCCGCCAGAACAACTTGGTCACTGGTTAGGTTTTGACTTTTTAAAAGTATCAGAGAAGCTAACTGCCGGTGGCGCTAAAAAATTGCTACATAAAGGTTTACCGCAATACAGTGAGGTTATTTATTTGGTAAGCCGTAAGGGCAGCTTAATAGGTGAGGTTGCGGTAAATGATTTAATAAAAGCCAGCGACACCGATAACTTAATGACATTGGCAAATCATGACTTTTCATCGCTCCATGCTGATGATGATTTATATGAAGCGGCAGAAGTGGTGATCCACAGTGAAAAAATGGCACTGCCAGTGGTTAATGCTGATAACAAATTACTTGGGCGATTAACCATTGCCTCTGCTTATGAATTACGACAAGAAATTGCTGATGAAGCAGCCGCTAAAGCCGGTGGTTTACGTGAAGACGAAGACCTGTTCGCAAGTGTGCGAAAAAGTGCTAAAAACCGTGGTATATGGTTAGGTATTAACTTAGCTACTGCCTTTTTAGCGTCTTGGTTCATCGGTTTATTTGGCGCAACTATAGAACAGGTTGTAGCACTAGCTGTATTAATGCCAGTGGTTGCTTCTATGGGCGGGATCGCAGGTAGTCAAACATTAACCGTTATTGTACGTGGTTTAGCGCTCGGACAGGTTACAGATTCAAACCGTAATGCGTTGCTTAAAAAAGAGCTGCGTGTTGGCGCTGTAAATGGCTTGGTATGGGCGTTTGTAATAGGCCTACTTACCTTTTTATGGTTTAACGACTTAATGCTTAGTATTACGATTACGGTAGCCATATTATTGAATTTAGTGGCCGCGTCACTAGCAGGTGTTGTTATTCCGTCTATTTTAGACAAAATGAAAATTGATCCTGCGTTATCTGGTTCGGTAATTTTAACTACCGTTACCGATATTGTTGGGTTTGTTACCTTTTTAGGTTTAGGCAGTTTATTGCTTTTATAAGCCTTATACCAATTCGCTTAATTAAGTGAATTGGTATTACTAACAGGAAAATACAATGACCTTTGAAGTCATGATTTGGTGTGCGATTGCTTTGTGTATTTCACAGTCAGCAATATTTTCGGGCTTAAACTTAGCGTTTTTTTCACTAAGTAGGCTTCAGCTCGAAATGGAAAGTGCAAAAGGGAACGAGGCGGCCATAAAAGTGATGGCCCTTCGAAACGACTCTAACTTTTTATTATCGACTATTTTGTGGGGCAACGTAGGTATTAACGTACTACTTACACTACTTTCTGATTCGGTATTAATGGGCGCAAGTTCGTTTTTATTCTCAACTATCGCAATTACTATTATTGGTGAAATAACACCGCAGGCTTATTTTTCGCGTAATGCGCTAAAAATGGCGAGCCTACTTTCGCCGTTAATTAAGTTTTATCAGATTCTGTTTTATATAGTTGCTAAGCCAACGGCTTTAATTCTCGATGCATGGTTAGGTAAAGAGGGGATTACGTACTTTGCTGAAAGTGAGCTCAGAGGTATTATTCGCAAACACATAGAAGCAGAAGAGGCTGATGTTCAGCACGTTGAGGGAATAGGCGCGCTTAACTTTTTTAGCTTAGATGAAATAAGCGTAACCAAAGAGGGGGAGGTAATTGATCCAGACTCTATTATTGCTTTGCCTACTAAGCTTGATTTGCCTATTTTCCCAGACCTTACATTAACGACTGATAATGAGTTTTTACGAAAACTACATAAGTCAGGTTATAACTGGGTGATCATTACCAATGAAGACGGTTGGCCTTTATTAGTGGTAGATGCTGACGGCTTTTTACGTTCAGCCTTGTTTGAACCAGAGACGTTCGACCCTTATCATTATTGTCACAGACCTATTATTGTTGCTGATGAAGCGATGCGCCTGAGTGAAGTTATTTTAAAAATACGGGCTAGTCATTCTTTAGATAAATCGTTTGATGGGGCCATTGATCACGACGTGGTGTTAGTGTGGAGTGATGTGAAGCGCATTATTACCGGTGCTGATATATTTGGTCGGTTACTCAAAGGTATGAGTGCACCAAAACTCGAACTGCATGAAAATACAGAAAATAAAAAGCCGCTATAAAGCTAACACCATTCAGTTAAGCATGCTTTGACTTAATGGTGTACCGAGTTTTTGAAATTCGAACGGTCCTACTTTTGGGCCGTTTTCTTTTTTCTGGAAGAATATAACGTTTCACTCGTTCTCGCATTGCCCTTAATTTCTTTGGAATTGAACCTGGCGAAGCGATGGCACACCAGAGTATTTCATCCTGTATATCCCGCAAAGCCATGACAAAACTAATTCTCAGCGGGGAGACTTTAGCCTCTTTGGCTATTCGACTTATCTCTACTCGAATTAAATTGTAGGCTAGCAATATACCCCATAGCTCTTGATTGACTCCATCCACAGTCTGACTACGCAAAAGAATACTATCCTCAAGCATCTGGTGTTTTATTTCTCCATAGCTATTTTCAATTTCCCAGCGCTCGAAATAGACATCAAGAATGGCCTGTGCACCAAAAGCCTGTTTATCATCCAAAGAGCACAGCAGACCTTTTATTTTTCCAGGCCCCATTGGCTCAGGATAAAGAACCAGTCTGGCCTGCCAGCACTCAGGAAGCGAAGGGTCTTGTTTTCTGGCATGCGCAGATACACTCATCTCTACTTTGAAGTCATGCTCAGAGTAAGATTCAATGACGGTGTATTGCGTGTTGCTTTTAATCGGGACCATCCAGTGCGACTGTGGGTGTTGCTTACGCCAATTAATCAGTAGCTCAGCGCTGAGATAACATCGGTCAAAAATAGTTAGACTGTTATCACTTACATGACCAAATAACTGCTTTGCGTAGTTCACCTCACCTTGATAACTGGGCCCGAAGGCAACGTGGTGTATCAACCGGCTACGCAAGGAGCTTAAGGCGCATAGGCGTACAATAGGATATTCTGTATGACGGTTTTTACTGTGCTTAATATAGTGAAAGTGCTCAGCAAGAGCTGGTGTATCGGGTGCACGAAATTGCGTTCCATCGACAGAAAATAACCGGAGTCCATACCACGTATCATCAGCATCTTCTTCTTGTGTCCAATGGGCTGCACATAGGTGAAATAAGGCTTGGAGGGGGTCGCTACTCAGGCGCTGTCTCGCTTGAGGAATAGCACTTGGAGCAACCGTATCGCCCAGGGTATCAGTGAGTGTTAAATCTAACTTCTCAACAACGTCACTAATAGAGCGGTCGCGAAAAAGACCCATTGCAATGATAAGCCAGACGACAAGCTCAGCAGGTAACTTACGTTTGCGAATACTTGCTTTATCGGTCTGTTCGAGCACATTAGAAATCCACTCAAGAGGGATATGTTTCTGAAATGTAGATAAAGAGTCAGGAGTGGCGAATATATCCGTATCAAGTAACCAATGACTAAGCATAAAAATACCCTCATAATCAAAAGATGATAAGGGTATTGTGAAGCAACCAAAAGATCGGTCAACCGATCAAAAATACCTTAACTGATCGGTGTTA
>NZ_WTKV01000021.1:0-91708 GCF_011378705.1 Pseudoalteromonas sp. SA25 | reverse complement strand
GCTGTCTCTTGATCACAAGTCTGACTCAAGAGATTTTGCTAAATCGTAGCCTTCCAGGATGGCTTGTAACTTAAGCCATCCTTGCCATAACACTTTCACAGATGCACGCCCTGTGCGCTTGGTATCTTTCCAGCCTCCTAACTTTGCCAGTTCCTGATACGCCCATGACATATTTGGAGCAGTTTCAGGCAATGGTGTTTTTATTCTCTTTAACCACAATAACTTCCATGCTTTGGGAGATAACAGTTGTTCACAACTTGGAGAATCAGGCTGCTCATTGGTGAACTTTAGTTGCAATATTCGCGTCGCAATAAAGCCATTAATCGTCACCAATCTTTCCATGTTATCTTGGCTTTGAAGGCGTAAACTTTCGATATCCGTACCATCACTTTTCCAGACTTTATGGTATTCCTCTACAAGCCAACGGTGCTCATAGTAGGTGATGATAGCTAAAGCGTCTTCTTTGCTGGTGACTGGTTCACTGGTTAATAGGTGCCAGCTTAAGCCGTTCTCAGCGTTTCCTCGCTCTGCACAGCCGACATAGTAAACTGGGAGGGAGTGTCCTTTCTTATTGTAAGGCGCTTTGAGTGTCACTGGCGCATAGGTGATATCCAGTGTTGCGCTTCGGGCTTTTCTTCCTCCTTTTTGTGCAATGTGGATGTGTTTGGTGCCTGCACTCATCAGCTCGCTTGCAAACGCATAGAGCTTATCCTCACCTTCTTCAATATGACGACTTTGCATCGAGCGTACGACGAATCGTTGCTGCTCGCTCAGTTTATACTGCAAGTATTCGTAGATGTCCGCTTCGCGGTCACACACCGATATCACGTTCGCCATTTGTCCTTGCAGCCGCTCTGCCATCGCTCGTGACGCTGACTCCCACTTGTAACTTTCTTTTTCTTCGTAAGAAGTCGTCGCGTGTTTTTCTCTTTTTCCAATCGTGTTGATATCACGACTCCAGCGAGACTGTTCAATTAATCCCACAACTTGCTTTGTGTCTGGCGCAAACAGTAATACGCTATGAGCTAACAAGCCTCGTTGTTTTGCTCCTCGTCCGACATGACCCAAATCATCTCGAATGGAGGAATGTTTATAAATTAGTGTGGTCGTGTCTTCTAATGCGAGTAATAAGTTATGACTTTTTGCTTGTTCAACCGTGGCTTTAAAGCCTGACTCTGCTATAGCCGTTGCGTCAATATTCTCGTTGCGAATAAAGCGGTAGGCACCTTCCATATCGGCGGGGGATTGAGTGATGTTCACAAGTGGTTTTCCTGGTTCATTTGCAAGCGTTGATGCTAACTTTACCAGACGCGCTGTTCTTCTTGGATCACCTAAGTCCGATTTACCGAATTGTTGTTTTGCCCAATGAGTATGTTCGTTAATCATAATGTGCCCTCAAACAAGATTTGAAGATCTGATCATGACATTGAGATTTAGTTCAAAAAAATCCCCGCTAATTTCTTAGCAGGGATTTGTGTATAAGAGACAGCTTTTCAGTGCCTTTTTTATTTTTTAGTTAAAAAGCATTAGCTTAATTATTCATCATCTTCAACAAGCGTCATTAGTGATGTGTTACCACCTGATGCTGTTGTATCAATACTGATTGTTTTTTCAGTAATAAGACGTTTGATTAATGTATCGTAATACTCAGAGCTAATTACCGGTAAAATAGCACCTTTACGCTGTGCAAGCTGTTGGCTAAAGTAGCCCAAGCGAGACGAGCGAGCAGCAACTACCGCACCGGCTAAATGAGGGTGCGCCAAAATAGCTTGTAACTGGTTAGGTTTAGCTACTTGGAAAACACCTTCTGCAACACCTGTAGAGATAAATTTATCTTTAAAGGCAACGGCTTCATCATAAAACAGCTCAGACGCTACAGTAATTACCGTATTACCTGCGGCAATAGCAGTGATGATAGACAATGCCCAGAAGTTAAATGATGTGCTCTTATCTGCATAACACACTACACAACCACGTGCTTCTAGATGAAGTGTATTAGACTCACCCGTTGGCCCAGGCAGGGTAGTAAACTTACGCATGTGCTTTTCAAGGCGGTTAAGCTGTGCACGTGCTTCTGATAATGTTAATGCTAAGTCGTCTGCTAAATCGTCGATAATTTCTACCGTCGCGATTTTAGCAAGCAACTGACGTACAGCCGAAACACGGTCGTTTAGTGGTGTTGCACGCCAGATTTTCTCATCGCGCATTGAGTTGGCCATTAGCTTTTTAACTTGCTCATTCGCACCGCTGTAGTGGTGTAAATCAAGTTCGTCAGGCGTTAGGTTAGTCATTTGTACGTTATCTGGTGATGCTTTTTCTTTTACTAAACGTTGTAGGTAGTTAGGGCCACCGGCTTTAGGGCCAGTACCTGATAAACCACGGCCACCAAACGGTTGCACACCAACAATGGCACCAATCATGTTTCGGTTAATGTAAACATTACCCGCACGTGACATTTTAGCAAGGTACTCACAGCGCTCTTCAATACGTGAGTGAACACCCATTGTCAGACCATAGCCCGTGTTATTTATTTGATCCATCACATCATCAAGTTCATTCGATTTAAAGCGAACAATATGAACACATGGGCCAAATACTTCACGTTTAAGTACTGATAAGTCTTTAATTTCGTATAAACGAGGAGCAAAAAAGTATGCGCCATTTTGAGTATTATCAGGAATTTTACATTCGTAATGAAGTATAGAATTACCTTTTAAGTACTCAACGTGTTCATTTAAGTTTTTAAGTGCTTTTTCATCAATTACAGGACCAACATCAGTTGATAGTAACGATGGATCGCCAATGTGTAACTCAGCTAGAGCGCCTTTAAGCATTTCGATAATGCCATCAGCTACGTCATCTTGAATGAATAAAACACGAAGAGCAGAACAACGTTGGCCAGCACTTTGAAAACCAGAACTGATCACATCGTCAACTACTTGCTCAGGAAGCGCCGTTGAGTCAACAATCATACAGTTTTGGCCACCTGTTTCTGCAATTAACGGTACTTGAATATCGTTACGTGCAGCAAGTGTTTGAGAAATTAATGTGCCTGTTTCAGTAGAGCCTGTAAACATAACCGCTTGAATGCGTTCATCAGGAACAATTGTTTTACCTACTTCAGAGCCGCGAGCGATAACCGGTTGAACAACGTGCTCAGGTAAACCAACTGATAGCATTAGTTCAATGGCACGAAGGGCGATTAAACTTGTTTGCTCAGCAGGCTTAGCAATTACAGTGTTACCTGTAACAATCGCAGCAGCAACTTGACCTAAGAATATTGCAAGCGGGAAGTTCCACGGGCTAATACATAAAATAACGCCACGGGCTTCAAAACGCTCATCTTTAGATAACTCTTCAGCGCGCGCTGCGTAGTAACGACAAAAATCAACCGCTTCACGTACTTCATCAATACCATCTTGCGCTACTTTACCCGCTTCTTTAATACAGATAGCGACTAGTTCGTCGTGATGACGCTCTAAAATGTCAGCAACGCGACGCAGTAAATTAGCACGCTCTTTTACTGGTGTTTGTGACCATGATTCAAGTGCCGCTTCAGCGTTAGCCAGTAATACTTTCATCTCCTCGCCAGTTTGTAACTTAACGTGGCCGATGATTTCTTTGTGATTTGCTGGGTTTTTAACAGCCAATGAGCCTTCTGGTACTTGGCTTTGCTCAATTAAGTGCTCATTAAACCATGTTTCAAGATTCTCTTTGAAAGGGGTAATAACGTTAATATCGGTTAAATCCATGCCTTTAGAGTTAGCACGTTCTTCACCGTATAAATCAATTGGCATTTTGATTTGCGTATTGTACTTGTTACGCAGGCCTTGCAGTGTTTCTACAGGGTCTGGTAGTAATGATTCAACAGGTTTTGTTGTATCTACAATCGCGTTTACAAATGATGAGTTAGCACCATTTTCTAACAAACGACGAACAAGGTAAGCAAGTAGGTCTTCGTGTTGACCAACCGGTGCATATACACGACATTGAATTTTTTCTTCGTTAACGATTTGGTCGAATAATGATTCACCCATACCGTGCAAACGTTGAAATTCAAAACCGGTGTTGTCGCCTTTCGCTACTTCTAAAATAGTCGCGGCAGTGTAAGCGTTGTGCGTTGCAAATTGTGGATAAAGTACGTCGCGCGCTTCAAGCATTTTAATTGCACATGCTTTGTAAGAAACATCGGTTGTTGCTTTACGAGTAAATACAGGGAAATGCTCTAAACCATCTTGTTGTGTGGTTTTGATTTCAGTATCCCAGTACGCGCCCTTAACTAAACGTACCATCATTTTACGACCAACACGGGTTGCAAGGTCTGTTAGCCATTCAATTACAAAAATAGCGCGTTTTTGATACGCTTGAACTGCTAAGCCAAATCCTTGCCAATCACCAAGATCTTCATCACTAAATACCGCTTCAATGACATCTAATGAAATATCTAAACGGTCAGCTTCTTCAGCATCAACGGTAAAGCCGATATCGTATTTCTTAGCAGCAAGCGCAAGTTCTTTTAACTTAGGGACTATTTCTTCCATCACACGGTCTTTATGAGTGAACTCATAACGTGGATGAATAGCAGAAAGCTTAACTGAAATACCAGGGCTCTTAATTGGACCACGACCATTTGCCGCTTTACCAATCGAGTGTATAGCATTCATGTAGCTGTCAAAGTAACGCTTCGCATCTTTCATTGTGCGCGCGCCTTCGCCTAGCATATCGTAAGAATATACATAACCTTTTTGCTCTGTATCGGCAGCACGTTCAATTGCTTCGTCAATGGTACGACCCATAACGAATTGCTTACCCATAATTTTCATAGCAAAATTTACAGACTTACGAATAACTGGCTCACCTAAACGACCAATGGTCTTTTTAAGCATGCCGAACTGTTGTTCTTTCGTTTTGTCTGTGTAGTTAACCATTTTACCGGTAACTAATAATCCCCAAGAAGACGCGTTTACGAATAAAGAATCGCTGCTGCCCAAATGAGAGCTCCAATCACCTTTCGCTAACTTGTCACGAATCAGTACATCTTGAGTTGCTTTGTCTGGTACGCGAAGCAGCGCTTCGGCCAAACACATTAATACAACGCCTTCTTCACTAGAGAGTGAAAATTCATTTAAAAGCGCATCAACACCGCCTTGCCCATCTTGCTCTTTACGAATGTTTAAAACAATCTGGCGGGCTCTTTCCCAGGCACGACTTCGTGCTTTTACGCCTACTTCTGCAAGCGGTAAAATATGATCAATAACCGCATTTTCATCTATGCGGTAGAAGTCACGGATTCTTTGTCTAATAGGACAAATCGTTGTTAAATCGCCGTTGAATAACATAAGCAACCCTCAGGAGTGTTAAGAATTAAAGTAAAATTAATTACCAATAAATTACCAGTGATATTGTGAGTGCATTCTAATTAAATTTCAGCAGAATATGCTGGTTAAATTTCGCGTTTTACGATAATTTACAGGGCATAAATTTAACTTATCCGCATAAAATTCTGTTATGACAATTCCAAATAGATTACGCATGCTAGATCGTATTGATTTAGCCATACTAGACGTTCTACAAAAGAACGGCAGAATTTCAAATGTTAACCTCGCAAAACAGGTTAATTTGAGTGCAAGCCCGTGCCTAGATCGTGTAAAACGATTAGAGCAAGAAGGCTATATCGAAGGCTACTACGCTAAGCTTAGCGAAGCAAAGCTTAATCAAAGCTTAGTAGCACATGTTCAAGTGTCGCTTGTTGCTTCAAATACAGCAGTATTTAAGGTATTTAGAGAGCATATACTAAGAATACAACAAGTCGTTGAATGCGACATGGTGGCAGGCGGTTATGATTATTTATTAAAAATCCGCGTTTCTAATATGGAAGAATATAGACAAGTTCTTGGCGACTTAGTCGATATTCCCGGCGTGGGCACTCATCATACTTATATGGTGATCGAAAAGATTAAAAAAGACGAAGGGCTGCTAATCGACATTTAAGCTTTTCTCAAGTAATAAAAAACCGCAATTGCGGTTTTTTATTTTAGTAGATAAAGGCTATACCAAATAGTTAGTACATCACCTTATACATAATTTATTACGACCTTCCGACTTCGCTCTATATAAAGCCGTATCAGCCGCGCATATTAATGCCTCAGATGTTCTGTACTGATTATCGTATTCACACGCTAAACCCTGGCTTACACTTATCTTTACATTCGCTGGCAAACCAATATCTCTGAAATTAATGTTGAGTATTTTTTCTTGAATACGTTTTGCGATCATTTCTGCATTTGAGACATGTGAGCGGGGTAATACAACAGCAAACTCCTCACCACCATAGCGTGCTACTAAACTATCTTTTGAGGGGAGGCAGTCTTCAATTGTTTGAGCTACTTTTTGCAAACATTTATCACCCTTTACATGACCAAAATTATCATTAAACAGTTTAAAAAAATCAATATCGATCAAGATAAAACTCAAAGGCTGTTTGTCTACTATGCATTCTTGCCAATTTTTAATAATCGCCTTTTCTAAAGTGCAGCGATTAGCGACGCCTGTAAGGTGATCTATTTTGGCTATGTTTTCGAGTACTTTATACTTTTTAACATGCCTAGAAATATCATGCATAATACAAATAAATAGAGGGATATTGTTTGTAGTTGATGCGGGTATACAAGAAATTGAGAGCTCTATATCTAAACAGTTACCATTGTTTTTTATTATTTTAACTTCTTTCGGGCCATGATTGAGTGGTGTTTGATAGTTGTTTTTCCAACTTTCAAACATGTATTGATAGTCATCGCGATACTGTTCTTGTAAACAATCTTGCCATTTTTTACCTATTAACGAGTCAGACGTAACATTAAAAAAACGAGCTGCAACGGGATTTACTGATTCAAACACTCCATCTGCATTAACAATAAAAATAGCATCGGCCATCACATTAGTGACATTAATAATTGCGCTTATTTTTTCATTGTTAACGGTATTAGAAATGCTGCTCATTAATGCAGATACAGCGTTGTCGGTGTTGTTTGCTCTGTTATTTTCATTATTGTTAGACATGGTGTTGCTCATTTTTATTGTTAATGAAACTTTATGTCTAGGAGTTTATTTAATTTATGGTTTTTAAACCTTTCGGTAACCTTCTTTTTTAATTTGTTGATTTTATTTGTTTTTATTGAAGTGTGTCAGTGCTTAGCTAAAAGGTAGTTAGGTTATAAATAAATTGCACTGGGGAAATTATGCTTGTGCAATTTAAAATCAATAATTAATTTTTGTCTTTATTTATAACTTGTGGGTCAGGGCTTGAATAAGGTTTATCATTACACTCAACGTTAAATATTAAACATGCAGTGCCTGAGTTTTTTGCTGTATCGGTGACGGTGATTGCTTGGCGGTTATCACTAAGTTCATAACTGAAATCTTGGGCACATGTTCCGATTTTATTAGTAATTGTAGCCCCCGTGAAAAAAAAGCCTAGCCCAACTGTTACAGGAGTTAAAGTGTAAGTACCTGCAGTTTCGGCTCTTACTGTACCGCCGCCGTCAACGGCTTTACCATTTTCTGTATAGCTAAAAACGGCCTCTTTTTTATCGTTAAACTCAATATGTACTTGAAAATCGACTTTTTCTAAGGTGGTATTCATGTTATTTCCTTTGTATTTATAGTTTAAAGTCAGTAATGCCTAGTTTTATCAGGCTTGCTGTTATTGCTGGTATTTCGTTTGCTCGGTTTAAGCAGGTATATGCTTGTACCTGCGGGTACTTTACGTGAATACTTTGGTTTATTTTTACTGTTTGAGTAATAGCTTTAAGCGCATTTACGCAAAATTGCTCTCGCTGTTCGCTGGTCGAAGCTAATTTAGCTTTGAGCAGGTTTATATTTATGGGAGCTAAGTTATCTCTATTCTTCATTTTATTGGTTATGTAACGTTTATATTCGCCATCATTCTCAAGGGTTGTTAATAACTCTTGCGCTTTAAGAGGGAAGTTTCTGTCAATAAAATAGCGAGCCAGACTAATTTGTGTATTAATAGAATTGATACTATTAAAACCTTGTGATTTTAAGAAGCTAATAATTTTTCCTATTCTTGAATCTACTTTTTTGTCATAAGACAACATTATTAATTGCGCTAAAGAGCGATAATACATATGTTGAAATTCATTATTTTCTGGATCTTGCTTTAAAGCCTCATTTATATTTTCATTCGCAAAGCGAGCTTTTAAATAGGCCATTTTTTTATCAGGTAAATAGCTTAGTAAATAGCCTTGTTGCATATATATATTTGCTGACATATAAAAAAGACTCGCGTCATCAGGGTAGTGATTAGCCACCTTTTTGACCACAGCAACTGCATTGTCCAATATATACACTGCAGTGTTGAAGTTACCAAGCATACCTTCAGTTTTTGCAAGCCAACTAAGGGTATCTGCTTTATCACGCAATAAGTTTTTATTGTTGGGCTTTAGCACAAGCGCTTCGTTTTTAAGAGTAAGTGATTCGGTAAAGCTCTGTTTTGCCGCTTTATAATTAAATTGTTTTAAATACAAAGATCCCAGCGAATTATGTGAATACGACAACTCCATAATGGAATTAAAATCATTCGCTGCTAATGAATACATGGTTTCGCTATACATATGGTACTTTTTAAATAATGGCTCAGTGGCAGCGTAATCACTTTTATCATAATGAAGCTGGCCTAACCAAAAGGTATTGGCACCCGCAAGCGTTAGTAATTCTATATTGTTAGGCTGTATTTTTAATAATGCCTCAAGGCGGGTGCGGGCGTTTTCAAAGGCGGTAAAGGCTTCATCGGTTTTACCCCGTGAATAAGCTACTTCACCCATTGCTTCGAGGGTTTGTGCGTACTGGAAACGGTTGTTAAATTGTGCTTTATCATCGCTAAAGCTAAAGAGTGAACCTGATTCGTCTGTTTGATTTGTAAAATATTCAAGTGCTTTATTACTAATACCATCAAGTAAGTCCATACGCTTTACGCTACGCAGTTTGTCGGCAAAGTCGCCGACCATAAACCCTAGTAAGCTTTCGGCCTCAAGCTGTTTTTTTTGCGCATGTTGCTGGGCCTTAAAACTAGTAAAGCTCATTAATAACGCGGTAAATGTAAGTAAGCACAATAAAGCAACGGTCACTCGTTTTACTCTTATTTTTGCTTTTGTTTTTTTAATAGAGCTTTTGATAAGAGCGTGCTCGTTATCATCTAATTTAAACAGTTTGTCGTTAAGTAATAGCTGCGCTTCTTGTTGCGGTTTACCTGGCGCTAGGAGGTAAGCACTACTTTTACCTTCATCTATCCAATTTTGCGCTTGGTGTTGTAAGCGGCTTTTTATTGCTAAGGCATCTTTATGGTCATTAATCCATCGTTTTGCGCGCGGCCATTGACGTAATAATGCCTCGTGAGCAAGGCTAAAACAGGCTTCTTGGTTTTGTAAATGCGATACAAATAAACGGCTATCGACCATGGCTTGCACAAGCTCTTTTTGGCTTGTGTTCGTTAATGTTTGCCAGCGGGCAGCGCGGCTCGTAATGGTTTTACCATCTGGATTTAAAGTGATCAGCTGTGATAATACGCTTTTTAGTTGCTGTTGTTGCTCGTTGCTGAGGTCAATAAATATATCTTCTGCTTTTTTGCCTATGGCTCCCTCAATACCCCCGAGTTTTGTGTAAACACTGTGCAGTAGCTCGTTATTATCACTGCGCTGTAAGTACAGCTCTTGCAATGTGTATTGCAGCATGGGCAGTGCGTCAGGGTTATTGGCTGTATCGGCGCACAATATTTCATCCAGTGGTGTTTGGGTTTGTGGGTCATTGGAGAACGTTAAATTAGCGGTTAGCGCTGGCAGGCGAATAATTTGTTGAAGCTCTTGGCGATTTGGCGGTGTTAAATCGTAGTGCGCGCCATGAGCTTTGCCTGCCATTAGACTTGGTTGTTCAACCACTAAAGGGTAAAAGTCGTTACGACACGCACTAAATACAATCACAGTTTTAGAGGTTGCTAAGCGCTCAATAACTGATAAAAAATGGCTGCGTGTTTCGCTACTAAATAAAGGAGAAGAAAGCAGTACTTCTAAGCGGTCAATAAATAAAAATAACTGTGGTGTTTTAAGTTGTGTAGAGGCTTTGCTAAGTGCAGCTTGTATGGCGTTAATTACGCCATCTATTGCCAATTCTAGTTGCTCTGCAAGTGTTTGCGCGCTTAATCCTTCAAACACAGGCTGGTCGTTTATATCCCAATCAAGTAATGCAGAAGCTAAGTCTAGAAAAAGTCTATTTTTATGCACATCTGCAAAGTCGATCTGGGTGTAGGAAATAACACCGATGCCATTATAGCCTCGCTCATCTAGCAGTTTTGGTAAAATTCCAGCATTAACAAGCGAGGATTTACCTGTTCCACTAGGGCCAAGTATTAAGCAAAAAGCACGACCGTAATTTACCTGGCTAGATATCCTTTCCAGCAGGGTAGCTATAGATTGGGTACGGCCAAAAAAAACGTGGGTATCATTTGGGTTATATGCACGCAGGCCTAAGAAAGGGGATCCTCCCTGCCATGTACTTTTAGTGCTTGGGATAGGATCTGCTAACGGAAAAGATAATTTTGCAATAATGCGGTAGCCACGTTTACGGATAGTTTCAATATAATGTGGTTCATTGGCTTTATCACCGAGCGCTTTTCTTAGCTGAGTGATAGTTTTATGTAATGGATTATCGCCAATATCAGTATTTTTCCAGCATTTATTGAGCAATTCATCGCTGCTTACAATGTCGCCATTTTGTTGACACAAATGCAATAAAACCTCCATCGCTTTGGGCTCTAACTGTTTGGCTTTACCAGTGAGTTGAATTGAGTTAGTTGAAGGTGTTACTTGCCAATCGCCTAGGTAGAAGGGGTTGCGCATCATCATTACTCATTATTGTTTTTTTATTATTAAAATTAAGTGCGTATTGATATTTATTAACACTATTTATATGGCAAATAAATCTATAACACAACTATTTGAGTTTATTCTGAGCAGAGGGGGGGTAGTAAAGTATGAGCTTGCAGATATGCAAGCTCAAAATAAAAATAAATTAGCTTTCTAGGTCGGCTTTGTTAATTGTAATGACGCGTTGAGGGAATGGGATTTCAATATCAGCGTTATTAATTGCTTTATAAACACCGCCATTAATAGCCAGCTTGGTTTCAATAATTTTAGTGGTAGGTACCCAATATCGGTAGCTTATTGTAACACCGCTATCGGCAAAGCGTTCAATACCCACTTGTGATAACGGATTTTGTGCGACTAATTCGTGTGCTTTAAGTACGTCTTCAATAAGGCTAATCGCATTATCAGAGCAAGCACTATAGGCTATATCTATTTCACCTTTGACCAATGAGTAACTAAATGAGTTATGAAGTATTTCACCTACTATGTGCTTATTTGGAATGGTAATTTCTACTTTTTCTTCATTGATTAAAATAGTGTAGCCAAGCTCAATTGTTTTAACTTGGCCGCTTACATTTTTAACTTCAATAGTATCACCAACAACAAAAGGTCGAGTGGCTATAATGGCAAGGCCTGCACCATAGTTAGAGAGCATTCCTTGCAGCGCTAAACCTGCACCCAAAGACGCAGCACCAATGGCTGCTACAAATGGCGTAACGCTGATACCTATTTTTCCAAGTGCAATAATTATAACCATTACAATTAGCAGTACTTTTACCACGCTACTGACAAAGTTAGTAAGCGTAATGTCAACGTTATGACGGGTCATTAACGCGGCTACAAATTTGGCAAGCTTTTGTGCTATCCACAAACCAATGAGGACGATAAAAATAGCGCCAACAATTTGCATACTGTAGGTAACCATATACTCAGTAAGCATGGTGTAATATTTTTCAAACTGTTCGATTTCAGAACTGATCATAAAGCGCTCTATGTTAGGGCTATGTTGTATTTTTCCAACTATAGCAAAATGTTGACTAAAAATGGATATAACAGCGGCACTATAATCGCTGTTAATAAAGCACTTAGCGCCATTGCAACTGAGGAGTAAGCGCCTACTTTTGGATGCTCAGCAATAGCAGCAGCAGTCCCAATTGCATGACAAGCTGTGCCCATTGCAACACCTTGAGATTCGTGATTAAAAATATTAATGAGTTTAAAAAGCATAAAGCCAAATAAAGCGCCTAGTAAACCAATAAAAATAACTAAAGCCGCAGCAAGAGAGCTAATCCCCCCTAATGAGTCAGTAACAATTAAAGATATTGGGGTTGTGACACTGAGTGCGGCAACAGATGCACTTAGCTGCGCAGGCGCATTAAATAATATGCTTAGCAAAAATGCCACAACGGTTGCGTTAACAATACCTAAGCTACATGTTGCGACTATGAGTAATAGATTTTTTCGTACGTGTGTAAACTGCTGATATAAAGGAAGTGCTAAAGCTACAATCGCGGGCTCTAATAACCAGCTTAGTAATTTGCTGTGCGAGGCAAATTGCGTATAAGGCAAATTTAGGTTAATTAGTAATAAAGCGATAGTACTAATACTTAAAAATACGGGGTTAGTGAGCGATTTAAATACGCTGTTTTTTATACTTTGGTTTACGGCCCTTAGTGCTAAAAACAATACAATAATAAAAGGAATACTTAGCCACCATAAATTAGGCTGTAGCTCTGAAATAGCGGGAAAAGTAAAATCAGTCATTATTTTCTCTTCCCTTAAAGTTCGCAATTACACTGCTAACAAGCAACAAGGTAGTTATAGGGACTAGCACCACAACTGAGGCTAAAAATGCCCAGTGCGATTTTATAAGGCCGAGATGTTCAATAAATCCCACACCCGCAGGAATGAAAAAGATAGGCATAATATTTAAAATAGGGGAGGCGCATGGTTTTATATGTTGCTCTTTTACAATACCCGATAAGAGTAAAACTAATAAAATAACCATAGCGAGTAACGGTGCAGGAAAGCTTCCACCAATAAAGTGCATAATGAGTTTAGCGCAGGCTAAACATAGTAAAATAATAGCGCTACTGAGCAGATATTTCATCAAAGTGGCTCACAGAAAAGATAAGAGCTTAACTTTAACAAATCAAACTCTTTTATGCATTGTGCAATAGTCTACCAGTGCTTTGTATTTGCGTAGATTATATCTGCTTTTCCTTTTGCTTTAGCAATTGCTTTTTTAGTGTTTGGGTTTAGCAATAAGCGAATTTGGCTTAAGGTTTCTTTAGCGAGTATTTTTCGTTGGTTTGGTTTATAGCTAAGTTGTGTAACACGTTTAATAGCAGCAAGCGTATCTGGTGAACGCTCAAGTAATGTATCGAGCATGTTTTGCGTGGCTTGTTGAGTATCATCGGTAAGTTTAGTAACCAAACCTAGCTCATTTGCTTGTTGTGCAGTGATTGGGTTTGCGTGGCTTGCAAGCCAAAGTGCTTGGTCGCGCTTAACTAAACCGCTCATCATTACATTTGCGCCCATATCGGGGCACAATCCCCAACGCGCTTCCATAATGGCAAGTTTGGCATCAATATGAACAACTCTGTAATCTGCCCCCAAAGCTATTTGCAAACCACCCCCTAAACAGTTGCCATCAATTTGTGCAATAACGGGCACACTAAGTGACTGCCAGCCTAATACTACTTTTTGCGCTAAATTTTGATTGCCTGGTAACCATTTAAGCAATAATTTCACTATGTTCATTGGTGTAGCCATTGCTGCAGATATATCAAGGCCTGCACAAAAATGCTCGCCATCACCTTTTATTACCACAGCACGAATACTACGATCTCTTTTTATATTTTTAATGGCTTTGTTTAGCTCTACAAACATTTCAAAGCTTAATGCATTTTGTTTTTTTGCTCTGCTAAGCGTGACGGTTGCAATGCCATTTTGTTTTTCTAGTTTTATCATTACACACTCCTCTGACCTGTTGCTTGAGCTTATGTTGTTATAGGAATTAAGTAAAGTGACGGTATTTTTTAAATAAATGGAATTTATTGCTAAAGCCGTAGTCTTAAAGGATTGGTTTTAGATGAGAAAAAGCTAAACAATTCGGACCTAAGATAATAAAAATATTTTACGTTGTTATTTTAACTAAAATAATAAAAGTAATCTTTATATTCAATAGTTTAGGTGAATTGTTATTTATCGATTTAGTTGTATGCTGAATAAAGCATGACTCGGTTACAAAAAAGTCAGTGTTTTACGTTTTTTTTTATCAAAATGATGATGAGATTTGATAATATAGCGCAACTTAAAAGCTTAAGGTAAGCACATATGTCGGGTCCACGTTTATATACGGTAGAAGAAGCTACTCACCAAGCTTATGATATTTTTTTAGAGTTAGCGCCAAATAACTTGAGTGAAAAAGATGTTGAAGACTTTAATGAGTTTAGAGAAGACCTAGGCTTTATTGAAGAAGACGAGCCAGATGACCAGTGGCAAGACTTTGTAGCCCTTGAAATAGAGCCAGAGCACTTTATTCAGGTGTTGGTTGGTTTAGAATTTGAAAATGATGATGTTTTGTTTGCTAAAATTTTGATTAGTCGTGATAAAGATGCTCCGTTTTGTCATATTTTATGGAAAGAAACTGAATAAGCAATACTGCTTATTTTTATAATTGTGTGCAGAGAGAGTATTGTGCGTAAGTATTTATTTTTAATTTTTTTAATAATTAGCAGCCCAAGTTGGGCCGTTGATCCATTTGAAGATTTTCATGAATATGGCAAGCTCTCTGATGAAGAAATTCATGAGTTACACAAAGGTGACATGTTCTACGGTGATACTGAATTTGGCTTTATTCTAAGTAAAGGTAACACCAATTCGACCAGTTTTAAGCTCAAAGGTAATTTATACCAAGACTTTGAAAAGTGGCGTAACCAATTTAAAATAGACTCTCTTTATAAGCGTGATGAGAACGATGAAAGCGGTGGCACTGATGTTACAGCTAATCGTGTTTTTGTATCAGCGCAAGGTAACTATAAAGTAGGTGTTAAAAACTCCTCATTTTTTATTTACGGTGATTACGAAGAAGATGAGTTTAGTGGACTTGATTTTAAAAGTACGGTGGCGACAGGCTATGGTGCACGTGTATATCAAGGCTCTAAAAACAAAGTAGATATTGATATAGGACCTGGTTTATACCGTTCAGTAGCCGATGAAGATTCGGATGTGAGTGAAGATGAAATTGATAAAACCGGTTATTTAGTACGTGTTGCAATGCAGTGGGAACGTTTGGTTTCTAAGCGTACTCGTTTTAATCAAGATGTGAGTATAGAGCAGTCGCTTTCAGGTCTTAATTCTCGCTTAAAATCGGAAACCGCACTGATAAGCCAAGTGATTGGCGCGGTATCACTTAAATTTACCTACATGTATCGTTATAATTCAAAACCCGAAGATGATAAACTCAAGTTTGACTCAGAGCTGAGTGCTACATTGGTATACAGCTTTTAAGTATTTATTTAATTTAGAGAATATTATGTATCAGCATAAACAGTATGCGGTGTTTATCTTTTTTGTATTAGCGTGGATAGGCGGTTTTGTAGCGCTTGCGTGGAACTTGTTAGGCGCTGATGGACCTTTAATAATATTTACTGGGATTTTAGTGCTGGTGGGCTTTTTGTTTCATGGCTTAACAGTAAAAGTAGATGATA
The DNA here is from genome assembly GCF_011378705.1 of Pseudoalteromonas sp. SA25. Taxonomy (NCBI): domain Bacteria; kingdom Pseudomonadati; phylum Pseudomonadota; class Gammaproteobacteria; order Alteromonadales; family Pseudoalteromonadaceae; genus Pseudoalteromonas; species Pseudoalteromonas sp. SA25. The sequence goes on along the minus strand of NZ_WTKV01000021.1, from coordinate 76,056 downwards.
AGAATATTAGCTGGGCGTTTGGTCCAGGTGTTGCTGGGCAAAGTATTGAGCTTAGCGAAGTAGCAGAAGCTAAGGCAGTTCAAAACTCTTACAGGCACGGTATTGGTATGCGAATTACTCACGATGGTTGGGTGTATACAGTATCTGGCTTTAGTGCAATACAGCTAACGCTCAAAGATGGCACTTTGTATAGAGTTGGTACAAACGATCAAAAAGGTTTACTAGCTGCTTTAAAAGAAAAAAACGTATCAATCGCGCTGCCTAGTAAGCCAAAAGCTGAAACGGTTAAGCGTAACAATATGATATAAAAAAAGCGCCTTAGGCGCTTTTTCTATCTGTTTAGCAGTGTATTAGTGGTCGTGACCACACCCACCTTCGCCATGTACGTGGCCGTGAGTGAGTTCTTCTTCGGTTGCATCACGTACTTCTAGTATCTCTACATCAAAGTTAAGTGTTATGCCTGCAAGTGGGTTATTACCATCTACAATAACTTCTTCATCTTGGATATCGATGATCATTACTGATTGGTCACCATCATCTGTTGATGCACGAAATTGCATGCCGACTTCAATTTCCATACCTTCAAACATCGACTTAGGTACAGCTTGCATTAGGTTATCGTGGCGTTCGCCATAACCTTCATCAGGTTCAACTTTTACGCTAAGTGTGTCGCCTGGTTGTTTGCCTTGCAAAGCATTTTCTAGGCCTGAAATTAAGTAGCCTGTGCCAATGATAAAGTGTAGTGGCTCACCACCGAACGAATTATCAATGCTATTGCCATCATTATCCATTACCGAATAATGCATTTTTACCACTTTGTTTGCCGCAACGATCATAGTCATTCCTATTTATTCATCTTCAAGAGAGTAGGGTAGAGGCAGAATGCTTAGCTCCACCTGAGGTGTGTGTTTTGCACGAAGTACCTGAGTTACATCAGTATCGTTTGGCAACACAACGAGGCCTGTTAATTTATTTGTTTGTTCATTAAAGCTTTGTGTAATAAGTTTACCCGCACGGCGCCAATTTTCGCCTAATTGGGTTTCTAAGTCAGGTTCTGAAAGTATCCCTTCGCTTTGCCCCGAAACTATATACATTGCACGCTTATTTTTACCTAGGTACTTCATACGGGCTACCGTTTCTTGGCCGGTATAACACCCTTTTTTAAAGCTTATACCGCCAATAGCATGTAGGTTTACCATTTGAGGAACATACTCGCCAATTGCATCTGCACTTAACTGAGGTTCACCTGCAAGCATAGATGCTTGTTGCCAAGGAGCTTCGTTATCAAGTGTAGATACGTCATCAGGCATACTAAACTGGCTATCGACCATCAATAAAACACGGTTATCAGCTAATTTTAGTGCTTTACCGCTTTCAAAGTCACACGCGCTCGCATCACCTTCAAAGTTAATATCAAGTTGTGCGAGTACACCCGATAAATCATCACCAATGAGACCAATTAATCGCTTTGAACATGCACTAATGTCAACTTTTGCAAATACGGCATACTTTTTTAGCTCAGCTAACGATTTTTCTACTTCGTTTTCGCTGCCTGTAAGGTAGTAGCTGTCTTGATAAGAAAATAATTTAAATACGCCCCAAAGTTTACCTTTAGCGCTGCAATGGCCAGCCCACAAATAATTACTGCTGGTTAATTTATTTAGATCTTGAGTGATTTGCCCGTGTAAATAAGATAATTTATCAGCACCGCAGAGGCTAATAAGTTGATGAGATAACGGACATGCATAAACGCTCGACATAAAAACCTTCTTTGCAATATAAATGAAGTGACATAATAACGCAGTTGTTACGTATGGTACAGACAAGCGCTTATTGGTGCGGGTTTATTCTTTAATGAGAGATTAATAGCTGCTAAATAGGCTTGTGTTTGTTAAACTCGAGTCAATTAAGTATGAGGTTTAAAATGGTTGAAATTCATAGTAAAGCACGTATTCGTTGGGCTTGCCGTCGTGGCATGTTAGAGCTTGATGTTTTGTTTATGCCGTTTGTTGAAGAAGCATACGACTCTTTGAGCGCAGAGCAACAGGCTATCTTTCAGCGTTTGCTAACAGAAGAAGACCCTGACTTATTTGCATGGTTTATGGGTCATCAAGAATGTAAAGATACGCAGTTAAACGGTATGGTTTCGCTGATCTTAGACCGAGTTCGTGTATAGGTTTACAGTTACTAATAATAACGCTGACCACAAATCTATTGTGGTCTTTTTTTGCATGCTCAGTTTAATATTATGTTTATTTTTAGATTCGCTACTAGCTATGCTTTTTTGTTTGATAATTAATATATTAGCTGGCTTTTTAGTGTGGCAAAAAGTGTTGGCAATTCATCCAAACCATGGCGTTATAATTCTAGAACCCAAGCTATTTAGGTTTGAGGGCGAGGGTTTAAAAATTCAGGGTGAAATTAGTAAAAAAAGCCGTTTTTATGGCAATAATATATGGCTACATATTAAAGGTTTTAGTAACAACCATTGGCTTATAATTTCAGCCAATGGTGTTAATGAACAAAGCTATGCGCGTCTAAAACGTGCTACTTTAAGCGCGATTAATTGCGTTTTGGAGTCAAAATAGTCGGTGTTGGATTTTCATTTTGTTCAGGGTAATCAATAGTATAATGCAGGCCTCTGCTTTCTTTTCGCTCCATTGCACTTCTAATAATGAGTTCTGACACTTGTACTAAGTTACGAAGCTCAAGCAAGTTATTACTTACTCTAAAGTTTGCATAATAATCGTGTATTTCTTGCTGCAGCAACTCAACCCTATGCAGTGCACGTTCTAAGCGTTTAGTAGAGCGTACAATACCTACATAATCCCACATAAATAAACGTAGTTCATGCCAGTTATGGGTAATAACAATTTCTTCATCAGAGTTACTAACACGGCTTTCATCCCAATGAGGTAGAGCCATTGGCTCTGGTGCATGTTCAATTTTACTTAAAATATCTTTAGCTGCAGCGTGGGCAAATACAATACATTCCAATAATGAATTACTTGCCATACGGTTTGCACCATGTAGGCCTGTGTAAGCGACTTCGCCAACAGCATACAAGTTATCAAGATCTGTTTTACCGTTAAAGTCGGTCATTACGCCACCACAAGTGTAATGCGCAGCAGGTACAACTGGGATTGCTTCTTTTGTTATATCAAGCCCTACACTTAGGCATTTTGCGTAAATAGTAGGAAAGTGCTCAATAATAAAGTCTTTATCTTTGTGGCTAATATCTAAATAAACACAATTAGCACCTAAACGCTTCATTTCAAAATCGATTGCGCGTGCCACTATATCGCGTGGAGCAAGTTCTTCACGACTGTCAAAATCTTTCATAAAACGAGTGCCATCAGGTCGTTTTAAATAAGCCCCTTCACCGCGCATAGCTTCTGTAATTAAAAAGTTTTGTAGCTCTGGATGATAAAGGCTCGTTGGATGAAATTGATTAAATTCCATATTGGCAACTTTACAGCCTGCGCGCCATGCCATTGCAATGCCATCACCACTTGATACATCTGGATTAGATGTATACAAATACACTTTGCTTGCGCCACCAGTGGCAAGAGCAACAAATTTAGCTGAAATGGTTTCTACCTTTTTAGCTTTTTTGTTCCACACATACATACCTTCAATGTGTGAGCCTGTTTTTCCGGCGCTTTTATCTGTAATTAAATCAATAGCATTGTATTGCTCTAAAAGCGTTATATTCTTATGAATTTTAACTTGGCTAATAAGCGTGGTTTGCACAGCTTTGCCAGTAGCATCGGCTGCATGCAAAATACGACGATGGCTGTGACCGCCTTCACGTGTTAAATGAAAACGCTCTTTTCCTTTGCTATCAAACTCCATATCAAAGGGAACACCTTGGTCGATTAACCACTGTAGGCAATCGTGAGCATTGCTGGCAGTATAATGAACAGCGTCTCTGTCGCATAAACCGCCGCCCGCATCGAGTGTATCTTCAACATGAGATTCTATGCTGTCGTTTTGTTTATCAAATACAGCTGCTATACCACCTTGAGCATATAAAGTAGAACCTTCTGTAAGCGCTCCTTTACTGATCACGGTAACGTTACAATAATTAGCTAGAGATAATGCAAGTGATAAGCCTGCTGCGCCGCTACCTATAATAGCGACATCTGCAATGTGATGTTTATTTTGGTTCATGTCAGAGGTACTTTGCGGTTACAATGCTCGTATAGAGCAATATTTGTTTTTAATATCTGTAGTTGTACCATATTTGTCATACTACTACGTAGTGATTTTAAAGGCTTAGCGCCGTTATTTATCATCTATTTTATAAAAAAATAATATTAAGCAGAACTTTTTATTCATAAAGAGGTCAGAGTATTTGTGAACAATGACGACAATATGAATAACAAGCAAAAATCAGACATAGGAGTACCGGCTCGAATGAGCGAGCAGGAATTAGATTTAGTGCTAGTAAAAAGGGTCCAGCAAGGAGATAAAAACGCCTTCAACCTATTAGTAAAGAAGTATCAAAACAAAATTGCAGGTTTGATCTCACGTTATGTATCAAACCAAGGCGATATTGCTGATGTAGCACAAGAGGCTTTTATTAAAGCTTACCGTGCACTTCCAAACTTTAGAGGTGACAGCGCCTTTTACACGTGGTTATACCGTATTGCCGTTAATTGTGCTAAAAATTACTTAGTAGCCCAGGGGCGTAAGCCGCCAGCAAATGATATAGACGCTGAAGATGCCGAGTTTTATGATTGTGCAGATTCAATGCGATCTAATGCATCTCCTGAAAACCTACTTTTAAGCGAAGAAGTACGCGCTGTTATTTTTAATACGATTGATAGTTTGCCTGAAGATCTTAAAACCGCAATCACCCTTAGAGAAATCGAAGGGATGAGCTATGAAGAAATAGCAGTGGTAATGGATTGCCCGGTCGGGACTGTGCGTTCGCGTATATTTCGTGCCCGTGAAGCAATAGATAACAAATTAAACCCATTAATAGGCGAGTCTTAGTATGACAAAAGCACACCTTAACAAGTTAGATAACGAAGCGTTATCGGCATTACTTGATGGCGAGCAACATCTGACTGATGCAAAAATTGCAGAGCAAGATGTAACTACGTTTGGCCGTTATGCGTTAATTGGTGATGCGATGCGTGCTCAAAAAAATAATAACGACATACATATTGATATTAGCGATCGCGTTGCATTAGCACTAGAAAGCGAGCCTGTTTATGCTGACTTTAGTCAGTCAAAAACACAGCCTCAAGCAATCACTGAGACGGTACAAGATAATAAAGTAGTGGCTTTTAATTGGCGCAAGCCAGTTGCTCAACTAGCAATTGCAGCCAGTGTGGCAATGTTTGCTATTGTGGGCGTTAATACGCTTCCTCAAAGTAACAACGAGCAACAAAGCGAAATTCCATTACTACAAACCACACCGCTGACAGGTATGGCGTCGCCAGTAAGTTACTCATCTGAGCCTGCGCTTGAAAATGCAGAGCAAGGTTTACGTGAATTACAGCAACAACGTATTGGTGCATTAGTCCTTGAGCATCAACGCCAAGCACGAGTTGCGAATTCTTTAGAAACAGCGCAAACTAATACCAAAGCGTCTGAGGAAAAAAACTAATTAAATGAAAGTAATCACTTTTGTTCTGTCGTTGGTAGTAAGCTTTAATGCATTTGCCAACGACACAAATCCTGCCAAAGATTTATTACTAAAAATGGCTAATGCCGTTCACACCCGTAATTTTGACGCTTCGTTTGTGGTTGTCAAAGGTAAAACAATGGAGCCCTACCGATGGGTGCATGCTTTACAAGGTGACACAGAACTTGAGCATTTAAGTTTACTTAACGGTGCTGGGCTTGAAATGGTCCGTATTGACAACCAAGTTACTTATTTTGAACCTCAGTCTGAACCATACTCCCTAAAAACAGATTCAATAGCGGGTCCAATTCCTGAAGTGCTTTTTAAAGATATAGATCGCTTAAGCGCGCACTATGATTTTGTATTAGGCGGGAAAGGTCGTATTGCAGGGCGTGCTGCTCAACTAGTTCGCATAGAATCTAAAGACGAGTATAAATATAATTATTGGATTTGGCTGGATATGGAATCGTCGTTATTACTAAAAGCCGCGTACGTTAACCATGAAGGTGAGGCCTTAGAGCAGTTACAGCTTACTCACATTAGTGTGACAGAGCAGCCAGCAGGTATGTTACTTGAAGTGCTCAATCGAAACTTTCCAACGCCTTTACCAAACGATGCACTTATAAACGAAGACAGTACAGCTACTAACTGGCAAATTAGTTGGTTACCGGATGGCTTTGAATTACTAAAATCAGACAGACATAAGCTCGATTTAAATAACGAATTAACAGACTATTACTTGTTCTCTGATGGTTTTGTTGAAATTTCGGTATTTATTCAGCGTCCATTACCGGGTAAGCGTTTAAGTGGTGCACTAACCTCTGGTGCAACGACAGTATATGTGCATAATGGCGGTAATTTTGATGTATCGGTTGTTGGTAATGTACCGAGTATGACCGCAAAAGCGATTGCTGAGTCAGTTACCCGCGCATTATAAACGATTCGTAAGGATTGTTATGATTGAACAAACCCTCACTGTTGTGGCCCTCGATGGCCACATTGCTCATTTAGAAGCACAACAAAAACAAGCTTGTGAAGGCTGCAATGGTCGTTGCGGCTCACAAGTGTTTGGTAAGCTGTTTGGCACTGCAAAAAAAACCTTCCCTTATAAATTTGAATCCTCTGTTGAAGTAGGACAAAAGGTAACCTTGTCACTTGATGATAGTCACGTCGTTAAGCATGCATTTGCGGTATACATGCTACCACTGCTTTTAAGTCTGGTTTTTGCACTGATTGCAGCGCAATTATTTATGTCTTCCGAAGGTTGGCAAATTTTAGCTGCAGCTTTAGGTGGTGTTACTGGTTTCTTTATAGCTAAAACTCGCGTGAAATCGCTAAAGCACGATATAAAAGTTATAAAAATTCACCCAATTAGTATCCCTTTAACTCAAATAGATGGTGATTGACGCCAATTAAATGTAAAATTGCCGTTTTATACCAAAGTAACTTGGAAATACAGGGAATAGTGGTTTTTTAAATTATTTTATCTAGCTGAATTATGTAAGTTAAATAAATTTAACTTATTGTTATTCAATAAATAAAATGGTTTTAATCAATATTAAAAAGCATTCGTGATGTTTGTAATTTACAAACTGAGCTTATGGCATCCTACAGCAAGTATTTTCAAGTCACTTAGGTATTCATATTTAGTCCATTAAAATAGAAGTATAGAATCCAGTTTATGAAGCATATCCGTAATTTTTCGATCATCGCCCATATTGACCATGGTAAATCGACCCTTTCAGATCGTTTGATCCAAGTTTGTGGCGGTTTAACCGACCGTGAAATGCAAAAACAAGTTTTGGATTCAATGGATATTGAGCGCGAACGTGGTATTACCATTAAAGCGCAAAGTGTAACGTTGAATTACAAAGCGAACGATGGCGAAACTTATCAACTTAATTTCATTGATACTCCAGGACACGTTGATTTTACATATGAAGTATCGCGTTCTTTAGCTGCATGTGAAGGTGCACTACTCGTTGTCGATGCAGGCCAAGGCGTTGAAGCACAAACATTAGCTAACTGTTACACCGCTATTGAAATGGAATTAGAAGTAATTCCAGTACTTAACAAAATCGATTTACCGCAAGCGGATCCTTTGCGCGTTGCAGAAGAAATTGAAGAAATTATTGGTATTGATGCCCTTGATGCAGTGCAATGTAGCGCTAAAACGGGTGTAGGTATTGCCGAAGTTCTTGAAATGATTGTTAGAGATGTTCCGCCGCCAGTAGGCGATACAGATGGACCTCTACAAGCACTTATTATCGATTCTTGGTTTGACCCATACCAAGGCGTTGTATCATTAGTGCGTATTAAGCACGGTGAATTACGCACTGGCGACAAAATAAAAATAATGTCGAATGAGCATATACATACAGCCGACCAAGTGGGTGTGTTTACACCTAAGCAAACTAACACCGGTATTTTAAGAACCGGTGAAGTAGGGTTTGTTATTGCTGGCATCAAAGAGATACATGGTGCGCCAGTAGGCGATACTATAACTCATCAAAAAAATGCGGCTCCACTTCGTTTACCTGGTTTTCAAAAAATTAAGCCTCAGGTTTACGCCGGTATGTTCCCAATTGCATCAGATGAGTATGAATCATTCCGTGATGCGCTTAATAAATTAAGCTTAAACGATGCGTCGTTATTCTTTGAACCAGAGAATTCAACTGCATTAGGTTTTGGTTTCCGCTGTGGCTTTTTAGGTATGCTACACATGGAAATCATTCAAGAGCGTTTAGAGCGTGAATACGATATTGATTTAATTACAACGGCACCTACGGTAATCTATGAGATAGTTACTAAAGAAGGTACATTCCAGATTGATAACCCGTCTGATTTACCTGCAGTAAACGATATTTTAGAAATTCGTGAGCCGATTGTTGAAGCTAATATTTTGGTACCACAAGAATACTTAGGTAATGTTATTACTTTGTGTATTGAAAAACGCGGTAGCCAAACAAAAATGACCTATCACGGAAAGCAAGTAGCTGTTACGTATGAGCTACCTATGGCTGAAGTGGTAATGGACTTTTTTGATAAATTAAAATCAACAAGCCGTGGTTTTGCATCGCTTGATTATAACTTTAAACACTTTCAAACATCAGATATGGTGCGTGTTGATATTTTAATCAATAGTGAGCGTGTTGACGCACTTGCGATTATTGTTCACCGTGATGGTGCTCAGTCTCGTGGTCGTCAATTAGCTGATGCATTAAAAGAGCTTATTCCTCGTCAAATGTTTGATATTGCGATTCAAGCAGCTATTGGACAACACGTTATTGCACGTACTACGGTAAAACAGTTACGTAAAAACGTAATTGCTAAGTGTTACGGTGGCGATGTGAGTCGTAAGAAAAAGCTACTTAAAAAGCAAAAAGATGGTAAAAAACGTATGAAGCAAGTAGGTAATGTTGAAGTGCCTCAAGAAGCGTTTTTAGCTATTTTAAAAGTTGGTAAATAAAAACAAAGGATTATAAATGGCTGGTTATTTTTCAGTTTTGTTGGTGCTATTAACCTTAGGCTCAGGCTTAATATGGTTAATAGATCACTTAATGTATGCACCTAAAAGACAGGAGCGCTTAGCGATAGCGCAAACGTCTGCTGGAGCTCCGTTAGATGAAGAAACTGCGGCATTAATTGCACCAGAACCAGTACTAACAGAAACAGCAAAGTCGATTTTCCCGATGATTGCAGCAATTACTATTTTTAGATCATTTATTTTTGAACCGTTTCAAATTCCATCTGGTTCAATGATGCCTACACTGTTAGTGGGTGACTTTATTTTAGTACAAAAGTATTCATATGGAATAAAAGACCCAGTTTGGCGCACTCAGTTAGTTGATGTCGGTGAGCCTGAACGTGGTGATATTGTTGTTTTTAAATACCCTTTAGATGAAAGTGTTGACTATATTAAACGTACGATTGGTTTACCTGGCGATAAAATTGTTTATCGTGATAAACGTTTATATATTCAGCCAAACTGTAAAGAAGGCGAAACCCAACAGGGTGAGCTTTTATGTAATGAATTCAATAAAATTGATTTTAAACTAATTAATGATAACGAATTTAAACAAGGCCCAATGCCTCTAGCTCGTGTGAATGAAAATTTAACAACAGTTACGCATGATATATTAATCAACCCACAAGCGCCTGAAAGAAAAGGGCGTTACTATCAGCAACCGGGCACGCCTTCTGATGAATGGACTGTTCCTGCTGATCATTATTTTATGATGGGTGATAACCGCGACAACAGCCAAGATGGTCGCTTTTGGGGCTTTGTACCAAAAGAAAACTTGGTGGGTAAAGCTGTCTTTATATGGATGAGTTTTGAATTTGAGAATGGCCCTGATGATATTTTACCAGGATGGGTTCCAACTGGTGTTCGCTTTGAACGCCTAGGTAATATTCAGTAACGATGAAAAAAAATGTAACAGAATTATATAAAAAAATTGGCTATGAATTCGCTGATCAAGGTTTACTTGAACAAGCAATGACGCACCGCAGCCACAAAGGCCAACATAATGAGCGACTAGAATTTTTAGGCGACTCGATTTTAAGCTTTGTGATTGCCAATGCACTTTATGCCAAATTCCCTAAAGCGCGTGAAGGCGATTTAAGTCGCATGCGTTCAACACTTGTGCGTGGTCAAACACTTGCTGAGTTTGGTCTTGAATTTGGTCTAGGCGATTATTTACGCTTAGGGCCGGGCGAGCTTAAAAGTGGCGGTTTTCGTCGCGAGTCAACGCTTGCTGATGCAGTAGAAGCTATTATAGGCGCTGCATTTTTAGATTCAGGTATCGACAGTTGTGGCGATCTTATATTGGCGTGGTACCAATCACGTTTGGATGCTATTTCACCAGGGCTTAACCAGAAAGATCCTAAAACCCTGCTGCAAGAGTATTTACAAGCCCGTAAATTATCGTTACCGGGCTACACAGTGGTTGATACACAAGGCCAAGCACACAATCAAACATTCACGGTTGAATGTATTGTTGATGGAATGGATAGCATAATTTCTGTTGGTAGCTCGCGCCGTAAGGCCGAACAAAAAGCTGCCGAAAAAGCATTGAAGATACTTAAAAATGAACCTTGATACCTTAATACAGCCTCATGAACGTGATGTAGATACATTTTGTGGAATGGTGGCGATTGTCGGTCGACCAAACGTAGGTAAATCGACTTTGCTTAATGAAATCATTGAGCAAAAAGTGAGTATTACCTCACGTAAACCACAAACTACACGTCATCGTATTATGGGTATTCATACCGTAGATAAACACCAAGCGGTATACATAGATACACCGGGTCTACACGTTGAAGAAAAGCGTGCTATTAACCGTCTAATGAATCGAGCTGCGTCTAGTTCTATCGGCGATGTAGAGCTTATTATTTTTGTCGTTGAAGGCACTCATTGGAATGCAGATGACGATATGGTACTTAATAAAGTATCGCAAAGTGGTAAGCCTGTATTATTGGTTATTAATAAAATTGACCAAGTTAAAGACCGTGATCTTGTATTGCCTCATATGAAGTGGTTAAGTGACAAGTTTGATTTTGTTGGAATTATGCCAGTATCAGCAACGCAAGGTAAAAACGTTGATTTGATCAAAGCAGAAGTAACTAAACGCTTACCTCCTTGCGAATTTTACTTTCCTGAAGATTATGTAACTGACCGTTCGATGCGCTTTATGGCAGCTGAAGTTATTCGTGAAAAGCTAATGCGTTTTATGGGTGAAGAGCTACCGTATTCTGTGACTGTTGAAATTGAGCAGTTTAAGTGGCAAGACAACGGTATTTGGCACATCAATGGGTTAATTCTTGTTGAGCGCGAAACACAAAAACGCATGGTTATTGGTAATAAAGGCGAAAAGCTAAAAACCATTGGCCGTGAAGCCCGTAAAGACATAGAAGAAATGCTTGATAACAAAGTATTTTTAGAGCTTTGGGTTAAAGTTAAGTCGGGTTGGGCTGATGATGAACGTGCACTAAGAAGCTTAGGCTACAGTGAAGACTAAACCAAGCAGTAGCTTAGTGAATGGATAGCGACTTCTACACCGCGTATTTATTGCATCGGCGTCCTTATAGTGACTCCCAAGTAATGTTAGATATGCTTGTAGAAGGCGTTGGCCAGTTAAGAATGCTGGCCCGAATTAGTGGTCGCCAGGCCACTAAACATAAAGCACAACTTCAGCCGTTCCAGGCACTCCTTGTTAATTACAGTGGCAAGTACGATTTAAAATATATCAATAAGTTTGAACTGCATGGTAACCCGCACTTTTTAAAAGGTGATGAGCTTTATTGTGGTTTTTATTTGAATGAGCTAACTAATCGCATCGTTCCTGTTAATGAGCCAATTGAACAAGTATTTGAGCTATATAAATCCCACCTAGAAAACCTAAACAGCGGAGCCAATTTACAAGAAGTGCTTCGCTCGTACGAATTTCAATTATTGGAATTACTCGGTTATGGCGTGGATTTTAGTTTTGATGCCAGTGGTGAACCAATAGATGAAAAGCAGACGTATAGTTATTTCCCCGAACTTGGTTTTTTAATACAAGAAGATATGCGTTCTGGATTTAGTGGCAAACAACTCAACGCCATAGCAAATCATGACTTTAGCCAAAGTGATGTGCTATATATGGCAAAGCAATTAAGTCGCTATTTATTAAAACCCTTATTAGGTAGTAAACCATTAAAAAGCCGTGAGCTATTTATGGCCTCTCAATAAACGTAATTTTACAGGTAAGAAAATGAAAGATATTCTTTTGGGTGTAAACGTAGATCATATTGCAACACTTCGTCAAGCGCGTGGAACAAGTTACCCAGATCCAGCCCATGCAGCCAGTGTAGCAGAGCATGCAGGCGCAGACGGTATTACGATTCACTTACGTGAAGACAGACGCCATATTCAAGATCGCGACGTTTATGTGATGGCTAAAACTATCCAAACTCGCATGAATCTTGAAACCGCTGTTACCGATGAAATGATACAAATAGCGCTTGAAGTAAAACCCGAGTACGTGTGTTTAGTACCTGAAAAGCGCGAAGAGTTAACCACCGAGGGCGGCTTAGATGTAGCGGGTAATATAGATAAAATTAAAGCCGCAACAAAAACGCTTACCGACGCGGGTATTAAAGTATCGCTATTTATTGATGCAGATAAAGCACAACTAGATGCAGCCAAAGAATGTGGTGCTCCTTATGTAGAAATACACACAGGCGCGTATGCTGATGCAACAAATGATACTGATTTACACAAAGAGTTAGAGCATATTCGTGAAGGTGTTAAATACGCAGCAAGCTTAGGTTTGATTGTTAACGCTGGCCATGGTCTTCATTACCATAACGTTAAACCCATTGCCGCGATGCCTGAGATTTATGAGCTAAATATTGGCCACGCTATTATTGCTCGTGCAGCGATAGATGGACTCGATAAAGCCGTACGCGATATGAAACGATTAATGATTGAAGCAAGAATGTAATACGATTCTACATAAGTATTTAAAAAGCTTAATTAAAAAAACGCGGTTAATGCCGCGTTTTTTTGTATCTAAAATTCAAAGCTTATCTTTGTAACTCAGTTACGCTTGCATCAGCAAGTAAGTTTTCAAGCTCGTCCTGTAGCTCAAATAATTCAGGTTCAATATTCTCTAACAAGCATTTATTTTTAAGTGATGTTTCAATTGTTTCTGCGAGTGATTTAAGTTTTGGTACACCAGTGTAGCAACATGCGCCATGAAACTTGTGGACAATACTTAAGACTTGCTGACAATCATTACTCTCTATCGCTTTAGCAAGCAATGTAAGAGTTTCAGGGACGCTTAGAAGTAGCATATTAAGCATCTCTAGCGCTAACTCGCTCTTTCCTCCAGCACGCTGCAGGGCTTGTGCCCAATCAATTCGACTACTTTGAAATGGAGCCGGGCTTTGTGGTGTATCTGTTTTAGCTTTATCGCGATTAACCGGGGTCTGTGGACTATGATCGCTAATAATTTGTTTAAGCATATCTTCATCAATAGGCTTAGTTAAATAGCCTTTAAAGCCATCTTTTAGTAGTTGCTCTTTTTCGCTTTGAAGGGCGTGTGCCGTTACAGCTATAATTGGTGTATCTTCATTAAGTGATGACTCTTGTATAAGCTTGCATGCGGTTATACCGTCCATAATTGGCATCTGAATATCCATAAAAATTATGTCGTATTTATGACTTTTACTTAAGCTGTATGCTTGTGAACCATTATGTGCCGTTTCTATTACTTCAATCTGTTCACTTAATAAAGTATGGAGAAGTTTTAAGTTGGCATCGTTATCATCAACAACTAATACTTTTAACTGCAGCAAAGCTTGATCGTTTTGTTCAATATTATGAGTAGGGTGGTCAAGCCTGTAAGGTGCAGCAAGTACTTCACATAACTTACGGTGATTAAGTGGTTTACTTAAACACGCATCAGCACCGCTGCCTATAAAGGCTTCTCGCATATTGTGCGATACAGTATTAAGCATTAAATATAAGTAATCAGTAGATTCACGCACGGCCTTTACATAGCTTTTTAGTTGCTGCATATCATCAACTGATGCCATATGGCCAATTAAGCAAACATCATATTTATGTTCAGTATTTTTTATAGCGTCTAAAAAGCTAGTCTCATTAAAACATGCCGTTACGCTTGATTCCCACTGAGTCAATAACGAAAGTACAGCGTGATGTGTATGCTCGTGTGGCTCTAAATACAAAATACGTTTACCAATGAGCGATTTAGTCGGTAAGTCGTTAGTAAATACATGATTGGGCAAACTAAACACACTATTGAATGTAAAACAGGTACCGTTACCTGGTGCAGAGTTTAATGTTATGCGGCCATTCATCGCTTCAACAATATGCTTAGTAATAATGAGGCCAAGGCCTGTACCACCAAACTTACGTGTAATGCTTGAGTCTGCTTGCCCAAATGGCGTAAATAAAGAGTCTTGCTTATCCACAGGTATACCCACGCCAGTATCTGTTACTGACACAAGTAAAGAGGTGCGTTCGTCGTCGAGTAACCGATGGCTTATGTCGACCTTAATGGAGCCTTTTTCAGTAAATTTAATCGCATTACTTAATAGGTTTATCAGCACTTGTTTAAAGCGAGTGGGATCGCCCGTTAAGTCATCTGGTACTTGTTGGTTAATGTAAATGGATAGCTCTAATTGCTTATCGTGTGCGCTAGGAGCGAGTAGCGTCATCACTTCATTTACAGCATCACGAAGTTGAAACTGAATCGACTCAAGTTCCATTGCACCCGCTTCTAGTTTGGAGAAATCTAGAATGTCGCTAATAATAGTCATTAAACTATTTGCTGATAGCATAATAGTGTCGAGATAATCTTTTTGATGCTTGTTTAGTGGTGTTTTATAAAGCTGGCGTGTAAATCCAATAACACCATTTAACGGAGTACGAAGTTCGTGACTCATTTTAGCTAAAAAGTCTGATTTTACGCGGTTAGCATCTTGAGCTTCTTTTTTTGCAAACGAGAGTTCTATATTTGAAGTTTCGTATTGCTCTAGTGTTTCACGGTAGTCGCTAGTTGCTTGATCAATATTTTTTTGCATTTCATCTTTTTGCATCACCATAGTGTGAGCAATGGTATTTAAGCCTTCTCGCAATAGCTCAAATTCACCTATCATGTTGTCGTTAAGGCCAGTACTTCTTTTACCTTCGACTAACTTGTCGGTTGCAAGTACTAACTTATTAAGCGGCGTCATAAACATGCGGCTTAACCTTAAAGCTAAAATTGCTGCAAACACCAATGATAAAATAATTACAATACCGCTAATTAATAAAGCACGTTGCTGCCCTATAACCGCTTGGTCTTTGTTTAGCTGTATAATAACGGTGCCCAAAGATGACTGAAAAGCAGATGGGTCCCATTTAGAGTCGTGACTTGTATGGTTAATAATGGGCGTGAAGAATGTAACAAGCTCATCTGACTTTTGCACGTGGGTCGTTTTTAAATTTATGAGCGTCTTTTGATTAATTAACTTTTCAAATGAGCGGTGATAATTACTCGTCATTAATAGCGCATTATTTTTATCAAAAATTGCAATCGACTTAATTGTAGGGGAGTGCTTGTTATGTGTGTAGCTTATAAGGCGATTCAATAGCTGTTTGTTTTTTTCGAGCATGGGTTGCTCAAGCGCAATAGCAAGGGGCTCAGAAATAGTAGTACCTTGCTGATATAAAATTTCATCAAGCTCAATGTAACGATTTATTGTAAAATAGCCACCAAGTAGTAATCCTATGATCACCGTTGGGATCAGGGTCAGTGTTAAAACAGAATCGCGTAAGCCTAATTTGGTCATAATGGGAGCGTTTTATCGTTATTAGTATGATTTGAGTATATACGGTTCAACACGCATTCTAAAGCATCTAAATATAGGTGCTTCATAAATAAACTGAAGGTAATACCTAATGGCGCAAATTTTTAAAGCGAAAAAAAAACCGCTTAAGCAACAAACATTAGAATTAAATATAACGGGAATGGATCATCAAGGGCGTGGCATTGCTAAGCATAATAATAAAGTATGCTTTGTAAGCGGTGCATTACCAAATGAAACAGTTAAAGCAATGCTCGTCGAAGATAAAGCTAAATACAGCAGTGCAAAAGTAATTAAAGTTATTAAAGCGAGTGAATCAAGAGTAGACGCTTTTTGTGAGCACTATAATCAGTGTGGTGGCTGCCAATTACAGCATTTAGAAGTAAGCCAACAAGTTGTAGAAAAACAAACTGCAGTTACTCAGCTATTTAGTAAGTTTGCTAAATTAAACAGCTTAAACTGGCAAGCTCCATTATTAAGTAAGTCTGTGCATTACAGGCGCAGCGCTCGCATAGCCGTTATGTTTGATAAAGCAGCAAAAAAAATGCGTGTGGGTTACAGAGCCAGTGGTTTAAAAAATATTGTCAGTATTAATAAATGTACAGTACTTGATGAAGTATTTGCAGATGTTTTTACACTTTTTGGTGGTTTAATTAATCAACACAAAGCGCTGCACAGTATAAGCCATTTACAGTTATGCCAAAGTGATGAGAAAAACTTTGTTGTTATTCGTCACACTAAAGCAATTAACGATGATACAAAGGCTTTGGTTGAGCACATAACAAAAAGCCAACAGTTTGAAGTTGTATGGCAAAGCGAGAGCGATGTAATTGAGCATTCACACTTAGCCATGCCGTTTTATTATCTTAAAGAGTTTGATCTAAAATTTGAATTTGGTTTAGGTAATTTTATTCAGGTAAATGCGCAAGTTAACGAAGCTATGTTAAAGCAAGCCGCAAATTGGCTTGATTTAAAAGGTGATGAAAATTTATTGGATTTATTTTGTGGCATTGGTAATTTCTCATTAGTGTTGGCAAAACAAGCAAAATCTGTAATTGGCGTAGAAGGTGTGACTTCAGCGGTTGCAATGGCTGCTCAAAATGCGCAAACTAACTCTATTACCAATGCGCAGTTTCATTGCTTTGATTTAACGCAAAGCATACAGAGCGCCCCATGGTTTAGTAAAAACTTAGATGTGCTTGTACTCGATCCATCTAGGACTGGTGCAATGGCTGTATTAGAGCAATTATCTTTAAAGCAGTTTAAAACTATTTTATATGTCTCTTGTGACCCTGTTACTTTAGCCCGTGACAGCGCAATTATTTCACAAGCTGGCTTTGATCTTAATAAAATTGGGCTAATGAATATGTTCCCTCATACAGGGCATATTGAAACTATGGCGTTATTTCAACGGAGGTAGAACGCATTATGGTAGCTACACGACAATCACATCAACAAGATGAGACAACAGATTTTAGCACTCGGCTTTCATTTCTTGCCTTGTCTGAAGAAAAAACAGAGCTACTTACTAAAGCGCAAGCGCTCTGCGTAAAATGTGATAATGAAAGCAGGCAAACTACTGCAATCGAAATGGTTGAAATTTTAGCTGAGCTAAATCTCGACCCCGAATCGTTAGCTACTGCGTATTTAACCCCGTATTTTTTAAACGATTTAATATCACTAGAAACCATAGAAGAGCAGCTTGGTAGTAATATAGCCATGCTGTTAACTGGGGTTGCACAAATGGCCACTATTAGTACTTTATCGCATCAAGGTAAAGGAACTATGCAAGTTGATAATATTCGAAAAATGTTATTAACCATGGTTGAAGATGTGCGCGCCGTGGTCATTAAGCTTGCCGAGCAGGTATGTCATTTACGTAATGTAAAAAATGCGGATGAAGAAGACCGCGTCATTGCCGCTAAAGAAACGGCTGATATTTTTGCACCATTGGCAAACAGATTAGGAATAGGGCAATTAAAGTGGGAACTGGAAGATTTATCGTTTAGATATTTGCACCCAGGCACCTATAAAAGCATAGCCAAACAACTTGACGACAAACGTCTTACGCGCGAAGCCTATATGGAAGATATGGTTGAGCAAGTAAAAAACCGTTTAAGTGAAGCGGGCATAGAGGCCCAAGTTTATGGCCGCCCCAAGCACATTTACAGCATTTATAAAAAAATGCAGCAAAAAAACTACGAGTTTGATCAGCTTTTTGATATTCGTGCAATGCGTATCGTTGTTGAACGCCTACAAGATTGTTATGGAGCGCTGGGTATTGTGCACACCAATTGGCGTCATCTTAATAAAGAGTTTGACGACTATGTAGCAACCCCAAAACAAAACGGCTATCAGTCAATCCATACCGTAGTATTTGGGCCTGAAGGTAAAACAGTAGAAATACAAATTCGTACCAGCGATATGCATCAAGATGCTGAGTTGGGTGTGGCTGCACACTGGATGTACAAAGAAGGTGCATTACCGGGACGCGGCTCGGGTTATGAGCAAAAAATTAGCTGGTTGCGTAAGTTACTTCAATGGCAAGAAGAAGTGGTTGATGGTGGCGATTTAGCAGAAGAGCTTAAAAACCAAGTAGTAGAAGACCGCGTATACATATTTACCCCAAGCGGCGATATTATCGATTTACCACTTGGCGCTACACCACTTGATTTTGCTTACTACATTCACTCAAATGTAGGGCATCGTTGTATTGGCGCAAAAATTTTCGGCAAAATAGTGCCGTTCACGCATCAACTTACAACTGGGGATCAGGTAGAAATACTGACCCAAAAACAACCAAATCCAAGTCGTGATTGGTTAAACCCGTCATTAGGATACATTAAGTCATCGCGCGCTAGAGCCAAAATTCATCACTGGTTTAAACAGCTCGACCGCGACAAAAACTTAAGTGCGGGGAAAGAAATTCTCGACAGTGAATTACAAAAGCTTAATTTAACATACAAAGATTTAGAGCCAGCCATCAAGCGTTTTAATTTTAAAGAACTTGATGACTTAATGGTTGCAATTGGTGCGGGCGATGTACGCCTCAATCAAATGCTTAACTTTGTAAGTGATCGGACAGAAGATGAACCGGTTATTCGTATTAAAGCGCCTAGCAAAGTAACCGGTGACAAAAACGGCATAGTGGTTGATGGCGTTGGTAGCTTAATGAGCCATGTAGCAAAATGCTGTCGTCCTGTCCCTGGCGATGAAATAATAGGTTATATAACGCAAGGTCGAGGGATAGGTGTTCATAAGGAAGACTGTGATTCGTTTAATAACTTAAAAAATCAGCATCCAGAGCGTGTTATTTCGGTAAGTTGGTCTGATGATATCAACGGCTCGTACGCACTAAGTATTAAAATAGAAGCAACCGATCGTTCAGGGCTAATACGCGATATAAGCTCAGTACTTGCTAACGAAAAAGTAAATGTTTTAAATATGAACGTAAATACGGTTGAAGATAATCAGTTAGCTATATTTACGATGCAAATAGAAGTACATGACTTATCGGGTACTAACCGTGTTCTTTCTAAGTTACACCAAATTGAAGGTGTACACGATGCCAAGCGTGGTCATTAATCATGAATGATAATGCAGCGCTTACACAACTTCTTAGCATAATGAAAACACTGCGAGATCCCAAGGGCGGTTGCCCGTGGGATCTCAAACAAGATTTTAAATCTATTGTGCCGCATACACTAGAAGAAGCATACGAAGTTGCCGACTGTATTGAGTCAGGCAACTTAGATGAGCTTAAAGGTGAATTGGGTGATTTGTTATTTCAAATTATTTTTTATGCGCAGCTTGCACAAGAGCAAAATCTATTTGATTTTAATGATCTAGTAGAGCAATTAAACGATAAGCTTACCCGTCGTCACCCGCATGTGTTTGGTGAAAAAAAAGAGCTAACAGACGATCAATTATCGCAACAGTGGCAAGCAATCAAAGCACAAGAACGCAGTGCTAGAGCGCAAACAGAATCACCTTCTTTTTGGCAAGATATTCCTGCCAATATGCCAAGCTTAAGTAAAGCTAAAAAAATTCAACAACGCGTTGGCGCACTTGGTTTCGATTGGCCAACGTATCACGGTGCACTTGATAAAGTGAGCGAAGAAGTGCTTGAAGTAAAAGAAGCGATTGAGCAAGACCCGTTATCTGATCATACAGCGGAAGAGCTCGGCGACTTACTTTTTGCCACTGTTAATGTTGTACGCCATGTTAAACGAGATCCCGAACAACTGCTTCGTAGCGCTAATGATAAGTTTTCAGCGCGTTTTGAAAAGGTAAACGCCTATTTGCATGCGCAAGGTAAAAGCTTAGATACAGCCACCTTTGAAGAGATGGATAGTGCGTGGGATGCGATTAAAAAAGTAAAATAGGCTTAATGTTAAATAGTGCACATTTTTTGTGCGCGTATTAGCTAATTTTAGCTGGATTGATAAGCAGTGTTTTGGTACAATTTCGCCCCGTCTTGATGATATACCCTTAGGCTCTTCTTT
Source organism: Pseudoalteromonas sp. SA25 (assembly GCF_011378705.1). Taxonomy (NCBI): domain Bacteria; kingdom Pseudomonadati; phylum Pseudomonadota; class Gammaproteobacteria; order Alteromonadales; family Pseudoalteromonadaceae; genus Pseudoalteromonas; species Pseudoalteromonas sp. SA25. Next base: position 55,551 of record NZ_WTKV01000021.1, on the reverse strand, counting down.
GGGTGTTATATTCCTTTTAATTCCTGATATTCTAGGGTTCGCATGAGTACAAAATTTATCTTCGTTACTGGCGGAGTTGTTTCTTCGTTGGGTAAAGGTATTGCCGCAGCTTCACTGGCCGCTATTTTAGAAGCCCGTGGTTTAAATGTTACCATTTTAAAGCTGGATCCTTACATCAACGTTGACCCAGGCACAATGAGCCCAATTCAACACGGTGAAGTTTACGTTACAGAAGACGGCGCAGAAACTGACCTTGATTTAGGTCACTACGAGCGTTTTATTCGTACCAAAATGACTAGTCGTAATAACTTCACACAAGGCCGTGTATATGAAGACGTATTACGTCGTGAGCGCCGTGGTGAATACCTAGGCGCTACTATTCAGGTTATTCCACATATCACTAACGATATTAAGCAACGTGTATACGACGGTGCTGAAGGTTATGATATTGCTATTGTAGAAATTGGCGGCACTGTAGGTGATATAGAATCACAACCGTTTATTGAAGCAATTCGTCAGATGGGAACTGAAATTGGCCGCGAACGCGCGCTATTTATTCACTTAACGTTAGTGCCATTTTTAGGCCCTGCAGGTGAAGTTAAAACAAAACCAACCCAGCACTCTGTTAAAGAGTTACGCTCAGTAGGTATTCAGCCAGATATTCTTATTTGTCGTTCAGACCGTAAACTACCTAATAATGAGCGTGCAAAAATCTCATTATTCACAAACGTAGAAGAAAAAGCGGTTATTTCATTACCTGACGTAGACAGCATTTATAAAATTCCAGCGCTATTAAAAACGCAAGAATTAGATAACTTCGTATGTCGTCGTTTTCACTTAGATCCACCAGAAGCTGATTTAGCTGAGTGGGAACAAGTACTTTATCAAGAGTCTAACCCAACGGGTGAAGTGACAATTGGTATGGTTGGTAAATACACTGAATTACCAGATGCGTACAAATCGGTTAACGAAGCATTAAAGCATGCGGGCCTTAAAAACCGTTTAACAATTAATATTCAATACGTAGATTCACAAGATTTAGAAAACAAAGGTGTTGAATTACTTTCACACTTAGATGCTATTTTAGTACCAGGTGGATTTGGCGGACGTGGTGTTGAGGGTAAAATCTTAGCGGCTAAATACGCACGTGAAAATAAAGTACCATACCTAGGTATTTGTTTAGGTATGCAAGTAGCATTAATTGAATATGCACGTAATGTTGCAGGTTTAACGGATGCAAACTCTACAGAGTTTAATGCAAATTCAGAAGCGCCAGTCGTTGGCTTAATTACTGAATGGCTAGATGCTGAAGGTAATGTTGAAACACGTAGCGAAAAATCTGATTTAGGTGGCACTATGCGTTTAGGCGCACAAAAATGTCATTTAACACCAGGTTCTAAAGTACGCGAAGTATATGGCAGCGACGAAATTGTTGAACGTCATCGTCATCGCTACGAAGTAAATAATAACTTTGTAGAAATACTTGAAAAAGCAGGCTTAAGCTTTACTGGTTTATCAGAAGATAAAAAACTGGTAGAAATTATCGAAAATAAAGATCACCCATGGTTTATTGCCGCGCAGTTCCACCCGGAATTCACGTCAACTCCACGTGATGGTCATCCGTTGTTTGAAGGGTTTGTAGCAGCCGCGCATATCCACCAAAAAGCGAATTCGTAATTTTAAAAGCCGTGCATATTGCACGGCTTTTTTGTTTTAAGGGCTGACTAAGCTATATAAAACGTAGTAAAGTTAGCTGAACTCACCATTTTGGGAATATAGAGGAATCAAGATGTCAGAAATCGTAAAAGTAATCGGTCGCGAAATTATGGACTCGCGTGGTAACCCAACTGTTGAAGCAGACGTACATTTAGCAGATGGCTCTTGGGGTCGTGCAGCAGCACCTTCAGGCGCATCTACTGGTACTCGTGAAGCATTGGAGTTACGCGACGGTGATAAATCACGTTACTTAGGTAAAGGTGTATTAAAAGCAGTTGGTTATATCAATAACGAAATTGCTGATGCTTTAAAAGGCCAAAGTGCATTAGATCAAAGCGCTGTAGATAAAGTGATGCTAGATTTAGACGGTACCGAAAATAAAGAAAAATTAGGTGCAAACGCAATCTTAGCTGTATCACTAGCAACCGCGAAAGCAGCTGCACAGTCTAAAAAAGTTGAGCTTTATGAACATATCGCTGACTTAAACGGCACGCCAGGTGTTTACTCTATGCCACTTCCAATGATGAACATCATCAATGGTGGTGAACATGCAGATAACTCTGTAGATATTCAAGAATTCATGATCCAACCTGTTGGTGCTAAAAACTTCCGCGAAGGCCTACGTATGGGTGCTGAAGTATTCCATAGCCTTGCTAAAGTACTTAAAGCTGATGGTCATTCAACAGCGGTTGGCGATGAAGGTGGTTTTGCACCAAACCTTGCATCTAACGAAGCGGCTCTTGCTGCAATTAAAGTAGCTGTTGCAAACGCAGGTTACGAGCTAGGTAAAGATATTACTTTAGCGATGGATTGTGCTGCATCTGAGTTCTACGACAAAGAAGCAAATATCTACGACCTTAAGGGTGAAGGCAAAAAATTCACTTCTGAAGAATTTAACTTCTTCTTACAAGATCTTACTAATCAGTACCCAATCGTTTCTATTGAAGATGGTCTTGATGAGTCTGATTGGGATGGCTTTGCACATCAAACTAAACTAATGGGTGATAAAATCCAATTAGTAGGTGATGATTTATTTGTAACAAATACTAAGATTTTAAAACGTGGTATCGACAACGGTATTGCTAACTCAATCTTAATTAAGTTTAACCAAATTGGTTCACTAACTGAAACGTTAGCTGCAATCAAAATGGCTAAAGACGCTGGTTTTACTGTTGTTATTTCTCACCGTTCTGGTGAAACTGAAGATTCAACAATTGCTGATTTAGCGGTTGGAACTGCTGCAGGTCAAATTAAAACAGGTTCATTGAGCCGTTCTGACCGTGTTGCAAAGTACAACCAATTGCTACGTATTGAAGAGCAATTAGGTGATAAAGCACCGTACAACGGTCTTAAAGAAGTTAAAGGTCAGTAATTCTATTTTATATAGAATCTAATTTTTAATTTTAGATGATAAAATCCTCGCACAAGCGGGGATTTTTTATGCCTGATACTTTTATTCAAAGAGATGAGAATAAGTTGTAGCGTTAAGCTTGCTGGCGCGCGCACGTAGTGCAAAAAGAGGGTACCCACAAAAATGGCTCAACAATTAATATTTTATAACACAGTTAAAGCTGAAACTGCTGCTTTAAAATATCACCTGTAAAACTGGTTTTTAAGTAAAAGCCACGGGGTAGGGTTTTAATTATTTGCCCATTTGGACCAATAGCATCAGTCACTATTTTACTATGAGCAGCTTTAGGGCGTATTTGCATCGCATCGCCTAAATGGCCTGATATTTCGTCGACTCTACCTAGTGCAATTAGCTCCATTTGCTCTTCCCAGTCGCGTTGTAATAAAGCGTCTTGTTCAAACGTGGGTTGCCACAAAAAGGCGCTGCCGATGGTTCTATCAAACGGGGCAATATCACGTTCGCTTAAAATTGGCAGCCATAAAACATGATTTAGTTTTTTACGTACAGAGCTGGTATGCCAAGTCATTCCTGTAACGTTCATTAAAGGTGTAACCGATACAAACGTAGTTTCAAGTGGCCTACCTTTATAAGAAATAGGGAGTGTTTTTAGCTCAATTCCTAAATCTTCAAAATCCGGAAGTGGTTTTGAGCCCGCAGTAGCGCCTAATACATATTCAATTAACTGACCAGTCCAACCTTTTTCGCGCAGTAAATCATCTGGCGTTTTAAAATTATACTTGTTAGCAAGCTGCCCTAGAGTTAATCCGGCAATATTATTAACGCGTTGCATTAAATCGTTTATTGAGTGTGGTTTTGTAGGTCGCATGTCATGCCAATTTTATTAAAATATGAATATTATAGAGGTTTAACAACTCACTAACTACGTTGAAATTACTTATGCGGAGAAACTGCATATGATAGTTTTTTGTTATTGAGCTACTTTTTATTGCGATTATAAATATCAATGCAACGTAATTAGTATTCTTAATTTCGGTTGTATAAATATCATAGCCATGATAGCAAATAGGCTAAGCCGTGGATATCACTAGAGTTGTGTGTTTTTTGCTCGCTTGTTGTTTGGGTTAATTTTGAACATATTGAAATTAAGCTGCTTTACTTTAAGTTACTGACTCAGTTGGTTTTTTTAATGTTGTACATTCAGTTTTGATTAAGCAATTTAAAAGTTGTAAGGATAAATACAACTATATGAACATGTTTATCCACAGAATCTGTGGAGAAGCCAAGTTTTTAGATCTAATATTGTGGATTTGTTTGCAAAATGAGCGTGTTTTACAAAAGTTATGCACAAACTGTGAGTAACTAGAGGAAAACAAGAACCGCAATAGCCTTGTTAAGTTATTTTCCAAATATTTACCCACTCTCCATAATTTATCAATGTACTAAAAGCTCAAACTTAGCTTACTAATCGGGTTGGGTATAATAGTATTTGCCGTATTGCGGCTAATGTGGAACAATCATTAAAAATCGACTTACAAATGAGGCACTAAGGTGATTGATGCCGAAGGTTTTCGTGCCAATGTCGGAATTGTGATTTGCAATAATCAGGGACAGGTTTTTTGGGCCAGACGTTATGGTCAACACTCTTGGCAATTTCCCCAAGGTGGTGTTGATGATGGCGAAACTGCAGAACAAACCATGTACCGTGAATTACACGAAGAAGTAGGGTTGCGACCAGAAGATGTAGAAATAGTCGCAAGCTCAAAACATTGGTTACGCTATAAATTACCCAAACGATTAATCCGCCGAGACTCTAGTCCGGTGTGTATTGGGCAAAAACAAAAATGGTTTTTACTAAAATTACGCTGTAAAGACGAAGATGTAAATTTACTTAAAACCCATCATCCTGAATTTGATGATTGGCGCTGGGTAAGTTATTGGTATCCTGTAAGACAGGTTGTATCGTTTAAACGGGATGTTTATCGACGTGTAATGAAAGAGTTTGCTCCTTTCGCCATGCCTTTTAATAAGAGAGAACAACATAAAGATCATTGGCGAAGTAAAAGGTAGTTAATTCAGAATAAAATAAAGGAGCAGGACATGCTGGCTACACTGAGATCTATTGCGGAGTCTGTATCGCGACAAGCGAATTTAGACAGCGCATTAGTGTGCTTTGTGCAAATGGTTAAAGATGCCATGAAAACCCAGTGCTGCTCCATTTATTTTGCAGATTACAGCCAGGACAATTTTGTACTTATGGCAACCGAAGGGCTAAACCCCGATGCGGTAGGTAAGTTTAGAATTGGTTTTACCGAAGGTTTAGTTGGCCTAGTAGCGCAACGCGAAGAACCTATTAATATTGCATTTGCTAAATCGCATCCTCGTTTTAAGCTCTCCCCCGAAGTAAACGAAGAAGGCTACAACGCTTTTTTATCTGTACCCGTTGTTCATCAAAAAAAAGTACTGGGCGTTATTGTTGTCCAACAAAAAATGGCACGTGTATTTAGCCAAGACGAAGAGTCTTTTTTAATAACACTTTCTGCTCAACTTGCTTCACAGTTAGCGCATGCTGAAATTAAAGAAATACTACGCCAAGATGAATCATCTCATCAAACGTCTGTTTTAAAAGGTGTATCGAGCGCGCCAGGAATAGGTATAGGACAAGCATTTGTTGTATTACCAAAACTTGATTTTAAATCTATTGAGCTTTTAAAAGACAGTGACGTCACTGAGCAGCGCCGTTTATTTACTCAAGCTGTAGCTGCAACGCGCAAAGAATTTAATACCCTATCGATGACGCTAAGCGATTCTATTCCGCACGAAGCTCTTGCGGTATTTGATGTGTATCAACAACTGCTTGATGCTAAAAGTTTAGGGCATAATGTTGAAATGCAATTACAAGAAGGGTGGTGTGCTAAAAGCGCCCTAAAAATTGTAATAGAGCGTTTAATATCTCAATTTAATGCCATGCAAGACCCTTATATAAAAGAGCGTGCTGTTGACGTTAAAGACATTGGTCTTCGCGTATTACACCACCTTGTAAATACCGAGCACGCTGTTAAAAATTATCCGGCCAACACTATTTTAATTGCTAATACCTTAACACCCGCCATGCTTGCTGAAGTGCCAAAAGGTCATTTAACAGGCGTTGTAAGCGTAAATGGCTCTGCAAATAGCCATGCTTCTATATTAACGCGTGCGATGGGCATTCCTGCTATTTGGGGTATAGAGGATTTACCTCTACTGCAGTTTAATGGCAAACCGATGATTTTAGATGCATTTGCTGGGCGTTTATATATATCGCCTTCACAAATGCTGATGGACGAATACACAGAGTTACAGCATCAAGATAACCTACTTAATAACCGCTTTTTAGCTGAGCAAGACTCAGAATCAATTACGCTTGACGGTGAACATGTTAGCTTATTATTAAACGCAGGCCTTGAGCTTAATACTGAGCAAAGTAGTGCTCATATTTGTGACGGTGTGGGGCTTTATCGAACCGAAGCGTGGTTTATGCAAAAGGGTCAGTTTCCTTCGCAATCAGAGCAAGAAAATTGGTACCGAGAAGTACTAACTAGCTATCATCCTAATCCTGTGGTTATGCGTACATTGGATATTGGGGGCGATAAGGTACTTGATTACTTTAATATTACCGAAGAAAACCCATTTTTAGGTTGGCGTGGTATTCGTATTAGCCTTGATCATCCAGAGTTATTTTTAGATCAACTAAAAGCGATGCTTAAAGCAAATATTGGTTTGGGTAATTTAAAAATAATGCTCCCTATGATCAGTGGCACTGAAGAAGTTGATGAGTCACTTGCGTTATTTGAACAGGCTTATTTTGAGTTAAGTGAAAAATACCCAGAGCAAACCATAGAAAGACCCGACATAGGAATAATGCTGGAAGTACCTTCAAGTGTATTTATGCTTCCAGAGTGGTCAAAAAAAGTCGATTTTTGCTCAGTAGGCAGTAACGATTTAACACAGTATTTATTAGCAGTAGACAGGGCCAATGCACGTGTAGCCGAACTTTTTAACCCTTATCACCCAGGTGTACTAAGAGTACTAAATAAAGTGGCGCACGAATGTGAGCAATATGAACTGCCATTTAGTTTGTGTGGTGAACTAGGCGGCGATCCTGAAGGAGCTATTTTACTTATTGCCATGGGTTACAGACGCCTGAGTATGAATTTATCATCGCTTAATAAAGTGAAGTGGGTACTTAGGCGTTTAAATGTCAGTGACATGGAACAACTACTAAGTGAATGTTTAGCGCAATCCACAGCCAAACAAGTACTACGTTTAACGCGAAGCTTTATGCTAGAGCATAAATTAGGTGATTTGTTTTACACCCCAAAATAAGCTTGTACACCTAATTAATTGCAATACACAGATGCTATTAGTTTTATAATCCTTTAATATATAAACCTTAAAAGGGTATTTGAGATTACTATGTATGACTTAGGTTTGTTAGTCGCAAGCTGCGCCCTACTAGGCTGTATTGTTGGGTTTTTAGCTGGGTTACTAGGCATTGGCGGCGGTTTAATTATCGTTCCAGTACTAACCACTCTGCTACTCTCATTTAATGTAACGTCGGCTGATCATGTATTAGTAATTGCTATTGCAACCTCACTCGCTTCTATTTTATTTACTTCAACGTCTTCAGCGCTGGCTCATCATAAAAATGATAATGTGCCTTGGGCAATCGCCCCGTGGGTTATGTCGGGTGTGGCTTTCGGTGCACTTATTAGTGGCTTTGCAGCAAGTTTAATCCCTGAACAAATATTACGTACAGTGTTTGCTATAAGTGTTGTATTTATTGCAGCAAGAATGGTGCTCTCCGCGCGTAATAAACCGATGTCAGAAAAACCGTTGCCGGCTGGTCCTATTTTAGGGGGCGTTTCTGCAATAATGGGCGGGTTATCAGGTTTAATAGGGATTGGCGGCGGAGCTTTAATAGTACCGATGCTTAATTATTTTTCGGTTGATATAAAAAAAGCAATTGGCTGCGCGGCAGCGTGCGGAATTGTTATTGCATTATTTGGCTCTATTGGTTACATCAGCGCAGGCTGGCATGTTACCGATTTAGAGCATGGTTTTGCCGGGTTTGTTTATTTACCTGCATTATTTGGGATTGTTATTACCTCGTGGTTTGTTGCGCCCATTGGCGCCAAAGCAACTCACTATTTACCTGTTAATACAATTAAGAAAGTTTTCGCGGTGCTGCTTGTAGTTATCGCAATTAAAATGGTTTTTAGCTAAAGGTTTATTTTTTATGGCACTTGAGTTTCCTCAAATTGATCCAATTATTTTTTCTGTTGGACCGCTAAGCGTACGTTGGTATGGCTTAATGTACTTAATAGGTTTTGCATTTGCGATGTGGTTTGCTAATCGTCAAGCGTCAAAGCCAAATTCGGGTTGGACTAAAGACCAAGTAAGCGATTTACTGTTTTACGGCATGTTAGGGGTAATACTAGGTGGGCGTATTGGCTACGTATTGTTTTACCAGTTTAGTTATTTTATAGAAAACCCACTGTATTTATTTAGGATAGATCAGGGCGGTATGTCGTTCCATGGTGGAACACTTGGCGTTATAACCGCCGTCGCAATTTTTTCGTGGACGCGTAAAAAGTCACTGCTTCAAGTAGGCGACTTTGTTGCACCACTGGTTCCTGTAGGGCTTTTAGCAGGGCGTATTGGTAACTTTATAAACGGTGAGTTATGGGGCCGAGTTACCGACGTGCCATGGGCAATGGTATTTCCAACGGGCGGTCCGCTTGCGCGCCACCCATCGCAATTATACGAAGCATTTTTTGAAGGCTTAGTGCTGTTTTTAATCCTGCAATGGTTTATTAAAAAACCACGTCCAGCAGGCAGCGTAGCCGGTGTATTTTTATTAGGTTACGGCGTGTTTAGATTCTGTATTGAATATTTCCGCCAACCCGATGCACAACTCGGTTTATTTGCCGACTTTATTTCAATGGGACAAATACTTTCACTTCCTATGATAGTGGGTGGTTTAGGTTTATTAATTTGGGCATATAAGCAATCACAACACGTTAAAACAGCTAAGGCATAATAAGAAAAGCATGAAACAATATTTAAAATTATGTCAGCGTATTGTTGACGAAGGTCAGTGGGTCGAAAACAAACGTACAGGTACGCGTTGTTTAACCGTTATTAATGCCGATTTAGAATACGATGTGGCTAATAATAAGTTTCCAATGATCACTACGCGCAAAAGTTACTACAAAGCAGCGATTGCTGAGTTACTAGGATATTTACGTGGTTACGACAGCGCTGAGCAGTTTCGTGAGATTGGCTGTAAAACATGGGATGCTAACGCAAATGATAACAATGCATGGCTTAATAATCCTCACCGTAAAGGCGAGGACGACATGGGCCGTGTTTATGGCGTACAAGGCCGTGGTTGGCAACGTCCAGATGGCTCAACGCTTGATCAGCTTTCCAAAGTTATTAATAACTTAAAAAATGGCATTGATGACCGTGGTGAAATAATCACGTTTTATAATCCAGGTGAGTTTGAGCTTGGTTGTTTGCGCCCGTGTATGCATACGCACACTTTTTCGCTACTTGGCGATACGCTATATTTAACGTCATACCAGCGAAGCTGTGATGTACCGCTCGGCCTTAATTTCAATCAAATTCAGTGTTTTGTGTTGCTTGCGTTAGTGGCTCAAATTACCGGCCACAAAGCGGGTAAGGCGTATCATAAAATTGCTAATGCACATATTTACGAAAACCAACTTGAACTGATGCGAGACGTGCAGTTAACGCGTGAGCCATTTGAATCACCTCAGTTAAAAATTAATCCAAAAATTAAATCATTAGAAGACATAGAAACGTGGGTAACACGAGACGACTTTGAAGTAATAGGCTATCAATGCCACGAAGCGATTCAATATCCATTTTCAGTATAATAAAAGATTAAGGAAAACATAAAATGAAAGCAGTGATCCCAGTAGCTGGCCTTGGTACTCGTATGTTACCAGCCACTAAAGCAATTCCTAAAGAAATGCTGCCAGTGGTAGACCGTCCTTTAATTCAATATGTAGTAAACGAAGCCGTTGCTGCAGGAATTAAAGAAATAGTGTTAGTAACGCACTCAAGTAAAAATTCAATCGAAAATCACTTCGATACAAGTTTTGAACTAGAAGCTACTTTAGAAAAGCGTGTTAAGCGGCAACTACTTGCCGAAGTGCAAGCAATCTGCCCTAAAGACGTAACCATTATTCACGTACGCCAAGGTGAAGCAAAAGGCTTAGGCCATGCTATTAGTTGTGCAGCGCCTATTATTGGTAACGAACCGTTTGTAGTTATTTTGCCAGATGTAATTATTGATGATGTAGAGAGCGATCTTAAAAAAGATAACTTAGCAGAAATGATCGCTAATTTTGAGAAAACTAAGCACAGCCAAATTATGGTAGAACCAGTACCAATGGCACAAGTGAACCAGTTTGGTGTGGTTGATTTAGGTGATGTTGACTTAAAGCAAGGTGAAAGCTCGCCAATTCTTAATATGGTAGAAAAGCCGCCAGTAGATGAAGCTCCATCAAACTTAGCTGTAGTGGGTCGATACGTATTAAGCGAAAATATCTGGCCGTTACTTGCAAAAACTCCGCAAGGTGCAGGCGACGAAATTCAATTAACTGACGCAATTGCGATGTTAATGGAACACGAAAAAGTAGATGCATACGCTATAAAAGGCCGTAGCCACGATTGTGGAAGTAAAATTGGTTACTTAAAAGCAACGATTGAGTTTGCACTTCGTCGCGATGAATTTGCCGATGAATTAAAATCATTTATTAAAAAACTGATTTAACAGTTAACGAAAACATGAAAGGCGCCTATATCGGCGCCTTTTTCATGAGTTTTATTAGGATAGAAGTAAGGAAAGGAATAGCTCTAAAATAAAAGTTTTTAAGTCATTACAGACATATTGTTATTTATGTTGTAAAGTTTGTGTTAATTGGCATTGAATTTGTATTAAATAATGCTCTCAAGGAAGGGGTGGAGTATGCAGCATTGTGTTTTACGAAATACTGACAAGCATGCGAAGAGCTAAGTTTTATAGCTCACAGCTTAAATAAAGTTAAACGCTTTCTTGTGAGAATGTTTAACTGAAATGTAGTGTAAAAACACTGCTTTCAGGACAACTAATACATGTTTATATATAAAAAAAATAACATTGGGCTTTTACTTAGCTTGCTAATGCTTTTATTTGGTACAGCATGCAGCGTCTCGCCTGAAATAAAAACCATTGATGAACAACCTCAAAGTAACTCGCCTGACTACGTATCAATTACAGCCCTTGAACTTGCTCAGCTAAAAGATGCCGCAATGCAGTGGCAACAAGCTCGTGAAGGCATAGAGCGAATTTTAAGATTAGAAAAAGAAATAACTTACCTCGTAAATCATATTGATATTATAAACAGCAAAGCTATTGCGCAGTCTAATCAAGGGTATAGCAGCAAGTCTGTACGCTCACCACGAAACACACGTAATGTTAAATCACGCCAACAAGTTAAACAAAATTACAGTAATAAAAAACAAACTGTAAAATTAAATAAACCTAAACATGTATTTGCTTTACAGGTAGCTTCGGTTGACTCAGAGCAAGGTGTGGCTAAAGCATGGCAAGAGCTAAATACTAAAGCAGCGCCGTTGTTTAGAGACAAAATATTGACTAACGTAGAAACCGCCAAAATAAACGACAAAATGTTTTACAGGCTAAAACTTGGCTCTTACCAAAACTTTAAAAATGCAAAAGCAGACTGTGACGTATTCAAGTTATATAAACTCGATTGCATAGTAAGTAACTACACCGATAAGCCAGTAAAGCTGTAGCTCACAGTATGTAATATCAATCTGCAATAATACCTAATCAATTTGAAGGATTAGACCTGACGCTAACTTTGCTAATAATTTTTGATATACGACTGCATGAATGCAGGAGGTAGAGCAATGCAGCAGCAATTAGTGATACCAACTAAATGATGAAATTTTGCCTTATTATCGATATGGCTTTTCTTACTTCAAAATAGACTACTTAATTAAAAAGTTGCTATAAAGTGGCGCAAAATTTGCTTTGATTTATTATCTTGGTTAGTAGAGTGCTTTTGCAATGCGGTATTTTAAGTCTTGTCATTTAATATCAGTTTTATTCTTATCTTTTTATTTATATGGATGTAGCAGCGCAACTGTAAATAACGAGAGCGTGCAGCATTCTTTAATAACTGATAAACAAGTAAAAGAGTATGTTTCGCAGTGGCACTTACAGCAAGAAAGCATTGGTCGTTTAACTGCTATGGAAGATGATTTACAGCTGTTAATTATGGCGTTATCGTCTCGAAGTGAATTAACTGAAAACCCTCCTTTACTCATGCAAAGTAAAACCGATATCACCTATGGTAATCAGCCTTCACAGAATTTGGAACCGACGGCACTAAATAACACTCCCGAAGTAAAAACACCAAACTTACAAAATTCAGAACTCACCTTAACAGATGAAACTAAAATTGGAGCACAGCTTGGTTGGTATTTAAAGCCAGAGCTTGTTAAAGCAAGAGTCGAAAGGCTTAAGCAATTATACCCCAGTGCATTTACTCAATTTAATTTTACTATGTTTGAACGTAAAAATAATAATATGACTTTGTATGGATTACGTGTAGGTCCATTTAAAAACGATGCTCAAGTAAGTGCGTTTTGTTATTTAGCTAATCAGCTTGATCAAGCATGTAATATTGCTGCTTTTGTCGGAAAACCAATATAATTAATAAATTAGGCCTTTTAAACTTATATAGTATTAAAGTATTTGTACTAATAGTCGATACTAACTATAGTTGGGCAAATATTTGATAAAGCCCATTTTCTTATAAGGATTTAGCATGAAGTTTTATTTATCTGCATTAGCTGTAGCCACCGTGGTCAGCTCGTTTAGCACTTATGCTGCTACAGAGTCATTTGAAGCGAAAGTAACAGTACAAAATGCTGTAGTACTCACAAAAGATAACGATTTAAATTTTGGTACTATTCGTGCTATTTCAGATCCATCAGGCAATCTGCAAGCTACGCTTACAGTTCATCCTGATCCTGATGCAACTAATGTTACCTCGCAAGAAGACGCTGCTGGTAATGTGGCAACTATATCAATAATTGAAGGTGGTGAAGCGGGTGCTTTTAGTGTGTCAGATGTAGTACCAAATTCTATTTTAACCATTAGCGACCCAGTAAATACTTTAGTACAACCTTTAGCTGGTCAAGGGTTGAATGAACCTGATTTTACTGTAGGTGCTTGGACTTACTTTATAACGAGCGGTACTAATGCTGGTGGATTATATACAAGTGCTACGCCCAACCTACAAGCTGGCGTTGATGGCGCTGTATCATTTAATATAGGCGCGACTCTTTCTACTTCATCAAACGCATCAAGTGTGGATTACCCTGATGGTGAGTATTCTGGTAGCTTTAATATTGAAGTGTCATATTAATTAGTGTTTAAACAAACAATGCGCTTTTTGTATGTTTCTGCTTGGCTTTCGTTAATGTTTAGCGAGCAAGCCTATAGCGCAAGCATACAACAAGAAGCGCTTAATTTTGGCACTTTAGTTATCCCTCAAAATAATACTTTAAGCTCTATAACCATTAGCCATGAAGGTGAAACAACCACATTTGGTAGTATTTACGTATTAACTGAGGGGAATCCCGCAGAACTTTTATTTACCGATTTACCTCCGCTTACTCAAATATCGTTTAACAAAATGAGTGACTCTACATTGCAAAGTGAAGTACTTGGAGCTAATAGTGCCAAGTTTTCGGTTGTATTAGTGGATTTACCAAGAACGCAAACTAGCGATGAGTTTGGAGAGCTTTTACTCAAAGTAGGTGGCCGTTTAATAACGACAGGGACTAGCCAAAGTTACTTAGATGGTAGTTTTATTACTGACACCCAATTAGAAATTACGATTGATTACTAAAGGAAAAACATGCTTTATAAAGTTGTAGTGCTGCTCGCACTGAGTGTATGTATTTTAGGAAAAAATGCATACGCAAATTTACTTATCTCTCCAACCCGTATTAGTTTTGATGAACGTCAACGAACCGCTAAAGTTACCGTAATTAATACGGGTGATGAATATCAAACATATCGTGTTTTATGGAGTGAGAAGCAAGCGCAACCTAGCGGTGGCTACATACAGTTGGCAGAGGCTACAAGCGAAAGTTTAAGTTCAATGGCACGTTTGTCACCAAAACAAATGCGTTTAGCACCTGGTGAAAAACAAACAGTAAAAATAGCAATACGTAAACCTAAAGGCCTAGCTTCTGGTGAGTACCGCTCTCATCTTCTATTTCAAGCATTGCCTGGTGAAAATACTAATAAAACAAGCTCAATAAAAGTTAATATGATTATGAGCTACAGCATTCCTATTTTGTTACGTAAAGGCATGAAACAGCCAGAAGTTGCCATAGAGCAAGCTAAGCTAGTGCTAAATGAAAGCAATCAACGTCCTCAGTTTTTATTGAATATAAAACGAGAAGGTAAGTTTAGTAGCTACGGTAAATTAAGTGCTTACTTTGTTGATAGTAATAACGAGCAAGTTAAAATTGCAGAAATTGGTAATTTAAGTATTTATCCTGAAGTGGATAATGCGTTTGTAACCCTTAGTTTATTTAGTGACAAAAATTTAGATAAAGCAGGAAAAGTCATTTTTAAATATGAAGGCAGTCAAGAATATAAAGACCTTACATTTGCACAATACACTCTGCCTTTAACCTCACAATCACTTAATGTTTTAACAGTGAATGACGCTAAATAATTTATTGTATGCACTATTACTAAGCATAAGTAGTTTGCTTAGTAATAGTGTAATAGCTAATCCTAATTCTTCCGTGGGGGATGCTTTAACAACACTACGCGCAATTGAACTAAAGCTAACTAAGCCCGTTGAAGTAATTGATTATAAAAACAAAGAAAATCAGCAACAGCGAATCGCCACAGGCGAGTTATTAATACTTTCGCTTTATTTAAACTCATACTACTTAGGTGAAGTTGCAGCAATTAAAAGCGAGCAAAGTGTACAAGTTAGTTTAAGCGACTTATTTGATATTCTACAATTTGCAATGAATGTTGATGCTAGCAATCGAATTGCTCAAGGTGTTGGAGCAAATCAACAACCTCTTTTTCTAAATGCAGCGGTTACACCCGCTGTATTTACTAGTCCTACACAGAGCTACTTATTAGCAAAAAATCAAATTACCATTGAAGATGATATTTATGTAGATATTCAAAGTTTACATAATGCTTTAAATCTAGAGTTTAATATTGATTACCCAGATTTAGAATTACTTATAAGCTCAGAGAGCCCCTTACCGGTTGAACAACAAAGATACAGACAGTCGCGCAACCTTAAATCACCTAACAAAAGATCGCCACCTACGCTGCCATGGAAAGCTAGCCCATATAAAGCGCTATCTTCTCCGGTTGCCGACTTACAACTAAATTTTACCGCGAGCGATGATAGACATTCTACGAACTATTCACTTTTAGGCACTCAAGACTTTGCGTATTTATCTGCAGAGTATTTTTTGTCTGGACGAAGTACTGACTTACTTACCAACTCTAGGTTAACGTTTACAAAGCAAAACTTAGACAAAGAAATAAAAAACAGCTTCATGCCTACTGAAATATCTTTTGGTGATGTTATCGCCACGCAAGTGGGTAATAGCTACAGTAGTCAGTATGCCCGAGGTGTTAAAGTTTCTAATAATGTAACCAATAGAAAAATAGTCAATAATCAAGTTAACTTAAGCGGTGCTATACAGCCAGGTTGGGATGTAGAGCTGTATCGTAATGAAATATTAATAGACCAGCAGCTTAGCCTCGCAGATGGGCGTTATATTTTTGATAATATAAACCTATTATTTGGAGCTAATAATTTTGAGCTTATTTTTTATGGGCCTCAAGGTCAAGTTGAGCGTAAAAGTGAATATTACTTTGTGGACGGAAATCAACTTAAGCAGGGACAAGGTCACTATGAATTGTCGGTTACTGAACAAGGCAAGCAGTTACTAAATAACAATGTTTCAAGCTCGCAGGGTCAGGGTTGGCAAGTTGCGGGTAGATATGAGCAAGGGCTTACAGATAATATATCTGTATACACTGCTACATCAGGTCAAAAAAACACGGATGACGATCTACTTAAGTATGCATTTGGTACCAACATAAGCTTGTTTGACCGATTATTATTAAATGCGAATGTTGAAAAAAATAATAACAATGAACAAGAATTTGAATTTACAGCCCGAACTCAAATTGCCGAACAATCACTACTTTTTAGCGCTACAAATCGTACCGACGAACAGCAGCAAGATTTTAACAGCTACCAAATAAATTTAGCTGGTGGGCTAATGAATAATACCTATGGACGCCTTTCTTATCAAAATAACGTCCTATATAACGATAGTGATATTAGAGGGCGTTTTAAACAAGTACGCAACCAGTTCAACTACTCATACTCAGGATTTGCACTAAGTAACCAATTGCTGTGGCAACAAGACGATAGCTCTAAGAGTACTTTTGGAACAACACGTTTTCAAAAGCGCTTTGGGAGAACCTACACAAGGTTTGGTATAGATTATAGTATATCGCCAGTAAGTGAGCTTGTTAGTTACGAGGCTGAGTTTAGCCGCAACTTGGGCCGAGATTTACAAGCGGAACTTACTTTAACTGATTCACTTCGTAATAATATTCAATCGGCCGAATTAGGGCTCAATTGGCAAAGCGACAAGTTTAGTTTAACGAGTAACTTAAACTACAACAGTAACGATGATTGGCGGCTCGGTATTTATAGCCGTTTTAGCTTAGGTTTTGATGTTGAACACAATACATATTTTGTCTCTAAGCGCAGCTTAACTAACACGGGTAGCTTAATGTTACGCGTATTCTTAGATCAAAATAATAACGGTATTATGGATGATGATGAGCACGGCGTTGCCGGCGTAAAAGTAAAAGGCGTTCACAATTATCGTCAAGCAATTACAGACGAACACGGCGTTGCGCTATTAACTTCAATGCCAGCAAATCGTACAACAGATATAATACTTGATAGAAATAGTTTTGAAGATCCGTTTTTAATACCAGCCAATGAGGGTTTTTCTATTACCCCAAGGGCTGGTTTTGTAGAGAATATGGACTTCGCATTAAATAATGCAAGTGAAGTGGAGGGAGTTGTTTATCAACAAAAAGGTGATACAACACAGATCCAACCCTTTGCAAATATAGCGCTGTTGAATGAGAAAGGGGATCAAGTTGCACAAACTCAAGCAGCATATGATGGCTATTATTTATTTACAGACCTTAAACCGGGGCAGTATAAAGCAGTAATTGATGATGAATATAAACAACGCAAGCAGCTAAAAAACACTCAAAATATAATAGTTAATTTATCGCCTCAAGGAGATGTAGTAATGGGTGTTGATTTAACATTAAAGGCGCTCAGTGCAACAACTGGAAGCATTGCCAATGCAGGAAGTTTTAATTCGTTAAATATCTTAAAAATTTATTACCGTTTAATAGCACCACGAATAGAGCAGCAAGAAGCTTTTTATATGCATGATAAAGCTAAAAATAAATTTATTTTAGCCTTAGCGTACGCAACAAACAGTTCGCCAGAGCTTATTTCTGTATGCGACTCAGTAAAAGCGCAAGGATTAAAGTGTGTTGTTGAAACACATAAAATACTCCATTAAAGGAATTAGGATGAAAAGAGTTCAATGTATATTTATAATCAGTGCAATGTTGCTAAGTTATGGTTGTGCGAATAATAAAGCAATTGATGGTAGTGCTACTCAGACCAACGTAACTGACGAAAAAAGCTACGTAAAAATAACAAAGCAAGAACTTGAAACTCTAAAAATGAGCTCCCAGCAGTGGCAAAATATGAAGCCAGAACTTGCGCGTTTATTACTTATTGAAGACGACTTAAGCTTACTAATATCGCAACTCAATACAATAGCTAAAGAAAATGAGCAGAAAAACACACCCGTAATAAAAGCAGAAATCGTTAATACCAACACAATTAATCGATCCAATTTACAAGTAACAAAACCAGTTAATCCCAGATTTGCTTTACAAGTGCTTTCAATAACGCAAAAAGAACAACTCTCTTTAGCTTTTAGGCAACTACAGAAAAAGCTTCCTAGCTTACTAGGCGATAACTTTGTGATGAATGTTGAAACAATAAATGTAAAAGGAGTTATGTATAACCGCTTAAAGCTAGGCGCATACATAGACAAAAAAAACGCTATGGCTGACTGTCAAAATTTAAAGAGCCAAAATATAAATTGTTTAGTTAGCTATTACGTAGATCAGCCCTTTATCGCACAATAGTTAAGTCGGCATACAAATTGCTTCATCCTCAGTATGTTTTGAAGAGGATGGCAATTATGCGCCTTTTACTGCCTTTATTATTTTTAAATTTAGCTGCTTGTAACTTGGTGCCACCGCCAGAACTAAGTGTGCCTACAGATGCACCTAAAGCAGCCATGGCTCCTTTTACGGTTAATGACTATGTAGTTAATTTAACGTCGCAACTTAACCACCTAAACGGAGCATTAAATGCTAATGCACGTGTTGGCGTTAGTAGCTTCTTTTATGCAGATGCACTAGATACAAAATTAGTGATAGGGCAGGCCTCAGGCTTAAGTCAGCAGATCCAAGAAAGTCTGCTTACACAATTTACTCAACTGGGTTATCACACCGTTGAGTACAGACTTGGGAATAACCTCTCTTTATCAGAAAACTCAGACAGTATTTTAAGTCGCGATTTAAGTAAATTACGTAATCGCCAAAATATTGACTTAGTTATCACAGGAACAGTGACTCGCCAGCAGCATGCATACATAGTTAATGCACGGCTTGTGAATATAGAAAATAAACAGGTGCTCTCTGCGGGAAGTACCGAGATCCCAATTAATGTAATGTGGGGCAATGAGAAAATTCAGCAGCGTGACGGACTTTTATACCGAAGCGAATACTAATTTGGAGCACAAAATGAAAAACCTATTAATTACATTATGCTTACCACTGGGCTTTGGTTGCTCTCAAATACTAGGCACAATGAATACAGACACCACAACACCACAAAGTGAGCAAAGCAACCAACTGGTGAGTAACCAACGCGACGTTGCAGCACCTGTTTCTGACGATAACTTATTTCAGTCAGGAATGGCTCCACAAGATAACTACACAAAAGCAACACCGCCAATGCGCAAAAATATTAACCATTATGTGCGCGGCATAATGCAAGACATGGTTGAAAACTTACAGTACGTAAGTGAACAAACACCGTTAGCTGTTTCGAGTTTTATTTTTTTAGATGAAGACTACAACGATGGTAGCTTACTAGGAAACCAAATTGCAGAAAGCTTCATGCATGAATTACACAGCTTTGGTGTACCAGTTATTGATTTTAAAACAACTGATTATATGCGTGTTACCTCAACAGGCGACTTTGTATTTAGTCGCGACTATTTAGAGCTAAATCAAGATCAAAACTTTAAGTATGTACTAGCCGGTACGCTTGTAAACCATCAAGGTGGTGTACTTGTCAATGCACGTATTGTTGGGCTAGAAAGTAAGGCCGTGGTAGGTTCTGCACAAGGGTTTATTCCACAGTCGGTTGTTGATGCGCTTAATAGTAGCTATCGCACTGATGGCATAATGTTAAAACAAGCAAGCAAGTGAGATAATTATGTATAGTAAATTATTTAACCGCTTTATCATTTTTTCTGCTTTAGCTAACTTAACTGGTTGTGCCTTTACTCAAAATAGTGAAAGTGCTGAAATGAATGCATCTTCAACCACACAAGTAAATTATGACCTAGCAAGCATGCTTAAAACAGCCGAGCAACAATCAACTCAAGATGATGTTAACGGCAATCAATTTACACCACTTAAGCACCATAAAACACTTGCTAACTATGTAGAGCAAATGGCACTAGATTTGGTTGATACGCTTGAGTTTGAAAGTGATACCGACGCCAATATTAATATTGCCGTTACTACCTTGGTCGATCTTGATTCATCGCTTACTAAAAGCAATCAATTGGGTAATCAAATATCTGAGACGTTAATTCATCAGTTACAAAAGTTTGGTTATGGCGTGGTTGATTTTAAAACAACCCAAACAATAGATGTAAATAGCCGTGGTGATTTTGCTTTTTCACGTGATATTGAAAATCTTAGTGAAGAGCAAATGGCGAGCCATGTATTAGCGGGTACATTAATTTATCGCCATGATGCTGTTGTTGTAAATACACGTGTAATTAACGCGCATACAAAAAAAATCGTCGCGAGTAGTCGAAAACTAATCCCAATTTATGTACTAAATAAAGAAGATATATACTTATCAAGCAATTAAGTTCAGTTGTCGCTTGATATAAAAAACCAGATGCCGTTATAATTCACACCTCTAAGCACACAGCTTGTTTGTGGCCTCTTAGTTAAATGGATATAACGGCCCCCTCCTAAGGGGCAGTTGCAAGTTCGATTCTTGCAGGGGCTACCAGTAAAATCAATGAGTTATGTTTTTCAGTCTCTTTCTTTAATTTCTGTGTAGCACATATGTAGCAAGTTGATTAAAAAATTTTACCAAGAGTTTTATTTCTTCATTGATATCTTCAAAACTAAATTAAACTTATGAGTTCCATTCATAACACTTTGAGTATTACAGATAGATATGTAAGATTTTTGAGATGCAGCGCAATTCACTTATAAGCTTTTATATTTACTGCGGGGAGATTTTAAATGAGGGTAAATTGCTGTAAAAATATTGTGGAGTACGTAAATAAATTTTTTAAGATAAAGCGTAAGATAATTATACTCGTAACTATAAGTTAAAATTAACTTAGCGGCTCACTCCTAAACCGCTAAAACAACTATCTCCATACATAGGACCCAAGCTGTACTCTACGAGTGTGTGGCGCTGCCTACAGCAATTTAACGGTAGGAGTGATGTAGAGCCTAATTAATATACGTTGTCGCTTTGCTTCGCGTCAAGTTCTTTTCCAAACTCAAATTTATTCCACTTAGTGAACCATTGATTATCTTGTGCAATTATCTTTTTCCTCAAGGAGATACTCTTAACCCCATAAAGCTTTAAAATATACATTTTAAAATATCGGTTGAAATATGGGCAAGCCAAGCTGTCCATCAATAGTAAAAAAGATTCAGTGTCATTTCTCAAAACTGGTTTGCTCAAGCGAATTTTTTTAATAATGGTTACCTTTACTGCATTTCTAATTTTATGGTATCTAATTTTATTCTTAGTATAAAATACAATTGCCATTAAAGAGAAGTAGTTCAAATTTGTTTGAAAAAGAAAGCCGTCGCTTTTATCTTTTTGTGCAGTACCACCAAAATACTTTATAAGTAAATTTTCCTCTAACCAATAGTCTTTACCTAATTCAGACATTACAGTTAACAGATAAAGGGTCTCAACTTGGGTGTAAGTTTTACTTTCATATTTTTCAATCACAAAATGTATATTTTCAGAAATCAAAGTAAATACTTGATGCATGTCATTAAACTTAATAAGGTCACTCCTACAAAAATCAATAATTAACTTCAATATGCGACTTAGCTTTATTGTTGTATTTACTCGAGGTGCGACTGTGTAAATAAAAAAACAAAACTCAATGCATGAGTGAATAGAAGATAAAAGGTATCTGTAGCTATTCTGACAATATGTCGCTTTATCATACTTAGTTAAAATTGCTTTTAGCCCAGACTCTATTATTGTTAATGTGTAATTAATTACGCTTTTATATTCTGCACCGCTCTCAGCAATGATCATTTTGAAATCAGTAATTAGGGTCTTTGATATGATATTTATTTTGGCTGTCAATATGGGTTCTTGTGTAGTATCTGTGACTTCAGACTCAATCAATTCCAGTTTGATCTTGTCATTCAAAAATTGTGATATCTTTCTTTTAGCTATAGTTGTTTCAGTAATTATAGGTTTGTTGTAAACCACTTCTTTTTCTGGGTTTATAAAAAGCTTATATTCACTTAACATCATTTCTAGCGTAGAAAAGATGTCTTTGTAAGTAGATTCCTCATTATAAAAAACGAAATAGTCATCAACATATCTATATATATTATAATCAATACCCAGCTTGAATCCTTTTTCTTTAAGCTCTTTTTCTAGATTAAAATCAATTCGTTGAATGATTATTTCAGCGAAAATTCGAGATAGTTCAGGGCCGATTAGTATTCCGTTTGTTTCATTATAATTTTGAGTCCTCAACAACCGATCAAAATCGTCAGCAAAAGTGTTACTTAATACTGACTGACCACCAGATTCTGCCATTGAATGCTTAACATTACTTTTACCAAGAACAGCCCAAGCTATTGAGTGAGTGTAAATAGAGTCAAAGCATTTGGTAATATCTAATTGAGACATATGGTTATATTTTTTTTCACATTTATGGTATTCATTAGATTCAAAAAATTGATGAATATTATTCAATTTTTTATATCCAAAAAATGACTTTAAATTTTTATAATTTTTATCATTATTACGATCCATTGTATTTGATAAAATAACAGACGCGCTCTTTTTTTCATCATCATAAAACCTTGTACTTGCAACTCTTGCTGGGGCTCTTAAGCTGTAGTTGGAAATATTTGAGTTATATATAATTAACTCTTTATATTTACTATAAAAATTAGCTACTTCAAGCTGGTTTCTGGGGTGGATAATGGATAGTCTGCGAAAGCTCTTATCTTTATGTCTGATACCATATGCAAATGGAATTGTAACAAATTTTTGCTTTGAATATTTTACCTTTTTAATACCATTAAAATTAGTGAATTCATTAAAACCGATACCTAGAAAAATACAAATTAAACTGTCTAAGGCTTCACAAGTATTAGTCCAAGTAGCTTCATTATTTTCAATTGCAAGGTGGTGCTTATGAATGAAATCATAAAAAAATCTGTTTGAAAATGTTATGGGTGTTTCATAAGGTAAAGTGTCCGATAAAATTGCACGTACTTTTGAGTTTTTGATTCTTAGTGATTTTTTCATCACTTCCATCCTTTAGTGATAATTGAAAAGTCCTTAGAACTAAAGTTAACAAATTTTCTTTTTTCAAAACCGTTAACAAATTTATATTTTTTATATAACTTTGTTTTCAAACCTTTGTTGTTAATACCAGAGATAGCTTTGGAAAGTTCACCGTCTAAAGCTTTAAGGAAAGTAGTATCTGTGACCCATTTGTTGCTATTAAATATACCAACAATAGCATTACCTTTATTGTTCGAAAGCCTTGTATTAGAAGTAAGAAAATTTAGTCTTAACAATAATTCTCGTCTGGATTTTTCAGGTGTCCTAATGCAACTTTTATTATATTTATCGAATATTTGTTTTATTTTATTAATATATTTTTCTTTTTTCTTATCAGAGATGCTAAGCTTTAATTTTCTTCCATTAGTTTGAAATTTATACCCTAAGTAATCAAAGTCATACTTATCTTCTGGAATTGAATATAGAGCTGTTTTATCTTTTTGGATGTTAATTGAGAGGTTGTCATCGTTCAAAAATCCCTTAATTAGTTGTAAGTAGTTTTCTTTATTATCTGTAGGATGTGGTGAAATTATTATCGCAATATCATCAACATAGCGTGAATAAAAAATTAAATTGCTAATCCCTCTAACTTTTTCATCGAATTCTTTTAAATAAAGCTCCGATAAGTAAGCACTAATACCAAGCCCTCTAGGTATTCCATTGTCTTCACCTGAAGTTACACCGTATGAATGTAATAATTTAGCTATTATTTTTCTGCTAACTAGGCTTAAAATTGAGCTCTTATTTAATTTAGTTAATAAAATCTCACGATCTATTGTTTCGTAAAATGACTTGATGTCTGTTCGTATTATATACATAGGATAATTATTATTAAGACATGACTTAAGCTGAGGGATTATTAAATCCCTGTCATTCTGTTTTACTTGGTAAGTATATTTGATGTTTCTTTGAATTTGTTTTTCTGTAAAGAATGATTCAGCCGTTCCATCTAGTTGATAAGTATCCTTTTCATTTCTTTTTTTTAAAGACTTATTAACTCTGAAGTCTGATTTTTTTGATGCGATATTACAAGATATTTCATTGAGACAATCCATAATTATCGTATTACGTTTCTTTTTCAATAGTTTCAAAAGTAAATACAGATTACTAATGCGTATTTCAAACCAAGGGAGGGATGAGCTTCTTTTATTTGAGTACGATTTACTTATTAGATTGCGTACTCTTTTTATTTTAAGGTGATAAGCAGCCGCTTCAGGGAAAAAATCAGCGATAATGTTTTTCCCCTTTTTATTCTCCTGTTTATATATTGTATAAAAATTTTGAGCTGAAAATGACTGGTCTAACACAATAAATCCTTATATTAGTTGATGTTGACATTTAGTATCCAGTGATACTACAAATATCATTGCTTATTATATAAGTACAGTTATTTACAGAACTCCAAGTAAGATCCTTTTTGCCATTCTGGTAAGTGGTTAGCTAAATGTTATTTTGGCTTTGAATTGGTGTTTGATATGAGCTAAAGCTCAATATGTAGCTTTAGCTATTTGATATGTTGTATCTAACTGTAATTTTATCTAAATGAGATAGCTTTAGCTCTTTTTAGATAATACGGAGCTTTAGCTAACTCGTTCTAGCTTTAGGTTATGCTTTTTCTACCTTCCATGAATAGTGCCTTGTGATTATAGCTTTACCAGCGAACCACAAGCCTTTTACTTTGAGTATGAGTTCACCATCGTAATAGCTTTGTAAGCATTCGCCAGTTTCCTCAACGATGTTTAAATCGTAATGCAACCTGATAGGTTTATCTTTTAGTTTTGTGTGTAAACCACCCATAGCAAGTATGTAGCCTTTCCAATCGCTGTTATCAGCAGCAAAGCGAGCTTGTTCTAATAGGCTATCTTTTTTGTCATTAAACATAGAGCGTAAACGTCTTAATTCGCGCCATACAGAAACGCTAGCACCGCCAATTTGCTGAAACTGGCGAATACACCAACACGATGCCCACGCATCAATACGTTGCGCTACCAGTAGCGAATCGTTACCGAATTTATCTTCGCCAACACCTTCACCATCTATATTTTTCGCTATATATTTTAAAATATAGCCAGTTGCAGAGCCTTTGTTTGGGTCTATTTGTTTAAAGTCACAACGATTTTCCGCTGCGCCTTTTTCGTCACCATCAACTTCTAACGCATAATGGCGAATAATTGCTTTTAATGCGTCTAGCTTTTCGCTCTCAATAAAAAACAGCATATGCCAATGCGGTGTACCATCATGTTGTGGCTCTGCTACACGAAAACCATAAGGCGCAATATTTTGACGTTTAAACTCTGCACGGGCTTTTTGCCATTGGTGGTTTAGATAGCTATTTGCTTCATCAGGCATAAAACCTTCCCACTTAGGGTTAGCAGCTCCTGATTTAGAAAAAGCACGATGGTACTTAGAAGGGCATGTAACCGTAATAAAAAGTGCTTCATGACCTAGCTCTTTCGCTAGGTCTTCAAAACCTCTTGCACGACATAGTAATTCATCTTTTCGTATCTTTGGGTTTGATACATTTAGGTCGGATATTTCTTTTAACGAGTAGCGTTGCCCATGCTCGTTAAGTATGTAAGTTGAACTTAGTAGTTCGTCATTTCGTTGGCGCTGAGTAATGCGGTTTTGAGTTGTTATATTGCTCGCATAGATTTCTCTTTTTCTGTTTACGAAATTTAAATGCAGGGCTGCTTTTTCGTTTGCTTGAGTAATGAGTTTACGAAACTTTCGTAGCCACCAACGGTTATCGATATAGCGTTTTATACAGCCTGATATTTTTATGTTGTTTTTAGGCTCTATAGGCGAAACACCAAACTTAATTGCGTAGTTTGATAAAAAATCAAAAAGGGCTTTTTGCTTGTCATCAGCGAATTCGCTATTAATTTCGGTATTAGCAGAGCGAAACACAGCGGAATTTTCGCTATTGGTTTCGCTATCAATCATTTCATTACTACGAAACTCATGCGAAACGGTTCGCTCTAGTTCGCTATCATTTCGCTGTTTGTTTTTAGCTTGGTAGTAAAGGAAGTTAACTTTTTCGGGGTTAATAGCAATCTGGCGACAATAGTTTGCACACTTTTTCGCTATGTTATTAATATCATCATCAAAGCAAAAAAATAGGTGAGCGAGTTTTTTAGGTAAGAGTTTATAAAGCTTATTCGTCGTATCTAAAACATGGCGATTGCGCTCAAAGTTATTAGGCTTGTTAAAAGCATCAGTTAAAATTGTGCTTTTAATTTTATTGGAAAATGGTGCTAATCTTTTCGTTAAAAACGCCGCATCGTACTTATCAACGAGTTCTAAATACGGCGTTAAAATATCGTCTTGTTCATTAATCGCTTTTGCAATTAATGTTTCTCTAAAGGTACTCATTGGTTATTTAGGGTTAGCGTAAGCAAACACAAAAACACGACCCTTTTTGGTCAAAAAGTAATGTTCATATTTAACACCAAAATGATAAATTATTTCACTTGTTACAAGCTCTTCATCAACGAGTTTATCAAGTGTACGCGTATCAAATTTAAATGGCTGGCCATGCTTATTAACATAGGTATGTAGCCCATTCTTTTGCCGATATGAATAACCAATTTCACGGCAAATTTCGAAATAAGTATTTTCTAACGATAACCAAATTAGTAGTCGAGTTTGTTCTTTAGTTAACTTAGGCATGATTACCTCCATTAGGGTTTTGACCTAAATGCTCTAAGCGACAAAAGTTATTTAACCAGTTATCTAAATCATCTTTTAAATAACGAACAGTACGGCCAATTTTAATAAATGGCGGGGCAGGGGTTCTGTTAGTGCGGTTTCCTTCCATACGTGATTGACGTAAGAAAGAGCGACTCATACCGATATATTCGGCTGTTTCTATTTCTGATAATGCGCGTTTGTTTGTGGTGGTTGGCATAAGTGCCTCCTGAGTTATTAACGTTTCAGGAGGTGTTTTACAATGCAGTTTTTTTTAAATGAGCTAATTCAGGAATTGAATGAGCTTATACGGGAATTTTAAATGTTGTTGTTAGGAAAAAGTTCTTTTCTAACTTTAGTTAGCCTATTTGAGAAAGAACTAAAGCTCATTGGCTTTTTTGGTTTACCACTTCTATCTTTCCAATTTATATGAGTGGCTGATATTTCAATAAGCAAATTATGTTTATCAAATACTCTGTACTCTTGAAGGTCATCTAATTCGCGCTCAAGGTTACGCCAATAGCCTTTTGCTGTGAGTTCTGGTTCTGCACCAACAAGCCTAATTAATAAATCGTAAAAATCATCAGAACGTGTTTTTGGAGTTTGATTAGGTATCGTAAGTGGTGGTGTTATTTCTTGTGGTATATTTTTTTTCGATTCAGCAATACCCGCTTTGACTAGTTCAGAATGTAAAATACAAATATCGGCTAACTCAAAATTAATTCCCTCTGAATAAAATTGTACTTTCGGTATTCTGGCATCAAATTCTTTTTCATATTCGTTTGGTTTAGATTGTTCTGCACCTAATGCTTTAAAAGTATTAGTCATCGCATTTTTAAACGAATGGAGAGTGTGTTCTTGCTCTTTTGGGAACAGCTTTGCAGGAATTTTGTCCCAGTTAATATCGCTTGGCTGTTTTGGTTGCCATGTATGCAAAAAGGCATTAGGTGTTTTTGATTCAAAAGGATAGTCATAATTTGCGCTAACTATCTTATCTTTGTTCAGTAACCAAAAGTATTTACAGTTAGTTTTATGCTTTGAGAGGAGTATTAGCTGATCCTTCTGAGTGATACTTGCAAAACCACTATATTTGACAGAGGCATACCCAATAAAGCTATTACCCTTCGCCCAGCCACCGATAATGAATTTATTATCAGCGAGTCTAAAAGCTAAATCGAGCTTTGAGTTTTCAACTAAATAAAGCACATCACTAAAGGATAAATCGAACCGTTTTTCTAGTTCATCTAATCGGTAATATTCTTTCTCAATCACAATCTAAGTCCTTTTAACTTTGTTACTTAATAAACTAATGCAATAATATCAAAATAATAAGGAATTACTTCATATCTAGACGGATAAATAACATGGATCAAGAGAAATTAGAAAAAGGCGTGAAGATAGCTAAGAATATTTCAATAGCAGTAATATTCTTAGTCCCACTATCATACTTTTGTTGGTTTTATTTAAAAAACCAGCAGCCGATATCTTTAAACTCGGCGGACTGGGGAGCTTTTGGTAGTTTTTTTGGTGGAATATTGAGTCCTGTTATAGCGTTGTTTGCATTTTACTGGTTAACTCAGTCAATTCTTATCCAGAAAAAAGAACTATCAGAGACGCAGAGTGTTTTAAAGGCAACTGAAGCTGTTCAAAAAGAACAGGCTATAACTCAAGAGAAGAAACGCTTCGAAGATACTTTTCATTCATTGCTTGGCCAATTTAATATTGTGTTTGAGTCTTTAAATGAAACAACGATATTTAAAGGTATACCTCAACCTTCAAAAATAAAAAGTCTATACACTAAAATTATAAAAAATGGAGCAGGCTTTGATGCGCAGATATCTGATGAGGAACAAATAAAAAAACAGGTGACTATGATGAGAAAAGAGTCAATTGATTGCAGTCATTACTTTAGAATACTTTATCACTTACTTAAGTTTATTTTATTAAATCACTCTTTTAAAAGTACACCTCTTAATTTTAAAGATGCTATCAAGTGCGAGGTAACTGCAACTGAAAAGTTTTATTCTAATATTGTTCGTTCTTTTCTCAATAAAGAAATAACTCAATTGCTCGCAATTAATTGTATAGCTTTTGATGATAGTGACGATTATTATAATTTCAGATTGTTGGTTGAGAGATATGAATTACTAGAACATATTAGTTTTAACCCTGAATGGCTGAGAAAAATTATTAATAGTTATAACCCCTCAGCGTTTGGAAAAAACCCTGAAATTGTATTAAGTAGGTGAATTTAACGCAACTTTACGTATTAGCCTTAACCAATCAAGTTAACCGCAGCTGCTTTATGTTCTGGCGCTAAGTGTGCATACCTTAGCGTCATTTTTAAATCACTATGACCCAGTAATTCTCGAACTGTATTCAAATCAACACTTGCCATTACTAGCTTACTTGCAAAGTGGTGGCGTAAGTCATGAAACCTAAAATTGGTAATGTTTGCATCTTCCAACAAAGCCGCCCAATCATATCTAAATCTAATATCTGTTGTTGATTGCTATCTTTGAATTTATGACCAGTAATAAAGATAGTTATGCCAATTAATATTTTACAATTTTTTCTTAGTACCCTGAGTTGTTAGGGTATAGTAATAATTTACTTTGTTAGATTTCTCTTTTTATTGATCAAGGACGAATAATGATCTCATATTCTAAATATAAATTAATTTATTTGTGTGCTCTTACGCTCACCGTTAATCAAACTTACGCTGTCGAAAACTTAAATAACTCTTCGAATATAGAGCAGATAACCAAGCAAATTGAACTTGATTGGAAAAATTATTACAAACCATCTAAAGAATGCAGACCTAAAAAATTATCAAATAACAAAAGCTTTCAACTTTTCGTTAAATGTAATGAACAAAAGGCGACTCAAAAAGATCAATTCAATAAAATAAACAAGGAAGTAATAGAACATCTAGAATATCTTAGGTTGGTAAGAAAAACAGAGTTAAGGCAGCTTTCGTTAGAAAGAGAAGCCAAAGAAAAGGCATTACTGAAAAAAGCCAAAGAGATCGCGGTACTTGAAGATAGAGCAAGAGAAGTGCGTCGGGCTAAAAAGGCTAATGAAATGGGATTAACCTATCAAAAACCTCTACCAAGCAATAACTATATATCAAATAGTATGGCAATATGTAAAAAGGAATGGACTAAACGAGGCCAGCTAGATAATCGAATGTATCAGCATTGTTTAAAAGGGCAGCTTAGTGGAATTGACAAGGTAGATGAGCTCAATAAAAAGTATTCAGAAAGAGAGTTTTATTTTCTTATAGCTTATCCGTATTGCATAAAAAAATGGACGACAAGAGGCGTTGCTAACCCTCGAATGATTGCACATTGTTTAAATTCTGAAATTGAAGGAAAAAAAGATGTTGATTATTATAGAGATAATTATGAACGAGCCGCTATTGATAAAATAGTGGAGACAGCATTAAATAAATATCAATCATGGAATATGGCTGCATACTCTATAAAAAGACGTATTAAATAATAGTAAATATTTAAGTAATCATATGCCTATCCAATCAAATTAACTGCCGCTGCTTTATGTTCTGGCGCTAAATGTGCATATCTTAGCGTCATTTTTAAATCACTATGACCTAGCAACTCTCGAACTGTATTCAAATCTACGCTTGCCATTACGAGCTTACTTGCAAAGTGGTGGCGTAAGTCATGAAACCTAAAATCGGTAATGTTTGCATCTTCCAATAAAGTCGCCCAATCGTATCTAAAATCTAGTATCCGTTGCTGATTGCTATCTTTAAACACATAGCCAATATTCCCCGATAGCTTTTGCCAATCACTCAAAACATTAAACGCCTGCGTATTTAAAGGTATGTGGCGAGTATTACCAGATTTAGCATTTTGAAAATCTACAGTCAGCACTTTATTTTCTAGGTTAACGTCATTCCAATTAAGCGATAGAATTTCGCCTTTACGCATACCTGTATTTATAGCAAGAATAACGATAGTCGTTAGATGCTTAATATCGAACTTAGCAAGGCTTTCACGCAAGCGGTATTCTTCATCTTTTGATAAATAGCGCACTTTTGCGTTATCTACGGTCTGAGCTTTAACCTTTTGTAAATCGTGGCTATCAATTACTTCCCATTCAACAGCGCGACTCAAACAGCCTTTAATTAAATTTATTTGGCGGTTTGTAGTTGCTGGTTTAATCCCATCAGCCAAACGTTTATTACGCCACTTTTCAACTTCCCATGCTGTTATCGCTGAAAGTTGAAATTCCATAAATTTGTTAAATGCTGACAGGAATGCTTTTTTTGTTTTCTCTGCTGTTTTGGGGTTACGAGATAAAAGCCAAGGAAAGTACTTTTCTTCTAAAAAGTTTTGTAAGGTAGATAGCTTTGATTCTTTAGTTTTAATGCGGTCTTGCTTTTTTACTTCGTGAACATTAATCCCTTGAGTTACTTCAGCGATTTTATTTTTAGCTAAGTCTCTAGCTTGTGCTGGAGTAATTTGCCCATCATAACCTAAGTGATAATTTACTTGTTTACCCTTGTGCCTATAAAACAAGAAGTAGGATATTGCTCCAATACTCGAAATGCGCGCATGGAAACCTGTGACTTCTGTATCATTTAATCGTTTATCTGCTGGCGTTAAGCTTTTAATACTCGACAATGTTATTTTTGCTTTGATTGGCATGCGGCTTTTCCTGTGTAGCACATATGTAGCAGGTGCATTGTGCCGCAAAGAACAAGGAAGAACAATAGTGTATTGTTTTTGTGTTTTTTAATTAATATAAAACAACAGGTTAATTGTGTTTTTGTTTTTGATTGTTCATTGGGGTTTATAGGAATACATTAATAAAATGCACTCCTAAGGGGCAGTTGCAAGCTCGATTCTTGCAGGGGCTACCAATTAAATCAATGAGTTATATTTTAACCTCCCTCCCTTATACTTTGTGTATAGCGTATATGTAGTAGTGTTGCACTTTTTAATTGAAGGCGTTTAAAGCTTCTTGCTCGCATTTTTCACGCTCTGTAATCATGGCTTCAAAGTCAGTTTGAATTTGTGCTAGAACAGCTGGTGGGTTAAGTCGTTTGATTCTTTTAAATTGAATACTTTCTTCTTCATCATAGGCGAGTATTGCTAAAGTAATTTTTTCGCGTTCGATACCATTTGAAAATATTCCTTCGGTATCTAATTGTATGAGCACTTTCTCCATGGTTGTAAGCCATTGATGCCAATTATCCATTGCTTCTATATCTGATTGAAACAAATCAATGCTGTTTTCTAGTTTTTGACACTCTAGAGTTGTTTCATCAAAGTATTCGGAATAATCCTCAAACGTGGGGTAGTCTTCTGGATTCCATTTAGCCATGTAGAAACTACTTACATCATTGCCGTACTCTTCTTCAAATACTTTTTTTAAATCCGATAAGGTATTAAACATTGGAAGTAGTGAGTAGCTACCTGTGTGGTAAAAGCCCATTACATAAAGATCGTTACCGTATTTTTGTATAATGTTTTTAAACGCTTTTTTGGTATCTTGATAAAGTGTTTTTTCGAAGTTTTTAGTATCTAACATGAGGTCATTATTTCTTTTATTATTACAGAAATTTATATGAAAAGGAGAGCGATTAAAGCTCACTCTACTAAAATAACCAGAGCTATTATATGACTCTGGTTATTGTAAGTTAATATTAGCCATCACTTGTAATCGTATCGATTAACTCACTAAGCACTGCTTCAGATTTACTTGTTTCTACTTGGCAAGTACCTGCATTTAAATGACCACCACCGCCGTATTTAAGGCACAGTTCGCCAACATTCGTGTTTGAGCTGCGGTTAGTGATTGATTTACCAACGGCATACACTACGTTTTGTTTTTTAAGGCCCCACATTTTATGAATCGAGATATTGCAGTCGGGGTACATTGCATAAATAACAAATCGGTTTGTGGCGTAAATAGTTTCTTCTTGAGTTAAATCAAGAACCACTAAGTTTTTATGAACGGTAGCGCATTGAGAAATTTGCTCTTTAGCTTTTTCGTTATGCTCGTTATATAAAGCAACACGCTCGGCTACGTCTTCCATTTGTAGGATTTCTTCGATGCTTTGATCTTTACACGCATCAATCAGTTTCATCATTAATTGGTAATTTGAAATTTTAAACTCGCGAAAACGACCAAGGCCAGTTCGAGCATCCATAATAAAGTTCATTAATACCCAATCGGTTGGGTTTAATATTTCGTCTTTTGAAAACTGAGCAGCATCGCCTTTATCTACCGCGTCCATCATTTCAACAGAAATATTTGAAAGTTTTTCAGCGCCGCCATAATAGTCATAAACTACGCGAGCTGCTGATGGGGCTTCTGGATCAATAATATGATTTTTTATGTCGCTAGAGTTACGAACGGTTTCGCTAAGGTGATGATCGAATGCGATGTGACAACCTGCAACGTAGGGGAGGTTGGTCGTAATGTCGTTTTCGGTAATGTCTATTTTGCCATCTTGCATGTCTTTTGGATGAACAAATAAAATATCGTCAATTAGGTCTAAGTCTTTAAGCAATACGGCACAAACTAAGCCATCAAAATCGCTGCGAGTGACTAGTCTAAATTTATTATTGGGCATAGCTATTCCATCTTTTTAATTGAATTATCAATTAAGTGTAACAGCTAAATTTTTTTTTGAGAGGTCAGCTTAAAAAAATTATAAAAAAAAGCCAAAACGTTAGTTTTGGCTTTTACTTAGCAAGTTTGTATGTGTAGTAAATAGGTTATGCGCCTGGACCACATTCCATACATGAATTTACAATGTCTGGGCCAAATTTAAGTTTGGCATTTAAGTCGCGAAGGGCGGTACGTAACCCTTCTTCAATTACTGGGTGGTAAAATGGCATATCAAGCATTTCTGGTACGGTCATTTTGTTTTGTACAGCCCATGCTAGTAAGTGAGCGATGTGTTCGGCTTGTGGGCCAATAAATTCTGCACCTAAAAATAAGCCTGTGCCTTGCTCCGCATATACACGCATATGACCTTTGTTTTTAAGCATTACTCGGCTACGGCCTTGGTTTTCAAAGCTGACTTCGCCTACTTCAAAACAACCGCATGGGCCTAATCGGTCAGTAATTTGCTTGTAGCTTTCGCCTACCATTGCTATTTGTGGGTCGCTAAATACAGCTGCAATTTTAGCTCTGCGCAGACCTATACGTACATCTGGGAAGCGCCCGGCATTTTGACCTGCAATAGCACCTTGGTCTGATGCTTCGTGTAACAATGGGAGCATGTTACTCGCATCGCCTGCTATAAATATATTTGACTCACCACACTGCATTGTATGTGTGTCTGCGTGCGGTACGCCGCGTTCATCAAGTTCAATGCCTGTGTTTTCAAGGCCTAGTTTATCTACGTTAGGTACTCGGCCTGTGGCTGCAAGTACGTAGTCAAACTGTTCGGTGTGTTTTTCACCTTGTTTGTCGGTGTAAGTTAGCTGTGCTTTGTCGCCAACTTGCATCATGTCAGAT
Organism: Pseudoalteromonas sp. SA25; assembly: GCF_011378705.1. Classification (NCBI taxonomy): domain Bacteria; kingdom Pseudomonadati; phylum Pseudomonadota; class Gammaproteobacteria; order Alteromonadales; family Pseudoalteromonadaceae; genus Pseudoalteromonas; species Pseudoalteromonas sp. SA25. The sequence continues at coordinate 21,123 of NZ_WTKV01000021.1, read as the reverse complement.
ACGTTTGAGTCGGTATCTACAAAAAATTCTTCAGCAAAAACAGTATTTGCGTAGTCTTTTACGACTGGATCTGTAAGTGGGCCAATTGCGCCGCCTACACCAAATAGTTTTACATTTACGCCTAGTCGGCTAAGTGCTTGGCCAATTTCAAGACCTATTACACCAGGGCCAAATACAGCGACTGATTCTGGTAGATCATCCCAATCAAATACGTCGTCGTTTATAATAAGTTTGTCGCCAAAGTTATTAAATACGCCAGGGTACGAAGGGCGTGAACCGGTAGCAATTACAAAGCGTTTTGCTGTAATAATTGTGTGGTCGTCTATTTGTACGCGGTTTGTGTCTAAAAATTTAGCGTAACCACGAATTTTATCACCATCTGGTAATTCATCTACGGCTTCTACTACGAATCCTGCAAAACGATCTCGTTCACTTTTAACGCGTGCCATAACTGCTTTGCCATCAATGACAGGCTTTGAGCTATGAACACCAAATGCAGGTGCCATTTCAATTGCGTGTGCAGCTTCTGCGGCTGCAATCAATAACTTGCTTGGCATACAACCAACACGTGCACATGTGGTGCCGTATGGGCCTGATTCGATCATTAATACATTTTGTGTGAACTGTTTAGCATTACGATAAGCACTTAAACCAGCAGTGCCTGCGCCTATAACAACAACATCGGTTTGCAATTCTTTCATAGTATTTTTTCCTCTAATAAATAGGGGCATAAAAGCCCCTATTTTTTACCTACTAACGTTAGGTATTTAATTTACTTATTAATTAAGCAAAGTATTTTTCTAAGTCGTCTGAACCACCGATGTGTTTACCACCAATGAAAATTTGTGGAACAGTGTCACGACCAGATACAGCTTTTAGACTTGTTAGTGATGCGCCTGCACCCATAACAATCTCTTCATATGCGAAGCCTTTTTCTGCAAGAAGCTCTTTTGCTTTTTTACAGAAAGGACAGCCTGGTTTAGTAAAGATGCTTACTGGTTCTGGTTTAGCTTGCTTAGGGTTGATGTAATCAAGCATTGTGTCTGCGTCAGATACTTCAAACGGGTCACCTGGTAAATCTGGTTCGATGAACATTTTGTCAATCACGCCATCTTTAACAAGCATAGAGTATCTCCAGCTGCGCTTACCAAAGCCTAGGTCGTTCTTGTCTACTAACATGCCCATGCCGTCAGTAAATTCGCCGTTGCCGTCTGGTAATAAAGTAATGTTTTGCGCTTCTTGATGTTCAGCCCATGCGTTCATTACAAAGGTATCGTTTACTGATAAACATACAATTTCGTCAACGCCGTTTTGCTTAAGTACGCCTGCTAATTCGTTGTAACGTGGTAAGTGAGTTGATGAACATGTTGGTGTGAATGCACCTGGTAGTGAAAACACTACAACAGTTTTACCTTTAAAAATGTCATCTGTTGTTACTGATTTCCAATCGTTATTTTGACGAGTTGCAAATGTAACACTTGGGATTGTTTGACCTTCGATATTGTTTAACATAATTTTTGTTCCTCTTGATTTGTTGATAGCCATTATGGTGAATAATTAAATATAGTTCCAATCGTTTGTTTGTATTAAACTGATAGTTATAAACTATCACGTAGAGCTGAATATGAACTTAAAAGATTTTGAATATGTAAAAGCAATAGCGCAATATAAACATTTTCGCAAAGCTGCCGATGCATGTTTTGTAAGCCAGCCTACATTAAGTGGTCAAGTAAAAAAACTCGAAAATGAGCTTGGCGTTACTTTGTTTGATCGCTCAACCAAGCAAGTTACCTTAACAGCAAAAGGTGAACGTTTGTTGACGCAAATAGAGATTATTTTAGAGCAAACGCAAATACTCAAAGAACTTGCTGCTACTTCTAACGAGCCTCTACAAGGTAAATTAACTATTGGTATTATTCCTACCATTGCGCCTTACTTGTTGCCTGCGTTACTAACATCGATGAAAGCGGCATTTATTGATAGCCAGTTTTCGTTTATTGAGATGCAAACAGCAACAATTTTAGAAGCTTTAAACAAGGGTGAACTCGACTTTGCTATTTTAGCCGATGTGCCAGAGCTTATTAATTACCATACGGTTGCTTTATACAAAGAAGATTTTTTAGTGGCGGTATCACACGATAACGCGCTGTCTAAGCATAAAAAAGTAGCGCTGAGCGATCTTCAAGGATGCAGCCTATTAATGTTAAGTGATGGCCATTGCTTTAAAGATCAAGCCCAAAAGTTTTGTTTTTCTGCAGGAGTCGATGTATCTAACCAGTATAAAGGTAATAGTTTAGAAACATTATTAGCGTTAGTGGCTATGGATGACGGTATTACATTTGTACCAAAGTTGGCATGTACCGACCGTGTAGGGATTGATTACTTGCCTATATTCCCTAATCAGCAGCGTAATGTGGTGTTTGCATGCAGAAAGCATTATCCGCATTTATCAGGTGTAGAACAATTGGGCGAGTGGTTATCGGCTCACCCTAATTTAAAAGCTAAATTGAGTAAAAAACTCTAAAGATCTTGGCTGATTATTTCTACTACATCGTTAATTTGCACGCCAGGTAGCGGTTTGTCATCAATACTGACTGCTACTGCGGTTTGCTGATAAAGCTGCTCTACGCGAATTTTATTAAGCGTGGTGATGGTGTGCGGCATAACATTACCTGCCGCGTCGGTTAAATAGTTATGGTGCGCAATGCTTAGCATTTGGCCTTTTTTTAACCCATGAGCTTTACCCAAGTTAATAACGATTTTGCTATTTTCCATATGCATTATTTTACCTTGAGTAGGTAAACACGCCATGGCTGCTTGAATGTCATAACTTACTGCTTGGTTGATATCGGTTATGCTTTGCCCATAAGGCGATTGCCAAAATCTATCACTATTAACATCAACTATGGTTGTTTTTTCAAATGGCCAAATTGCTTGAGTATGGTAACTATTTTGCCAAAGTTGCTCATAGGTAGTGCCATCAAACAGTGCAAACTCAATGTTGTAACTGCGCTCATACGCCTCGTCTTGCCAAAATGCATAATCGTTATTGAGTTTGTCGCTAGTCGAAAGGCTGGTTATTTGGCTAAGCAGAACATATTGAGCGTTACTGCGCGAAGATATTTCTTCTAATTGGGCATTTGAATAGTCGTGCTGCTGCGAAAAGTATTTATCAACGCTTATTGCATTATTATAGTAAGCAATAGGTACTGCGCTCATTTTTGATTTTTGCAGGGAAGTAAAAATATTTTTGCTAATCGCTTTGCTTACGTCAAATATTTGACCCATTTTGGCGTGTTCACGATGAACAAGTTGGCTTTGTGTAACGGCCACAAACTTATTAAAACTATTTTGTGGGCATTGCTCTGTTTGAGAAAAAATATCGAGTCGTAATGTAACGGCAAATTTATTGTCGTATTTATTTTCGCTGATCAGTTCAATTTTTTGAATTTCGCCGTGGCTGCTAATTTTTAGCTGATCTTGCATTAACACGCCATCTACCAGGGTTTGTACAGAGCTAACCCGTGCGCCAGAGAACACTAGCGCTTGTGTAATCGCATCTTTTATAGCGGCAGATTTAGCTGCGCTCGTATCACCATTTTGAACGTTCGCATGGCCTGTTGATTCATACCACTGCGCTTTAGTAAAAGGGGAGAAAGTTAATAATGCCGTTGCACTTAACCCTGCAAATGCCAATGATAAAAACGACTTCATACTTTTACTCCAATTAAACGTTAGCTATTAACCAGGTATAGCAAGGACTGTACCAATGTTATTTGGTAATTATTAGTAATGCTATAAATGGCATTAAACGTGCATATGTACTGCTAATTACTATACAAGGGCTAAATGCTATGCGAGCAATTTCATTACTTATTACACTTGGGTGTTTAACCTTAGGTGGTTGTAGCAGCGTTTTTGATAAGCATGTTGAATATAAATATGTAGAGCCAAATAATTACCCCGTTTTAAAAGCGATAGGGTATGCACCTATTAGCTTGCAAAAAGGCGCTAACGCGTCGCAAAAACAACTTATGGCAATTAAGGCTTCTAAGCTTGAGGCTTACCGCGAGCTTACTGAGCAAGTATATGGGCAAAAAATTACCGCCGGAACAACGGTGGAAGGTTCAATTGCTCAAGACGATTACTTAGAAAGTAAAGTGCAGGGGCTTATTAAAGGTGCACAAATAATTAAAACTTACGCAGTAGATGACACTTACGTGACCGAGCTTGAGCTTAATATGAAGCGTGTGCACGATTTATACATAGGTGAAGTAAAGCCACGCGAAGTTAAAAAAGTAACTTATTACTAATCATTAAAAAAGTTATTCAAAATATCTTATCCTCTTATATTGAGTGCTATGCTGTTGTTAGGATTAATTTTTAAGCAGATTGCGTAGTGCTCAACAGATGTATTTTATTGCCACTTATTTTAGATCGTTCAATAACAAAGGTTTTACCTGCTTTCAAGCAACAACGTATTAAGTACTGACACGATTGATTTAGGTAACTTGAGTGGTCTATCAACACCAGATCAAACGGTGCAAAACCGCTTAATATTAATGACGTAATCATTGATGAAGATGCAGAGCAGCTTATAGCGCTAAATACACTGGTTGAGGATGAAGGCTCTGCAATTGCTTATACTCCAGCCCAAAGCGGGGGAAGCATTGATGCAGCAGCACCTGCGGTTGATGTACAAAATCAATCGGAAGAGATGATTAAACACTTAATTGAAAGTAGTAATAATCAAACGGATATTTAATATTAATAGAGCCCTCTTAATTATTTATTAAGGGGGCTTACATTATTAAGAAAATTGATATTATTTATGACGAAATTTAAGAATAAAGGACATTAAAAAAGCCTTATTGATAAATCAATAAGGCTTTTTTAATGTAAAATCTTGGGCTTAAGCTTTTAAATTACGAACCAGTTTACTCTCGGTATTTACAGATTTACCGGCTTGGTCGTAGGTCATTGACGTTGGTGCGCCAATTAATATCTCTTTTAATTGTTTAACACTAAGTTGCGCTTGACGGGCAGCATGAGCATTAACATTATTTTGTTTTTGGCATTGCGCAAGTTGAGTTTTAACTTGGCTTATTAGCTCAGATATTTCAGGATTTTGTGTATCGTTACTGGCAATTAGCTTACTTAGCTCTTTATCTAGAGTGCTTAACTTAGTTAAAAAAGACATTTTTTGTTGGGTAATTTCTTTTAAACCAGCACCACGTCGTGAGGCAATAGCAGTAAGCTCGTCGTTTAATAGCGCGTGCAAAGAGTCTAAACAACTTACTTGTTGGTTTAGTTTTACGCTAATTAAACTATTATGATCAGCCATACACGTTAAACTCAAAATCAGCTAAGTTTTTAGCAAGCTTTTCACTGTCCACTTGATATTTACCTTCGGTTATTGCTTTTTTAAGCTCAGCAACTTTATCGCTATCAAAGCCAGACGATTGCTGTGCTTTATCTTGAAGCGTTTTTAATTGCTGCGCTTGCGGCGTCAAGCTTACAGAGTCACTTGCTGCTTTAGGCGAAGGAGTCTGCGTCGCTTGTGTATTTGCGTTATCTTTTTTTAAATCAACTTGTTGTTGCTTTGCATTTGTTAACGCATTAGCTTGTTGATTACTGCCATTAACTTGATTAACCATAATAATAAACCCGTATATTACCCAACTTATGCCATGTTATCGGCATATACGTAGGATACTTTAGTATAAATCTAAATTAAATATTCACCTGGACAGACTCTACACCATCTACTCGCGCATTTAAAACTTTACCTGATTTTTTGTTTTTTATTTGTATCTGTTCGCCCAAAGTACCGTCTTCTAAAGCAATACCAGTGGTCTTAATTCTAAGGCCTCTTAGGTTGGCGTAAATATTAACAGAGTCACCTTTACACACCATACAAATTTGGTTTAGTAATACTGGCATACCACTTCTAATATTTCGTTTACTTCTGCTGCCTATTAGCATTGTGGGGTCATCTAAGTACTGTATTCGTACAAAGTGAGTTGGTTTCATTTCAATACTTAAATGCGATTTAGTTATTACTTCACCGCGGGTTAAATTAGCAGTAGCAACAACAACTGGAGCCATTTCAACAACTCTTACATGAACGTATTGAGCCCACGTTTGCGCATCATTGCACTTGGCTTGTAAGGTTACTTGGCGGTTAAATGGTGGCTCATCGGATGTTGATAATTCAAGCTCAGTATTACAGACACGATCAGGAATGCGACTATCTAAAGGCAGTGCACTTAATTGAGTATTAGTATTTTGCAATGTACCAATCTGCTTAGCTATATAAGCAACGGCCATGTCTTGTAATAAATCTTTACTAAACACTTTAGCTTGCAAAGGGAATACAAAGCACAAGCTAGTAACAAAATAAAAAACACTGTATCTTCTGATTTTTTTTAACAAACTCATAATGTTTCGACTATGCTTATGGTTTAAAACAGGGTATAAATATTTTGCGTCAAAAAGTAGACGCACCCGCGATGTTATGTAGCTTTATAAATAGAAAGCAATTATCGTTCCGTATTATTTGTTTTCTTTAGGAGATTTGAATGGCAGGCATTTTAGACTCAGTAAACCAACGCACACAGTTGGTTGGGCAGAACCGCCTAGAATTACTTTTATTTAAGCTCAGAGGGCGTCAGCGTTTTGGTATTAATGTATTTAAAGTGAGAGAAGTGCTGCAATGCCCTCCACTAACAAGCATGCCAAAATCTAATCCGTATATTCGTGGTGTTGCACATATTCGTGGTCAAACTATTTCGGTTATTGATTTATCAATGGCTGTAGGTGGGCGCCCAATCGACAACATTAAAGACAGCTTTATAATCATTGCTGAATACAATCGCTCTGTGCAAGGGTTTTTAGTGGGCGGAGTTGAACGTATTGTAAATATGAATTGGGAAAAAATAATGCCACCGCCATCAGGCGCCGGACGTTATTCATATTTAACAGCAGTGACCGAAATCGAAAATGAATTAGTCGAAATTCTCGATGTAGAAAAAATTCTCAACGAAATTTGCCCAGTAAACACAGAAGTAAGTGCTGAAGTTGCACAAAGCGGCGATATTCAAAAAGATTTAGGCGAACGTATCGTATTTATTGCAGACGACTCTGCTGTTGCGCGTAATCAAGTTAAACGTGCCCTAGAGCCGTTAGGCGTGCAAACAGAGCTTGCCAAAAATGGTAAAGAAGCACTTATAAGATTAAAAGAAATAGCAGAGCTTGATTGTAAAAACGATATTACTGAGCGAGTAGCGTTACTTATCTCAGACGTTGAAATGCCAGAAATGGACGGCTATACCTTAACAGCTGAAATAAAAGCAGATCCCAAACTTGCACCTTTGCATGTTATTTTGCATACCTCTTTGAGTGGTGTTTTTAACCAGGCTATGATTGAAAAAGTCGGGGCAGATGACTTTATTGCTAAATTTAACCCAGACGAATTAGCAACAGCGGTTAAAAAGTGGGTTCATTGTGATTAACAAAAATAGGTGCTACTAACTTGAATAATAAAGATTTGCAGCAAAGTGAATACGACCAGTTTCGTTCGTTTTTAGAGCAGCAATGCGGCATTGTTTTAGGTGAAAACAAACAGTATTTAGTTAAAAGCCGACTTGCTCCGTTAATGACTCTATTTAATGTGGGATCTTTATCGGAGTTGGTTAGTAAAACTCTCGGGCCTCACGAGCGGCAATTAAGAGCCGCAGTGGTTGATGCAATGACCACAAACGAAACGTTGTGGTTTAGAGATCAATACCCGTTTGAGTTGCTCCAAAATAAGCTTTTTCCTGAGTTTAAAGACTTAAGAAGGCCTTTAAAAATTTGGTCTGCTGCCAGCTCATCAGGACAAGAACCCTATTCAATAGCTATGTCAGTAGCTGAATTTAATACTAAGCAACCTGGTGTGCTTCGTATGGGTGCACAAATTATTGGTACCGACATATCTAATACCATGCTTGATATGTGTAAAAATGCAGAATATGACGCGCTTGCACTTGCCAGAGGGTTATCTGCAGAGCGTCGTAAAAAGTTTTTTAAAGACAGCGGCAATGGTATGGCACAAGTAAACGATACAATAAAAAAACAAGTTAGTTTTAGGCACCTGAATTTGCTTGATTCTTACGCGTTAATGGGCAAGTTTGATATTATTTTTTGCCGTAATGTACTTATTTACTTTGCGCCTGAAATAAAAGCTAAAATTATTAATCAGTTTGCACAAGCATTAAACCCAAAAGGGTACTTATTTTTAGGAGCGTCAGAGTCCCTAACTGGTCTAAGTACTGAATTTGATATGGTTAGATGCAACCCCGGTATCATTTATCAAAAGAAATAACTAAGTTAATTCATTTCCCTAAAACGACGCACCAAGCGTCGTTTTTCTATTTAGATACATAGTCTTATAAAAATATAACACTTCCTAATATTAATGGCTTATTTTTTGCTTTATTCATGGGTAAGTCAATTTTTTGGAGAAGGTTATGGCTATCAGTTTTGATAAAGCATTAGGTGTGCATCCGCAAGCCATGTTGATCCGTTCACAGCGAGCTGAATTAATTGCAACTAATATAGCTAACGCTGATACGCCTGGCTATAAAGCAAAAGATATTGATTTTGCCTCTGCATTAAAAGCGGCAAGGTCAACCCAGCAAAGCGGCAATACTATGGTAAGAACTAATGATAAACACATTGGTGGAGGTACTCATAGTATGGGCAGTTCAGAATCATTTCGTATGCCAAATCAATCAGATACAGGTGATGGTAACTCGGTTGATATACAAGTGGAACGAAACTTGTATACACAGAATGCTATGGAGTATCAGGCCAGCTTGCAATTTTTAAGCGGCAAATTTAAAGGCCTGAATAAAGCTCTCGGTAGTCAAGGATAAAAATTATGAGTTTATATAATGTTTTCGATATTGCAGGTTCGGGTATGAGCGCACAAAACGTTCGCTTAAATACTACAGCTAGTAATATTTCTAATGCTAATACCATTAGTTCATCTCAAGACAAAACGTACCGAGCGCGCCAACCTGTATTTGCGGCTGAGCTAACAAAGGCTTCAGCATCAGTAAGTAACCAACAGGGCTCCGCAGTTGGTGTTAAGGTTTTGGGCATTGTTGAAAGTAATGCACCATTACAAATTGAATATAACCCAAACCATCCAAGTGCGGATGAAAATGGCTATATCTATAAACCCAACGTCAATGTTGTAGAGGAGATGGCAAATATGATTTCTGCCTCTCGTTCTTACCAAACAAACGTGCAAGTTGCTGATGCAGCAAAGCAAATGCTAAGTAAAACACTGTTGCTAGGGCAGCGGTAACCGAGGGTAGGTTATGAGTAACGATATTAGTACATCTTCATCCTATTTAGACTCTATACGCTGGCAAGAATCGCAAGTAGCGACCAGCGACAATGAGAGTGATGCGTTAACACAAGAAGACTTTTTCTCTTTGTTAACTCAGCAATTATCGTTTCAGGATCCCAGTAACCCTGCGGATAACGATCAAATGATTGCGCAAATGACTAGTTTCACAATGGCGCAAGGCATCAGCGATTTAAATTCAAATTTTGATAGCTTAGCGTCTTCTATGACATCAAATTCAGCATTGCAAGCATCAACACTTGTTGGCAAGCAAGCTTTACTTGAGTCAAACACCCTGGATTTAAATGAAACGGGTGATGCCAGAGGCTCTGCAGTGGCAGAAGAAGCCGTTGATAACTTAAAAATTAAAGTGACAGATGCATCAGGTCAGCTAGTGAGAACTATTGATATGGGTTCTCAATCAGCAGGTGCAGTACGTTTTGCGTGGGATGGCAAAAATGAAGCCGGTGAGCGTTTACCTGAAGGTGAATACTCAGTAACCGCCGAAGGAAGTACTGACGGCGAATTTTCAAGCTTGCCCATTGCTACATTCAAGAACATTGAAAGCGTTAATATTAATGGCTCAAGTGGCATTATTATTAACACTAAAGAAGGTGCGGTTAGGCTGACAGATGTAGCAGAAATCGCGTAATAAATTTTAGTATTTTTCGCCTGCTAGCAGGCCACAGACTAACAGGTTAGAGGTGAATTATGAGCTTCAATATTGCATTAACCGGCCTTGCTGCCGCGCAAAAAGATTTAGACGTAACGGCAAATAATATTGCAAACGTTAATACCACAGGTTTTAAAGAGTCACGCGCTGAGTTTGCCGATGTTTACGCTTCATCAGTGTTTAGCTCTGGTAAGACTAAAAATGGTGACGGTGTGCAAACAACCATGGTTGCGCAGCAGTTTCACCAAGGCTCACTACAATTTACAAATAACTCACTTGATTTAGCAATCACTGGTGAAGGTTATTTTGCGATGACCGACGATTTATCTTCGCAAGATTTAACATATACACGTGCGGGTGCATTTAAGCTTAACCAAGATAACTTTATGGTTGACGCAAAAGGTAACTTTTTACAAGCATTCCCTGTTGATTCATCTACAGGTGATACAACGTCGGTAAGTTTGAGCACAACTGATCCAATTCAAATCCCTGATTCGTCTGGTTCTCCTCGCGCAACAGAAAATGTATTTTTGTCGTTTAACTTAGATGCAACGGCGGATCCATCAGGTCTAGATTTTGACCCTACGTCTAGTGGTACTTATAACTCATCTACGTCAACAACAGTATATGATTCACTAGGTGAGCCGCACATCTTACAATACTTTTTTGCTAAAGAAGATGATGCCGCAGCAGGTGGTACAGATAACAGTTGGGAAGTATACGCAACACTCGATGGCAAAGTAGTTGATGGCACAACTGGTGGAGAACAAACAACGACACCTTATACACCACTGACTACCCTAGGTTTTAACTCAAGTGGTTTGCCATCAACAACAGGTGGTGTGGCAAATACAAATACAACTACTTTTGATGAAATATTACTACCAGCGGGTTCTGGCGCTGGTTTATCAACATTACTAGACAATGGTGCAACTTTCCCTGGTACTGGTATTGAGCTTAACTGGCGCGATGAAAATAACACGGCAGGACGTATCCCAACTCAGTATTCAAGTGGTTTTGAAGTAAAAGCACTCGATCAAGATGGCTCAACGGTTGGTCGTTTAGCCGGAATTGATATAGGAACAGACGGTAAAATTGTCGCTTCTTACAGTAATGGTGACTCAACATTCCTAGGCCAAGTGGCTATGGTACGTTTTCCAAATTCACAAGGGTTATCACAAGTAGGTGATACAAGCTGGAAGCAAAGTATTGATTCAGGTGAACCTGTAGCGGGTGAAGCTGGTTCGGGTACATTTGGTGGAATTAACTCATCAGCGCTTGAGCAATCAAATACAAACCTTACTAATGAACTCGTAGACTTAATTACTGCACAGCGTAATTACCAAGCAAACTCACGTGCGCTTGAAGTTAACTCAACTATTCAGCAAAGTATTTTGCAGATTCGATAAGCTAAACCCCATTAAATATATTAGGCTGCATTTTTGCAGCCTTTTTTATAAGTCCTCTTTGTAAGCCCTTCTAAATACCTCTCAATGTTGCGTCAAATTTAATCTGGCACCTATTTTGCATTTATAAGTTCAGAGATTTTTTATGTGAGTCGATACTATGGACAAAATGGTCTACATTGCGGCCTCTGGCGCTAAGCAAAGCCTACAAGGGCTTGCTTTAAAAGCCAATAATTTGGCAAATGCAAATACAACGGGTTTTAAAGCTGACTTTGCGCAGGCGCGTTCAATGCAAGCGTTTGGCGAAGGTTTGCCTACACGTGTATTTTCAATGCAAGAGCGTCCGGGTTCAAACATGGTATCGGGTGGCATTGTTCAAACCGGGCGCGACTTAGATATCGCGATGAGCGATAACGCATGGCTTGCTGTGCAAGATGCCTCCGGTAATGAAGCTTACACAAAAGTGGGTACGTTAAACGTTACTGCTCAAGGCATGCTCGTAACCAGCCATGGTCGTCAAGTTATTGGCGAAGGGGGACCTGTTATTTTACCCGTCCCAGTCGAAAAAATAGGGTTTAGCCAAGATGGCGCTATTCAAGTTCGACCACAAGGCGCTCCAGCTAACTTTTTAGAAGAAATAGACACGCTTAGAGTAGTAGAAGCAAATAGCTCACAGCTCGAAAAAGGTAACGATGGTTTATTTAGACCAAAAGCAAATGTAACTGTAGATACCTCTGCCAATGTAAAAGTTTTAAGTGGTTCGCTTGAAATGTCGAATGTGAACCCTGTTCACGAAATGGTCGACATGATAAGCCACCAGCGCCAATTTGAATTACAAGTGAAATTAATGAAAACAGCTGAAGAAATTGACGAGCGTCAAGATCAGTTATTACGCATAGTTTAACTTTAAAATGGGGACACGATTATGAATCCAGCATTGTGGATCAGTAAAACTGGGCTAGACGCTCAACAAACCGATATATCGGTTATCTCAAATAATTTAGCGAATGCGAGTACCGTAGGTTACAAAAAAAGCCGCGCTATATTTGAAGATTTACTTTATCAAAATATTAATCAACCAGGTGGTCGTTCATCGCAAGATACCGAAATGCCATCGGGCTTAATGTTAGGTGCGGGTGCTAAAGTTGTAGCTAACCAAAAAGAGTTTACGCAAGGCAACATGTTGACCACCGAAAACTCACTAGATTGGATGATTTCTGGTGAAGGCTTTTTTGAAGTACTGCAACCAGATGGCAATATTGCTTACTCGCGCAACGGCCAGTTTACTACCGATGGCGATGGCCGAATTGTAACATCGGGCGCAGGTTACGTTATTCAGCCAGAAATGAATGTACCTGATGACGCGCAATCAATTACGGTTTCGCAAGACGGCGAAGTATCTGTACGTGTTGCAGGCCAAGCCGATAACGTGGTCATTGGTCAGCTTACTATTAGTGATTTTATTAATCCATCGGGTCTTGAGCCAATTGGTCAAAACCTTTATACCGAAACCGCTGTAAGTGGTGCGCCGGTACAAGGTAATCCTGGCGTTGAAGGGTTAGGTAGCATTATTCAAGGCTCGCTCGAAACATCAAACGTAAATGTAACTGAAGAGCTAGTAAATCTAATAGAAACTCAGCGTATTTACGAAATGAACTCAAAAGTAATTTCGGCCGTTGACGAAATGATGAGTTATATCAATCAACAGCTTTAATAGAGTAGGGGGAATTATGCGTAATATTATTTTATTTACAGCGGGCACATTATTTTTAAGTGGCTGTATGTCTACGCAAAATAGTGAAGTAGTGCAGGACGACCCTTACTACGCACCTATGTACCCTGAGCCTATTTTAGAGCCGCTGGTAGCCACAGGTTCATTGTTTAATACTCATACATCAAACGACTTATATTCTGATAAAAAAGCGCTACGTACTGGCGATATAATTACGGTTAAATTGCAAGAGTCTACTCAAGCAACAAAAGCCGCTAAAACAGAAACAGACAAAGAAACCGACGCAAGCTTAGACCCCGTTATTGGATTAGGTGGTCTACCTGTAAATATAGGTGGCGATAGTATTCAGTTTGGCATTGGTAGCGATTCGTCGTTTACGGGCGATTCAAAATCAAACCAGTCAAACAGCTTAGTGGGCGATATTTCGGTTAATGTAATGCGCGTTTTACCTAATGGTAACTTAGTTATTCGCGGTGAAAAATGGCTAACGCTTAATACCGGCGAAGAGTTTATTCGTTTAGAAGGGCTAGTACGCCCTCAAGACGTAAGCGCCGATAATACGGTTGAATCAAACCGTATTGCTAATGCACGTATTCAATACTCAGGTAAAGGGCAAACGCAAGAAGCGCAAAGTCCTGGTTGGCTTACACGTTTCTTTAGCAGTTCGCTGTTTCCATTTTAGAGGGTAACAACATGAATAGCCTTAAAGCTTTATGTTTAGTTGTGTTATTAGGTTGGCAGTTTACTGCCAGTGCTGAGCGCATAAAAGATGTGTCTATGGTTGAAGGCGTACGCTCTAACCAATTAGTTGGTTATGGCTTAGTGGTTGGTTTACCAGGTACTGGCGAGCAAAACTCATACACACAACAAAGTTTTAGAGGCATGTTGAACAGCTTTGGTATTACGCTACCTTCAACTCAAAGTCCTAAAATTAAAAATGTTGCCGCTGTTGCTGTGCATGCAGAATTACCTGCATTTAGAAAGCCCGGACAAACAATAGATATTACGGTTTCTTCTATTGGTAGTGCAGGCAGTTTACGTGGCGGTACTTTACTACAAACCTTTTTAAAGGGTGTAGATGGCAACGTGTACGCTATTGCACAAGGTAGCTTAATTGTCGGTGGCTTAGGCGCACAAGGCCTTGATGGTAGTAAGGTTGTAATTAACACCCCTACAGTTGGTCGTATACCAAATGGCGCAACAGTTGAACGCACTGTAGAAAGCCCATTTATGCAAGGCGATTACATTACCTTCAACTTAAACCGCCCAGACTTTACAACGGCAAAACGCCTAGAAAAAACAATTAATGACTTAGTTGGCCCAAATAGCGCACAAGCAATAGATTCTGTTTCTATTCGTGTTATAGCACCACGCGATGCATCCCAGCGTGTATCGTACTTATCGACACTCGAAAACTTAGAATTTAAACCAGCTGACATGGCCGCTAAAATTATAGTTAACTCGCGCACCGGTACCATTGTCATTGGCAAAAACGTTAAGCTTCAGCCTGCGGCTATAACTCACGGTGGCTTAACAGTAACAATTGCAGAACAACAAAATGTGTCACAACCAAACCCGCTAGCAAACGGTGATACAGTTGTCACACAGCAAAGTATTATTGATGTAAACCAAGACGACTCGCGCGCCTTTGTATTTAATCCAGGTGTAAGCCTTGACGATTTAGTTCGCGCAATTAACGAAGTAGGCGCAGCGCCTGGTGACCTAATGGCTATTTTAGAAGCACTAAAAGAAGCCGGCGCAATTAACGGACAGCTCGTTGTTATATAAATAACCCAAGCCAATAAATAACGTATTACTTAAGCCCTATATGTAGGGCTTTTTATTTACAGCAACTTAAGTTTATTATTTTTATCTTCCTTGTTTTATCGGTAGTGGCTCAATTTTTGCATTTTTAACTGCATTATTCATTTTGTGTCAAAAAGCCGATGGAAACTAATCACCTCGATAAACAAAACTTTTTTGATTTAGGCAACTTAGATTCACTTCGTAAAGAAGCCTTAACGAGTGGCGATGCATCAACTGATGCTTCCAAAGCTGCGCTCAAAAAAGCGGCCGCACAATTTGAAGCTATTTTTACGCAAATGTTGCTCAAAGGAATGCGCAAAGCTAACGAAGCATTTGAAGATAAAGACAGTCCATTTAATTCAAGTGGCGTAAAGTTTTTTGAAGAAATGCACGATCAGCAACTTTCAACAGAGCTTTCATCAAATGGCTCATTAGGCCTTGCCGATTTAATTGTTCAGCAGTTATCGCCTGAGTCTAAAAACTTTATGCCAGGCTCGGTGCTTAGAACAACCAACGATATTTTTAGCGATACACAAGTCGGATCCGCGCTTCCTCATGAGCAAAAAAATAAGCAACCCGATCTTATCGTTAAGAGTACTAAAGCCGATATTGCTGAGCCTAAAGTCGATACTGCAGAGCCTAAAACCGATAGCCCAACATTTAAAAATGCAGAAGAGTTTGTAAGTTCAGTGTGGGAACACGCTAAAACTGCAGCGCAAAAAATTGGTTTAAACCCTGCAGTAATGGTTGCACAAGCGGCACTTGAAACCGGTTGGGGTAAACACATTATTAATAAAAGTGACGGTGGCAGCTCAAATAACTTATTTAATATTAAGTCAGATAAAAGCTGGGAAGGTGACAAAGCAAGTAAAGTAACGCTTGAGTTTGAACAAGGCACACCCGTTAAAAAACAAGCCAGCTTTAGAGCCTACGATTCAATTAAAGATAGCGTGAACGACTTCGTTGATTTTTTAACGCAAAACCCACGCTACAAAGAAGCATTACAAAATACAGCAAAACCAAACGACTTTTTAGATTCATTACAAAAAGCAGGTTATGCAACCGATCCAAATTATGCCAGCAAAATAAAAAAAGTGCTCAATAGCAGTCAGCTAAAAGACATTGCGGCAAACGTGATCCGCCAAGGAGTAGAGTAACATGTCGTTTAATTTATTAAACATTGCCAGTTCTGGGGTTAGAGCAAGCTCGGAGCTACTGCAAACGACAAGTAAAAATATCGCCAATGTAAATACCGTAGGCTATGTGCGTGAGCGTACAGAGTTTACCACTATGGTTGATAACCAAGTGGGGCGAGGCGAAACATACCGATTACTAAACGAGTTTGCTCAGTCACAGCTAAATCGTGACACCTCTAATAAATCGTTTTTCGATCAGTTTATTACTGAGGCAAATAGAGTTGATACTATTTTTTCTGAAGAGTCGAACAACCTTTCGACCGGAATTAACTCTTTATTTAATAACGTGCAAGAAGCGCTAAATCAGCCGTCATCTAACGTTGCCCGCTCATTAGTAATGACAGATGCGCAAAGCTTAATTGATCAAATGGATAGGCTTTCGGGCATCGTGCTTGATCAAAAAAGTGTAGTGAACGAGCAGCTCGAAATATTTTCAGATGAAGCAAACTCACTAATTCAAAGTATTAGTACGCTAAATCAAAATATTGCGGCAGTTAATGGCACTAATAACGCCGCAGATGCCAGCTCTACCTATAACGAACGCGATAAAGCAATACGCGACTTATCAGAGCTAATAGACATAGAAACGCTTGATGGTCCAAATGGCGAAAAACTCGTTTTTATGGGCACAGGCGAAGCAGTGGTTATGCAAAATGGTGCATTTAACTTATTTTCGATGACAGGCGACCCCGATCCTAATTTTAAAGAATTCACGCTTGACGTTAATGGTGGCAAAGCAGTGCCGCTTGAAGTTGATGTAAGCAAGCTTAAAGGAAAAATTGGCGGCTTACTTGCTTTTAGAGATGACATATTAGTCCCTGCGCAAAACCAAATTGGCCAAATGGGCTTAGCGATAGCTGATGCATTTAACGAACAAAACAAATTGGGTATGGATGCAACAGGTCAGCTAGGTGGTAATATTTTTAATATACCTACCGTTGGCGCTTATGCGTATCAAGCGAATACTGGTGATGCTGGTATGACTGCAACGGTAGAGCCCGGTAAAGGCAGTGAACTTCCTGCTAGTGACTTTATTATTACTTATACCAGTGCAACATCGGTTTCTATTCAACCAGTAGATAATAAAGGCGAGCCGCTAGGTGATCCATCAGTTGCAGATATCCCAGCTGATGGGATCATAAATGCAGACGATATTCGAAATGCAGTCCCTTATCAAGCGGCAACAGCTACAACACCAGAAGTGTTAGCAACGGTAAAAGACTCTTTCGGACTACAATTAAATATAGATACAACCAAAACAGGTAACGTGGGAGATCAGTTTCAAATAAAGCTTAATTCAGATGCCGCTTCAAGTATTACACTTGCAACAGGGCGCACAGAAGATTTAGCACTAGCATCGCCAATCCGTACTGCTAACGATTTAAATAATATAGGCACCGCTACTATTTCAGCGGGAGAAGTAACAAGTGTTACCTCCGGTGGTTTTACTTCAGCACCAGGCTTAACAAACGGTGAAATAACACTTGTTAAAGCTACAGGTACCAATGATTATTTAATTAGCGATGGTAGTGGCACTGATGTGGCAGTAACGATAGCGCCACCGGGTAAAAATGTTTTAGCAGGTCTGGGCGCTCCTTATGATTCATATGGTTTTGACTTTGATATAGAAGGAACACCAGCAACAGGCGACACATTTACACTTGAGTTTAACGAAGGCGGCTTTGATGATAACCGTAATGGTTTAAAATTAGCTGACTTACAAAATGGCGAGTTAGTCCGTTTAAATGTAGAAACAACAGCAACGGCCGACAACCATAAAACGTTCAACCAAGCTTATTCAGGATTAGTGAGTGATATAGGTGTTATAACTGGCCAAGCAATCACAAGTGGGGCTGCATTTGACGCACTAGCACAGCAATCTGAGGCATGGTACGAGTCGTTATCTGGAGTAAACCTTGATGAAGAGGCCGCGAATTTACTGCGTTTTCAACAATCATATTCAGCATCAGCACAAGTTTTAGCAGCAGCTCAAGAAATTTTTGACACCTTATTAAATGCGGCGAGGTAATTATGCGTTTATCTAATAATTTAATGTACCAAAACAACATAAATAAAATACTCGACAACCAACAAGGTGTTGCAAATGCTCAAGAGCGAGTAACAACAGGTGAAAAGTATTTAACCACCTCAGAAGCACCAGCTGCTATTTCCCAAGCTATGCTGTACTCAAATAAAATACAAACGAATGAGCAATACACTAAAAATATTAACCAGCTAAATGGCCGCCTAGAAACTGAAGAAAGCGTATTACAAAGTATAAACAGTAATATTCAACAAGCGCAAGAGCTCACTATTCAAGCTGGTAATGGTGTGTACACTAAAGACGATTTAAAAACGTTTGCATCAGAACTTAGTGGCATTCAACAAACGCTAGCTAACTTAATGAATACCCGATCAGAAGACGGAAAATTTATATTTTCAGGCTACCAAGACAGCACGCAGCCTTATCAGCTCGAATCAGGTGAATATAACTATAAAGGCGATCAAGGTCAGCACCAAATAACTATAGCAGAAGGTGTATCAATTAAAGCGAGTGATAACGGCTTTGATACGTTTGAAAAAACAGATGCCAGACTAAATGTACTCGATAATAAAGCAGACATACCAACAACAACACCTGCAAATAATATTACTAAAGGCACTGTTTATGTTGATGGCCAAGCCGAGTTCGATAAGTTCCATCAAGCTCAATACAATGCCGATCCAGCGACTCCAGTTTCACCTACAGCAAATACTTTTAGTGTAGTCACAACCGCTGGTGCAACAACAAACGATCCAGATACATATGAAATTTTACAAGATGGTATGTCGCTTACCCCGCCTCAAACTGGTGAAGTTACAGATGATACAATTGAATTTGCAGGTATGAAAATTCAATTTGAGGGTAGTGCGCCTGGTCAACTCGATTTTAGCCTTGAAAAACCACATAAAGAAAACGTACTTAATACACTGCAAGCACTTATTACCGGCCTTAACAATGGCGCACTTGAAGGTGATGACTTTCAGCAAGTACTTGCTGATGGCTTAGTGCAATTACAAAACGCGAGTGAGCAAGTCGTGTTTACCCAAGCAAGTTTAGGTGGACGTATGAACGCACTTGAAAGAGTAAGCGATTCAAACTTAGCGCTCGATATTCAAAATAAAAGTAATCGCTCTAACTTAGTTGAAGTTGATATGGCAGAAGCTATTAGCGAACTAACCAAACAAGAAACGGCACTGCAAGCATCGCAAGCTACTTTTGGCCGTTTAACTAACCTTTCATTATTCGATTACTTATAAGCAGAAATACCTTGCCGCTTTACCTACTTTTAAAGCGGCAAAAAATTGTCACTCCTTTCTAAACAACTTCACTCTTTATTTACAATTCAATAAATTATATATTTTCATTTAAAAACAACATCTTAAAAATAAATTAAAGTTGGCACAGTAAATGCTTTTCTTATTTTAAGAAATTATCGAACAGTGGTTCCTGTTAAATCGTGTTGAACCACACTCTGTTTAAACCTAGGAGATGGTAAAATGGCATTAACAGTAAATACTAATGTGTCGTCACTAAACGCACAACGTAACTTAACTAAATCTGGCGAAGGCTTAGCTACTTCAATGGAGCGCTTATCGTCGGGTATGCGTATTAACAGCGCAAAAGATGATGCCGCAGGCCTGCAAATTTCAAACCGCTTAACATCGCAAATTAATGGCTTAGCCGTTGCTCAGCGAAATGCTAACGATGGTATCTCAATGGCGCAAACCGCTGAAGGCGCAATGAATGAGTCTACTAACATACTACAACGTATGCGAGAGCTTGCTCTGCAATCGGCAAATGGTTCAAACTCTGCAACTGACCGTGATGCACTGCAAAAAGAAGTATCAGCTTTACAAACTGAGTTGACACGAATCTCTGACACAACATCGTTTGGTGGGCAACAATTGCTAGATGGCAATTTTGGTACTAAGCAGTTTCAAGTGGGCGCCAATGCAAACGAAACTATTTCTGTGTCATTAAATAGTATTGCTGCTAGCGATATTGGTGTTCAATCTTTTGACCTTGAAGGTGCATCTGCGGGCTTAGGTGAAGCATCAGCATTAACCTCTACAGCAACTGCAAATAGTGTTACATCAGGTGGTTTGACCTTAGTAGGTAAGAATGGTGAGGATACACTTATTGGGAATGTTGCTGGTGCAAGTGCTGCAGAAATTGCAGATTCAATAAATGCAGCACAGTCATCTACAGGTGTAACTGCCGATGCGAGAACGCAAGTTGAGCTATCTACATTAAGTGGCGGTGGCGCACTTTCGTTTAAGTTAAATGGTAGTGTTATTTCAGCAAACCCTTCGTCGGGTACTGATATGGCTGCTATAGCAAGTGCCGTTAACGAGCGTTCAGGTGAAACCGGTATCTCTGCTGCGGTATCTGAAGCCGGGAAAATGATATTAACAGATGAGTCTGGTGATGATATTGAAATAACAGACTTCAAGGGCGGAGCTTCTGGAGCTGGGACAATAGTTGTTACTGGTGTCGATTATGATGGCACAACAAGTGCGACTACAGGTATTACATTAACTGGCGGTGGAGCTGATAAGGCTGTGACAGCTGGTACAGTAAGGTTATCCTCTACGCAGGCATTCTCAGTTACGTCTGGTGATACTACTTTAGGTGCTAATACAACTGGTGATGTATCTACTTTAGATAATGTTGGTAAGATGAATATTGAAACGCAAGCGGGTTCTCAAAATGCGTTAGATGTAATTGATGGTGCAATTGCAATGATTGATAGTCAGCGTGCTGACTTGGGTGCGGTGCAAAACCGTTTTGGTCATACAATTAGTAACCTTGCTAATATTTCTGAGAACGTATCTGCATCACGTAGCCGTATTCAAGATACTGACTTTGC